>JAYTUC010000201.1:0-21178 GCA_043744775.1 Fimbriiglobus sp. | reverse complement strand
GATCCACCTCATGCTGAACCGACTCCAACCGAAGGGCGGGGATGCAGAGTTCCACTACCGACAGGCCGCCTGACCCCCCTTATGGGACAGTCACTTAGTCGCGCCGCGGGCGTTCTCGACCGGTGCCGGCGGCGTCGCGCTGGTGCGCGATGACGGCACCGAGACGGCCGCCAACCCGTTCCCCGGCTTCACCGGCGAGGTGCGCACCGCGGCGGCCTACGGCGTCGTCTTCGTGGCCACGGGGCCGGGCGCGGCGTCGCAGGTCGTCCTGATCGACGCGGCGACCGGCAAAGTGATCCGCAGCTTCGAGGCGTTCGAGCCGAGCTTCACCGCCGGCGTCAACGTGGCCGCGGCCGACGTCAACGGCGACGGCGTGGCTGACGTGGTCATCACCCCCGAGGGCGGCGGCGGCCCGCGCGTCCGCGCCCTCGACGGGGCGACCGGCAGGCCGATCGTCGATTTCTTCGGCATCGAGGACAGCAGCTTCCGCGGCGGGGCGCGGGTCGCCTTCGCGGAAATCAACGGCGACGGCACGCCCGACCTGGCGGTGGTCGCGGCCTCCGGCGGCGGGCCGCGCGTGGCGATCTACGACGGCAAGTCGCTGCACGCGGGCAAGCCGGCCCCGCTCGCCGGCGACTTCCCCGCTCGCCGGCGACTTCTTCGCCTTCGAAAACGCCCTGCGGACCGGGCTGACCGTGGCCGCGGGCGACTTCAACGCCGACGGCTTCGCCGACCTCGTCGTGACCCCCAACGCCGGGGCCGGCCCGACCGTAGCGGTTTTCAGCGGCAAGGAGTTGACCGCCAACCGCCCCACGCCACTCGCCACTTTCACGCAGGGCGACGCCGCCGACCGCAACGGCGCGCGGGCGACCGTCCGCGACATCGACGCCGACGGGAAGGCGGACCTGGTCGTCGCCGCCGGCGGCCGCGTCCGCGGCTACCTGGGCAAGAGCCTGGTTCCCGGCACCCCGGTCGCGGCCTTCGACCTCGACTCGGCGGCGCGGCGGCGGCGGGCATCGTGGTGAGTTAAGGACTCGCCCGCCGGGCGACGGCCTCAACCCCCGTCGGGCACGGGCGGCACGGCTCGGGGCAGGGGCGGGAGCGGGTACTTGCGGCGCACCGCCGAGAGGTACTCGTCCAGCTTCGAGAGGAACCGCGAGCGGTCCTTGGGGGCCATCGGCGGGGGGCCGCCGCCGACCGTGCCGTCGGCCCGCAGGCCGCGCATCATGTCGCGCACGGCCATCGCCTCGCCGATCGTCTCGGGCGAGAACGCGAACCCGCGCATGTCGAGCGCGAGCGCCCCGGCGGCGAGGCACCGCGCGGCGAGCGGGATGTCCGCGGTGACGACCACGTCCCCGGAACCGGCGCGCTCGGCGATGTAGTCGTCCGCGGCGGCGAAGCCCGGCACGACGACCAGCTCCGCCAGGCTCGGCGGGACCCTCAGCGGGGCGTTGGCCACCACCTGCACCGGCACGGCGTACCGCGCGGCGACGCGGTAGACCTCGTCCTTCACCGGGCAGGCGTCGGCGTCCACGTAGACCGTCGGCATCGCTGCATTCTCCCGTGATCGGCGTTCACACCCGGAAGGCGGCCGCGTCCCAGCGCCACGACGGGTCCGACACCGCGCGGTACGCCTCCGCGACACCCACGGCCGTCAACGCCTTGACGCGGTTCTCGGCCCGGATGCCGTGCCACAGTTGCCACTCGCGTGGCGACGGCGCGGCGCGGCGGCGGTACGGCACCCCCTGGCCGAGCAGCAGGCACAGGTAGCCCTCCATGCCGAAGATGTCGTTGGTGCCCAGGACCGAAGTCTTGGCGAAGGGCGTCGGGCCGTTCTCGCGGTAGAACTCGACCACCCCCGCCGCGTCGCCGATGTCGAGGTCCGCGCGGCAGGCCCGCCAGTACGGCGTGTCGAGCCGCGTGTTGAACTTGAAGTGGATCGCCAGGAAGTCGCGGATCGCGTCCCACTCGCGGCCGAAGATGTCGTTGTACGCCGCGGCCATCGACGGCGACGGGTCGCCGTCGGAGTCGGACAGCGCTTCGGCGAGCAGCCGGCTCTCGTCGCAGATCACGGCCAACCCGGTGGACTCCAGCGGCTCGACGAACCCCGCGGCGTTGCCGACCGCGACGACGTTCTTCACCCACGAGCGGGCGTAGCGGCCGGTCACGAACTTCACCAGCCGCGTGCCGGTGACCTTGGGGTTCTTGCGGCGGAACTCGGCCTCGGCGTCCGCGTCGCTCACGAAGTCGGTCGAGTAGACGTAGCCGCGGTTGACGCGGTCGAGGTGGTCGATTTGCCAACACCAGCCGCTGTCCATCGTCTCGGCCGTCGTGTACGGCTGCACCGGCTCGTCGCCGCGCGCCCAGCCGCCGGTCACGGCCCGGTCGTTCAAGAGCGACGACTTGAAGCTGCGGAACGGCTCGCCGAGGGCCTTGCCAAGGAGTGCGGAGCGGAAGCCCGAGCAATCGACGTACAGGTCGGCGGCCCGCACGGCCCCCGAGGCGACGCGCAGCCCGGTAACCCCGGCGTCGCTCACGAGGACTTCGTCAACCGCCTCGTCGCGGACGGTGACGCCGAGTTCGACGGCCTTCTGGTGCAGGTACTCGACGAACTTGCCGTTCTCGATGTGGTAGGCGTAGTTGTTGACGCCGAGGACCGGGCCGCCGTCGGCGTGGCGGGCGAACGCCTTGTTCTGCGACATCAACGCCGACGGCAAATCGACGTAGGAGAAGTCGTCGCAGTAGTAGCCGTTGAACTTGCCGAGGTTGGCCCACTTCCAGTCGAGCTGGCTGCCGAAGGTGTAGTCGAAGTGCGGCCGCGGCCCCCACAGGAAGCGGATGCCGAGCTTCCAGGTCGTCTCGACGCGGCGGTAGAAGTCGCCGGGGTCGAAATTCAGGTACCCGTGCAGCAGCTTGGGCAGCGCGACCGTCGTCGCCTCGCCGACGCCGATGATGCCGATCTCGCGCGAATGCACCACCGACACGTCGAGCTGCGGCAGCTTCGTCTTGAGCGTGAGGGCCGCCAGGAAGCCGGCACTGCCGCCGCCGAGGACGAGCACACTGCGGACCATGCCGAACCCCCCGCCGGCGGCCGCCCCGCCGGCCGGGCGGGGCCGATCGGCGCGGCCCCGATACACTAGCCGCCGCCGGGCCGCCGGACAGTGCCCACCCCCTCGCCCGGTGACTGCCATGCCCGAACTCTTGCAAACGGCCATCGCCCACCACCAGGCCGGGCGGCTCGACGCGGCCGAGCCGCTGTACCGGCAACTGCTGCACGCCGCCCCCGGCCACGCCGACGCGCTGCACCTCCTCGGTGTGGTGCTCCACCAACGCGGGGGCCACGCCGAAGCCCTCGGGCTGATCCGCCGAGCCGCCGAGTTGAACCCCGGCCAGGCCGGCTACCACCTGAACCTCGGCGAGGTGCGGCGGGCCGTGGGTGACGCCGCGGGGGCCGAGGTCGAAGCCCGCGAGGCGTTGCGGCTGCACCCCGGCCACGCCGACGCCGCGAACAACCTGGGCCTCGCACTCGAAGCCCTCGGCCGGCCCGACGAGGCGTTGACGCAGTACGAGGCGGCGCTGGCGGCGCGCTTCGGCTGGGCCACGCCGTACCGCCACGCCGCGGCGCTGCTGCGCGCCGCCGGCCGGCCCTACGAGGCGGCGGCCTACCTGCGCGAGGCCCTGCGCGTCTGCGGCGACGCCCCGCTGGTGCGGCACCAGCTCGGCCAACTGCTGCTGGAACTCGGCCTGCCCGACGAGGCCCTCACCCACGCGGCGGAGGCGGCCCGGCTGCGGCCCGACCTGGCGGATGCCCTGACCGGCCACGGCGACACGCTCGCCGCCGTCGGCCGCGCCGACGAGGCGCGGGCGTGCTACGAGGAGGCGATCCGCCTGGCCCCGGCGTTGGCGCTACCGCACACACAACTCGGCCGGCTGCTCAAGGACGCCGCCCGGCCGGCCGAGGCGCTGGCCTGCTTCGCCGAGGCGTCGCGGTGCGACCCGGCTGCGGCCGACCCCCACGCTTTGGCCGCGGCGGCGCTCTACGACCTGGGCCAGCCCGAGGCGGCGGCCGCCGGCTACCGCGCGGCCCTCCGGCTGCGGCCCGGCGACGCCCGCATCTGGAACTCCCTCGGCTACGTTTTGCAAGACGCCGGCGACTTCGCCGAGGCCGGGCACGCCTACCGCGAGGCGGTCCGCCTCGACCCCGCCGCGTCGGCCGACGCCCGGCTCAACCTGGGCTTGCTGCTCTCCGAGGCCGGCGACGCGGCCGGGGCCGTCGAGTCGTTCCGCGCCGCACTCCACCTCGACCCGCACCACGCCGAGGCCCTGTCGGCGCTCGGCATGACCCTGCGCGACAAGGTCGAGCCGGCCGAGGTTGCCGCCGCCGAGGTGACGCTGGCGCGCGGCACCCTGACCCCGCAGCGGCGGGCGATCCTCGAGTACGGCCTGGCGCAAGTCATGGACGCCCGCGGCGACACCGCCCGCGCCGCCGCGTTGGCCGCCGACGCCAACGGCATCGTCGCCGGCGTCGCCCGCCGCGCCGGCCGGGCCTACGACCCGCTCGAGCACCGCGCCTACGTCGATCGGATCGTGGCCGCCTTCCCCGCGGACCACTTCGTGCGCGTCCGGGGCTGGGGCCTCGACACCGACGTGCCGGTGTTCGTCCTCGGCCTGCCGCGCTCCGGCACGTCGCTCGTCGAGCAAATCCTGGCGAGCCACCCGCGCGTCTTCGGGGCCGGCGAACTCAACGACATGCGCGACCTGTACCGGTCGCTGCCGGGCCTCACGGGGCGGCAACTCCCCGGCGTCGAGTGCGTCGGCGACCTGACCCGCGCCGGCGTCGAGACGCTCGCCCGGCGCTACCTCGACCGCGTGCGGGGGCTGGCCCCGGCCGCGGCGCGGGTCACCGACAAGATGCCCGACAACTACCTGATGGTCGGCCTCATCGCGACGCTGTTCCCGACCGCCCGCATCGTCCACTGCCGCCGCGACGTGCGCGACACGGCGTTGTCGTGCTGGCTGACGAACTTCAAGCACATCCCCTGGGCGTCCGACCAGGTGGCGATCGGCGAGCGCGTCCGCGACTACCTACGCCTGATGAACCACTGGCACGCGGTGCTGCCGGGGCGGACGCTCGAAGTCGATTACGAGGCCGTCGTCGCCGACCTCGAGGGCAGCGCCCGCCGGCTGCTCGGCTGGTGCGGCCTCGACTGGGACCCGGCCTGCCTGTCGTTCCACGAGACGCGCCGGGTCGTCCGCACGTCGAGCATGGCGCAAGTCCGCGAGCCGCTGTACGCGCGGTCGGTGCGCCGCTGGGAGCGCTACCGCGACGCGATCGGGCCGCTCCTGGCGACGATCGGCGAGGTCCCCGAAGCCGAGCCAGTCCGACGACCGTAGTTGTCCGCCGTCGGCTCGACTGGGCGCTCTGGCACGAAAACTCCCACGGGAACCTCCGCGGACCCGGCACGAGTTGCGCGAAACCCCCAGATTCCGACCCACTTTCATTTCAACAAGGGTAAACTCGGTTTAGCACGGCTCGGTCTCGCAGGTCGTCGCGCGCCGCGGGTCGGTCCGTGTCCAACTCTCCGAGTGTAACGCCCATGCCACGCATGTTCTGGTTCCGTTCGCTGACCGGCCGGCCGAGCGTCCCGTTTCACACCGAGGCCGCCGGGCCGCGTGGCCGCCAGCCGCGCCTCGAACAGCTCGACGACCGCATCGTCCCGTCGGCGTACCTCGTGAACGCCCCCGGCGACGCGGGCACGGGGACGGGCCTCGCCGGCGACATCCGCTACGCCATCAACCAGGCCAACGCCGACGCGGGCAGTACGATCACCTTCGACCCCGCCGCCGGGTCCACCATCACGCTGACGCAGGGCGAGCTGGCGATTGGCGTCGATATGACGATCAACGGCACGGGAGCCTTGTCGATCCTCGGCTCGAGTGGGGCGACCTCCAGCCGGGTCTTCCACGTCACGTCGCCGATGGCCACTGTCACGATCTCGTCGCTGACGATCGGCGGCGGGACCGGCTCGCCGACGCCCTCCGCGGTGCGGGGCAACCAGGGCGGCGGCATCTTCAACTCCGGGGCCTTGACGCTCGTCGAGGCCCGCGTCTCGGGCGGCTCGGTCGCCGGCACGCCGGGGGCCGGCGGCCCCGGCGGCACGGCGTCCGGCGGCGGCATCTACAACGACGGCGGGGCGACGCTGGTCCTCGACGGCACGGCCGTGACCGGCAACTCCGCCTTCGGCGGCGCGGGCGGGGTGCCCACCGGCGGCAACGGCGGCGACGGCGGCGCGGCCTTCGGCGGCGGCCTGTTCAGCGCCCCGACCGCGACCTTGACCGTCCGCAACGGCAGCAGCTTCGGCAATAACTTCGTGCGGGGCGGTGCCGGCGCGGCCGGCACCTCGGGGACGGCCTCGTCCCTGGGCGGGGGGGTCGGCGGGGCCGGCGGCCCCGGCAGCGGCGGGGGCATCTTCAGCGCCGGCAAGGGCGGACTGGCGATCGCGGCGACCGCCTTCTCCACGAACTCCGCCGGCGGCGGCGCGGGCGGGGCCGGCGGCAACGGCCTCCCCGGTATGGGGCCGGGGGACGCGGGCGGGTTCGGCGGCAGCGGGGGCGCGGCGGGGGCCGGCAGCGGGGGCGCGGTCGTCACCACCGCCGGGGGCCTGTCGATCGCCGGCTCGACCTTCGCGGACAACATCGCGGCGAGCGGGGCCGGCGGGGCCGGCGGGGACGGCGGGGACGGCGGGGCCGGGTTCTCCGACACCAACGGCGGGGCCGGCGGCCGCGGCCGCCCCGGCGGGGCCAGCGCGAAGGCGACCGGCGGGGCCGTGTCCGTGGCCGGCACCGCGGGCGACACGACCGTGACCGGCGGCTCGTTCACCGGCAACACCGCGGCGGCCGGGGCCGGCGGCGCGGGCGGGCGGGGGGCGGCCGGCGGCGGGCCGGGGGCGGCGGGCGTCTCGGGGGCTGCGGGCGCGGGCGGGGCGGGCGCGAACGCGCAGGGCAGCGGCACCGCGTTCGGCGGCGGCGTGGCGGTCTCGGCCGGCAAGCTCACCCTGTCCGGTACGCTGTTCCAAGACAACGCCGCGCTCGGCGGCGGGGGCGGCCTCGGCGGGGCCGGCGGGGTGGGCCAGGTCAGCGGGGGCGGCGGCTTGGGCGGCTCGGGCGCGACCAGCTACGGCGGCGGCGTCTTCCTCGGCGACGCCACGGCCGGCCTCACCGCCACCGACGCGACCTTCGCGAATAACCAGTCCCTCGGCGGCCGCAGCGGCGCGGGCGGCCGCGGCGGCGACGGCCTCCCCGCGGGCGGCAACGGCGGCAACGGCGGCAACTCCGCCAGGAGCGGCTCCGGCTGGGGTGGTGGGGTTTCCTACCTGGGTAAGTCCACCCACGCCGCCGTCAACGCCCTGTCGTTCACGGGCGGCGGGTTCGTGGGCAACACGGCGGCCGGGGGCTTCGGCGGCGGCGGCGGCGGCGGCGGCAACGCGGCCGCGGGCTTCGGCGGCGGCGGCGGCTCCGGCGGCAACGGGTCCAGCGCCTGGGGCGGCGGCGTCTCGGTTTACGAGGCCAGCCGGGGCGGGCCGAGTACGCTGACCCTCACCAACACGCCCGTCACCGGTAACGTCGTCCGCGGCGGCTCCGGGGGCGTGAGCGAGGCCGGCGGGAGCGGGTCCACCGGCGGGGGCGGCGGCGGGGCCGGCGGCCGCGGCGGCTCGGCGTATGGCGGCGGCGTCCAACTCTCGGGTGCCCTGGGCTACTCCCTGACCGACAGCCCGGTCACCGGCAACCAACTGTTCGGCGGCACCGGCCGGGCGGGCGGGGCGGGCGGCAATGCGACCGCCACCGGCAACGGCGGTAAAGGAGGCGGCGGCGGCTTCGGCGGCGAGACGTTGGGCGGGGGCATCTCCACGAAGCGACTCCAGAACTACGGGGTGAGGCCGACGACCGGCGTGATCGCGTCCAGCCCCGTCACCGCCAACGCAAGCTTCGGCGGCGGCGGGGGCGCGGGCGGGGCCGGCGGCACCGCGACCGTCCTCGGCACGGGCGGCGCGGGCGGCTCCGGCGGCTTCGCGAGTACCCTCTGGGGCGGCGGCATCTATCAGGAGGCCACGACGACCACCACCGGCTTGACCGTCACGGACAGCCCCGTCATGTCGAACACCCTGACGGGGGGCGTCGCCGGGGACGGCGGCGCGGGCGGGGCGGGCGGCACCGGCGGGGGGGGCGGCGGCGGCGGCGGCGGCGGCTCCTCCTGGGGCGGCGGGATCAACCTGAGCGGCGGCAACCTCGCCCTCACAAACAGCCCAGTGACCCGCAACTCCTCCGCCGGCACGACCCCAGGGCGCGGCGGCGCGGGCGGCACCGGTAGCGCCGGCAACGGCGGGGCCGGCGGCAACGGCGGGCGGGCGTTCTCGTCCTGGGGCGGCGGCATCGGCTCCATCTCGTCCACCTCGACCGTCACCCTTTCGGGCAGCGACGTGAGCTTCAACACGCTCGCCGGGGCCGCCCGAGGCGCGGGCGGCAACGGCGGCGACGGCACCGCCAGCGGCGGGCGGGGCGGGGCGGGCGGGACCGGCACGAATACGACGTACGGCGGCGGGGTCGGGCTGTCCGTGTCGCGACTGAGCGTCACGAACAGCGCCCTCATCGGCAACGTCGCGACTGGCGGCGGCGGCGGCACGGGCGGCGACGGCGGCGCGGGGGGGACAGGCCCTGGGGGGGCGGGCGGCGTCGGCACGGGCGGCGGCGACACCTTCGGCGGTGCCCTCTACGTCACGGCCGGCAACCCGACAACGCTCACGGACGTGACGATCGCCGACTCGACCGCCACCTCTGGGCGCGCGGGCCAGGGCGGCAACGCCGGCGGGGGCGTGGGGGCCGCCAACGGGGGGGACGCCGGCCGGGCCGGCAACGCCGCCGGCGGCGGCGTCTTCAGCAGCCGCACCCCGGCGACGGTCACCAACGTCACCGTCGCGAACAACACGCTCGTCGGCGGGGCCGGGGCTTCGGGCGGCGTCGGCACCAACGGCGGCACCGCCGGCACCGCGTCCGCGACCGCGTCCGGCCAGGCCGTGGGCGGCGGCTACTTCGCGGGGGGCGTCACCGCCGGCGCGTTCGTCCCCACCGCCGACTTGCAGTCCGTCGGCAACAGCATCCTCGCGCTCAACACCGCGGCGACCGACCCCGACGCCTTCGGCACCTTCACGAGCGTCGGCCACAACCTGATCGCCAACGCCGGCAGCGCGACCGGCTTCGCGGCCGCCGGCGACGTGACCGGCGTCACGGCCGCGCAACTGAACCTCGGGCCGGCCCAGAACAACGGCGGCACGACCTCGACGGTCGCCCTGCTGCCCGGCTCGATCGCCCTCGACGCCGGCGACGACACGCTGCTCGGCACGCAGACGACCGACCAGCGCGGCCCCGGCTTCGCCCGCGTCGTCAACGCCGCCAGCGACATCGGCGCGTTCGAGGCCCAGAACCCGATCGCCACGACGACCGCCCTGACGACCTCCGGGTCGCCGTCGATCTTCGGTTTCACCTTGAGCTTCACCGCAACCGTCACGCCCGCCACTCTGGGGACATCGCCATTCCAGGGGACGGTGACCTTCTTCAACGGCGCGGCGCAAATCGGCAGCCCGGTCACGCTCGTCAACGGCGTCGCCTCGCTCACGGCGACCCTGCCGCCGGGGCCGAACGCCGTCACGGCGACCTACAGCGGCTTCAGCCAAGGTTCCGCCCCGGTCTACACGGCGAGTGCGAGTTCGGCCGTCACGCAGCAGGTGAACGTCCCGACCGTCACAGCCGTGACGGGTTCGGGCAACCCGTCGCTCTTCGGCCAGTCGGTGACCTTCACGGCGACGGTGTTGTCGACCGCGGGCACGCCGACCGGCACGGTCACCTTCACCATCGACGGCACGGCCGTCGCCCCGGTGACGCTGGTCCGCGGCTTGGCGAGCGTGGCGACCGGCAGGCTGAGCGCCGGCCCGCACACCGTCACCGCCGGCTACAACGGCTCCGGGGACTTCGCGGCCAGCGCCATCACGGTCGTCAGCCAACAGGTCAACGCCACCACGACGACGGCCGTGACCACGTCCGGCAGCCCGTCCACCTTCGGCCAGCCGGTGACGTTCACGGCAACGGTGTCGTCGGACGCCGGCACGCCGACCGGGGCGGTCACCTTCACCATCGACGGCGTGGCCGTGGCCCCGGCGACGCTCACCGGCGGCGTGGCGAGTGTGACGACCGTCGGGCTGAGCGCAGGGCCTCACACGGTCACCGCCGCCTACTCCGGGGCCGGCGATTTCCTGCCGAGCGCGGGCGCGGCCGTCCGCCAGCAGGTCAACGCCGGCAGCACGGCGACTGTCCTGGCGAGTTCCCTGAACCCGTCGAGCTTCGGCCAGCCGGTGACCTTCACGGCCACGGTGTCGTCGGCTGCGGGCACGCCGACCGGGACGGTCACCTTCACCATCGACGGCACGCCCGGAGCGCCGGTGACGCTCTCCGGGGGCGTCGCGACCTTCACGACCGCCGGGCTGAGCGCCGGGTCGCACACCGTTACGGCCGCCTACTCCGGCTCCGGCAACTTCCTGGAGAGCGCTAACGCCGGGCTGGGCCAGCGGGTCGCGACCGCGGCGACGGTCACGGCCGTCGCGTCGTCCGGCAGCCCGTCCGTCGCCGGGCAGTCGGTGACGTTCACGGCGAGCGTCGCGGGCGGCACGCCGGGGGTACTCGTCGCGTTCACGCTCGACGGCGCGGCCGCCCCGTTCGCCACCGCGCCCCTCGAGGCCAGCGGAAGCGTTGCCGTGTCCACGGCCGCGATCCCGGCGGGTAGCCACACGGTCACCGTCGCCTACGCCGGCGACGCGACCACGTCCCCCAGCTCGGGCAGCGTGACCCAGTCGGTGACGCCGGTGGTCGTCCCGCCGGTGGTGATCCCGCCGGTCGTCGTCCCGCCGGTGACCCAAGCCCCGGCGATCACGGTCGCGGCACTCCCGACGGTCGCGACCGTTCGCACCCCGTTCTCACTGACAATCACCGCGTCCGGGTTGCCGGCCCCGACGTTCTCGCTTTTGTCCGGGAAACTCCCCGCCGGACTGACGCTCGACCCCGCAACCGGCGTCATCAGCGGGACGATCACCCAGGCCGGGGCGTTCGCCGGCGTCGTCCGGGCGACCAACTCGGCCGGGACCGCCGACCTGCCGTTCTCGATCTTCGCCGCCTCGAAGCCGGCCGGGCAGGCCGTCGTGGCCAAGTTCGCGGTGTCCGGCGTCCCGGTCGCGACGCTCCTGAACTCGGACGGCACGGCGGCGGGCGTGGCCGCGGCCCCTTTCGGGCCCGGCGTGACGAGCCGCGTCGTCCTCGCCGACGTGACCGGCGACGGGGTCCCGGACGCGGTCCACGCCTCGGGGCCGGGCGTCCGGGACCGCGTGGTCGTGATCGACGGCGTCACCGGCAAGGTCGCCTTCGACTGGCTCCCCTTCGAGCCGACGTTCGCCGGCGGGGCGCTCGTGGCCGCCGGGGACGTGGACGGCGACGGCCGGGCGGACGTGGCCGTCGCCGCCGACGCCACCGGCGGCGGGCGCGTCGTCGTCTACAGCGGGCGGACGGGCTTGGTCCTGGCCGACTACTTCGGGATCGACGACATCAACTTCCGCGGCGGCGCGCGGGTGACGCTGGGCGACATCACCGGCGACGGGCTGGCGGACCTGGTGGTCGCGGCCGGGTCCGGCGGCGGCCCGCGGGTGGCGGTGTTCGACGGGGCGACCCTGCGGCCGGGGCGGACGCCCGCCCGGCTCGTCGGCGACTTCTTCGCCTTCGAGTCCACGCTGCGCGAGGGGGTGTTCGTCTCGGTCGGCGACGTGAACGGCGACGGGCTCGGCGACCTGGTCTTCGGCGGCGGGCCGACCGGCGGGCCGCGGGTGATGGTCGCCAACGGGGCCTTGCTCCCGGCGACCAAGGACGACAAGCTCACCCCCCTGGCCAACTTCTTCGCCGGCGACAGCACCGACCGCGGCGGCGTGTCCGTGGCCGTCAAGGACCTGGACGGCGACACCCGCGCCGACCTGGTCGTCGATTTCCCGACGGCGTCGGGGGCGAGGGTCGTCTCGTACCTCGGGTCGGCGCTGCTCGCCCCCGGCAAGCCGGTCGTGTCCCACGACTTCGGCAGCCTCGACGCGCTCGGCGTCTACGTCGGGTAGGCGTCCGGCGGCGGGCGTCCCGGCCCGCACTCGGCCCCGCCCGAGTGCCGCGGGGCGGGCGGCCGCCGAGACGCCCCCGCGGGCCAGCCGTACAACGGTGGCGAGCCGCCGCACGCCCCCGACCGGAGTACCCGCCATGAAAGCCGTCGCCGTCCTGCCCGGCAAGCCGAACAGCGTCCACCTGCGGGAGGTCGCCGCCCCGGCCCTCGACACCCAGCCGCACCCGCACGTCTGCCGCGTCCCGGAGGGGCGGGGCGTGCTCGTCGAGAGCCTACAAGTGGGCGTGGACGCCACCGACCGCGAGATCAACGAGGCGCTCTACGGCAACGCCCCGCCCGGCGGCGACTACCTCGTCATTGGCCACGAGTGCTTCGGCCGCGTACTCGCCGTCGGGGCCAAGGTGACCGAAGTCAAGCCGGGCGACTACGTGAGCTGTACTGTGCGCCGGCCGGGCAAGTCGATCCAGGACCTGATCGGCCGCAACGACGTGACCGGCGAGGAGACGTACTACGAGCGCGGCATCAACCTGTGCCACGGCTACATGACCGAGCAGTTCGTCGATGACGCCGAATACGTCGTGAAAGTGCCGCAGGGCTTGCGGCACGTCGGCGTGCTGGCCGAGCCGGCGAGCGTGTGCGCCAAGGCGATCGAGCAGGCGTACTTGGCCCAGACGCGGTTGCAGGTCTGGAACCCGCGGGTGGCGTTCGTGCTGGGGGCCGGCCAGATCGGCCTGCTCGCCACGATGATGCTGCGGCTGCGGGGGCTGGAGGTCTACACCCTGGCCACCAAGCCGGCCCCGCACCTGAAGGCCGAACTCGTGGACGCCTACGGGGCCACCTACGTGAGCACCAAGCAAACCTCGATGGCGGAGTTGGCGCGGGCGGTCGGCAAGCCGGACCTCATCTTCGAGGCGACCGGCAACGCCGAGGCCTGCTTCCGCTCGATGGAGGTGCTGGCGATCAACGGGGCCTTGGTCTGGACCAGCATCACCGGCGGGTCGCACGAGGTGAGCGTGGACGGGGCCAAAATCAACCTCGAATGGGTCCTCGGCAACAAGCTGCTCGTGGGCAGCGTCAACGGCAACCGCCGGCACTTCGAGTTGGGCATCCAGGCCCTGTCGCACGGCGAACTGACGTACCCCGGCGTCACCCAGCGCATCCTGACGCACCCCGTCGAAGGCCTCGACAACTACCGGCAGATGATGGGGCTGTTGGAGGAGAAAGAGGCGCTGAAGGTGTACGTGACCGTCGCCGAGTGACGCGGCCGGCGTTGCGAAGCGACCTCACCCCTCACGACACGGAGCGAACGGGCCATGCCGCGGACGACGAAGGGAGCAATGCAGGACGAGGTCAGCCAGGCGGTCGGGCGCTTCGAGAAGGAGTACATGGGCCGCGGGCCGCTCGACGCGCGGGCCTACTTGGTGGACGACATGGTGCTGGTGCGGCTCAAGGACGTGCTCACGCCGGCCGAGCGTAAGCTGGCCGCCGACCCCGACCCGCACCGCGGCCGCGACCTCATCAAGCAGGTCCGCCAGCAGCTCATCGAGAGCGGGGCGACCATCCTGTGCGCCGCCATCCAGGAGATCGTCGGCGTCCCGGTGCGCAGCCTGCACACCGACATCAGCACCCGCACCGGCGAGCGCGTCATCGTCTTTACGCTGGAGGGCCGGCCCGCGCTGGCCGTCGGCTGATTCCGCCGCCGCCGGCCTCTTGACACGGTGCCGGGGGCGTGGTATCGAAATGGTGACGGACTGGGCGAAGCGGACGGCACCGGCCGGTCGCGACGAACGGACCGATCGGAAACGCTGACTGCCGACCCGGACCAGAACGCCGGGGCGGAGCTAGGCCGGAGAATCGCCCCCCACCGCTGACGGCCTGGGGGGCGGGTCTCCGGCCTTTTTTCGTACCCCTTGCCCCCGCGAGACCCCATGACGCCCGACCTCCGGACACCCCCTGACCTCGCCGACCTCAGCCCGGCGGACGCGCTGGCGCTGCTGTACGCCGGCAACGGCCGGTTCGCCGCCGGGACGCCGGCCGCGCCGAACCGCGACCTGGCTAGGCTCAAGGAGGTCGCGCCGCTCCAGAAGCCGTTCGCGGCGTTCCTGGGCTGCGCCGACAGCCGCGTGCCGGTCGAGATCGTCTTCGACCAGGGCTTCGGCGACCTGTTCGTCACGCGCATCGCCGGCAACGTCTCGACGCCGGAGATCGCCGGCAGCCTCGAATTCGCGGCCGAAATCCTCGGGGCCAAAGTACTCTTCGTCCTCGGCCACACCGAGTGCGGGGCGGTCACCGCGGCGGTCAAGGGCGACGAGGTGCCGGGGCAGATCAGCTCGCTGTTCTACCACCTCCGCCCGGCCGTCCGCGCGGCCAAGGGCGACGTGCCGGCAGCGGTGCGCGAGAACGTCCGCAACCAGATCGACGTGCTGCGCGAGTCGTCGCCGGTGCTGGCGCGGCGGGTGCGGGCCGGCAGACTCGTCGTCGCCGGCGGGGTCTACGACCTCGCCACCGGCCGCGTCACCCCCGTCGAGTCGTGACGGGGGCGACCCGGTCGCGCCGCACTTGCCGAGGCCCCGAACGCCGCCGGGGCCTCGGCGACCCGGCGTCACGGCCCCGTCGGCTCGATCGTGAGTCCGAAGGCTCGGGGCGACCGGGTGGACCCGCCGCAGGTACTCGACGAACTCCGGCGAGACGCCGACCGCCAGTAGGGCCGGGAGGATCTCGCCCTGCCAGAGCAGTTCATCGACGACGTGCCCCGGCGCGCTGGCGTTGGAGTTGCCGAGCCGGATGCCGAGGTTGTCGAGGTGGTTTCGAGGGTGCCAAGTGCCCGGCAGCCTGACCCCACCGGCGGCGGGCCGTCGCGGCGGCCGCCCCGGCGCGGGTGAACACCCGCTGCCGGCGAAAAAGGGATTGACGGGTCTGGGTCGGGGCTACAGCCACGAACTCAGCACGGAGAGGACGACGCCGACGGCGACGAGGAAGCCGGTGATCTTCACGACCCAGCCGGCGGCCTCGCGCAAAATGCGGTCCCAACGGTCGTGGTGGGTGCCGCTGTAGACCAGGGCGAACGCGACGATCAGCACGGGGAAGTGCCAGTAGATGCTCGCGGCGAAGGGCGTCACGCGGCACCCGCCTTCGGCGCGGGGCGGGCGGGGAATTCCTCGTCGTCGCGGACGACCGGGCCGGCCAGGGCGTCGTAGATCACCAGCAGGTTCAGCGCCCCGGCGATGACGGTGAACACCCACGCCAGGTCGAACGTCGTCCGCTCCGGCCGCTGCAAGTCGTTCAGCTTCGTCTCACTCGGGGCGAGCATGTAGTCCTTCAGGAACGGGATCGCCGGCGGCGCGCCCGGCTCGGCGGCGGGGTCGTGGGCGACGTACTGCGCGACGGCCGGCCAGGCGGCGACGCCGATGCCGGCTTGGAGCAGGAATTGCGGCCGATGCGCCAGCGCCTTGGGCGTGCCCGAGAGCCGGCCGACGACCGGCAGGCCGATGTCCGGCAGCTTCGACGGCTCGGGCAGCCAGACGTTGAGCCGCTGGCCCATCCAGAGGCCGTAGAAGAACAGCCCGTACAGGCACACGAAGAACATCACGCCCTTGCCGACGCGGCCCTGCAGCACCTGGCCGAGGCCGGGGAGCAGGTAGCTGAGCGCGGCGGCGGGCCAGTCGAGTCGCCGCGCGGGCGGGGGGGGGAGCGGTGAGGGGGTCGCCATCGGAGCCTCGGCGGGAAGAATCGGGTCATGATACGACGCGGCGGGCGGGGCCGAAAACCATTTCACCGCAGAGGGCACATGAGAGCACATGAGAAAGCCAAAGGCGAGAAAGACACCAAACCGTGCTAAAACCACACCGCCACAGGCTGCCAACGCTGCGATCGGGCCGCGCGGGAAACTCTCTCGGCTTTAGCTCTCTTCGATTTTGCCTTCCTCATGTGCCCTCTTGTGCCCTCTGCGGTCAAGTGGTTTTTGGACTATTCCACCGCCTGGCCGTCGGTGACCGACCCCAGGTTGCTCGTCACCACCGTGTCGGCCTCCGTCACGGGCGTGAACTCGCCGGCGTTCACCGTCGCGCGCTTCCAGCCGAGCAGTTGCACGCCCTCCGGGGCGTTGCGGCCGACCTGCACGCGCATCTTCACCGCCTTGCCCTCGACCACCGCGTAGACGTACGCCGTCTCGTCGGCGAACAGCACGGCCGCCGGCGGCACGACCAGCGCGTCCACGGCCGTCGCGCCCAGGCGGACGACCGCGTAGCCGCCGGGGCGGAGCTTACCGTCGGGGTTGGGCAGGTCGATCTCGGTGCGCAAGGTCCGGGTGTCGGCGTTCAGCACCCCGGCGGTGCGCGTGACCGTGCCGGCGACCTCGGCGTGGCCCAGGCCGGGGAAGCGGACGGTCACCTTCGCGCCGGGGTTGGCCTGCGCCGCGGCGGACTCGGGCACCTCGACGAAGACGCGCACGGTGTCGAGCCGGGCGACGGTGAACAGGGTCTCGGCGCGGTTGGCCCCCGGCTGCAGGAAGTGCCCCGTGTGGACGTAGCGGCCCGTCACGACGCCCGCGTAGGGGGCCTTGACCTGGCAGTAGTCGAGCATCGCGCCGACCCGCTTCGCCTCGGCGTCGGCCATCAGCCGGCGGGCCTGACTCGCCTTCAGGTCGGCCTCGGCGCGGACTCGGCGGGCGGCCGCCTCGCGGACCATCACTTGCGCCGAGTTCACCTTGGCGGCGAGTTCGTCGCGGCCGGCGGCGGCGCTGCGGAACTGCTTGCGCGTCTCGTCGAGGGTCTGCGCGTCGATCACCTTCTGGCTCACCATCGTCTCGATGCGCTTCGCCTCCGACTCCCAGCGCTCGTAGTCGGCCTGGACGCGCGACTGCCCGGCCTTGACTTCGAGCACCGTCGCCTCGGCGGACGCGACCATCCCCGCGGCGACGCCGACGCTGCTACGCGACTGCTCGACCTCGGCGTCGGCCACGGCGACCGCGGCCGCCTTCGACTCGGCTTCGCGCTCCAGCTCCGGGATCTCGATGACGGCCACGACTTCCCCGGCGGCGACGCGGTCGCCCAGGTCTTTCGTCAGCCGCTTGACGTAGCCGGGCAGCTTGGCCACGAGGGGAGTCGTCTCGAACGCCTGCACGGTCCCCGGCTGCTCGACGGCCCACGTCAGCGTGACCTTCTTCGGCTGCCCGCGCGTCAGCGCCGCGGCCGGCGGCTTCTCCCCGCCCGCGGGGGTCGGCGTGGGCGACGGGCTACACCCGGCGGCGGTCAGGGTCGCCAGCAGGAGCCAACGGGAACGGGGCGACATCGGCGGCGTCTCGCTCGGGTCATTGGGGGGTCGGGTGGTCATTGTACCGGCCGGCGGCATCCGTATCGTGTCGGGCACACCCAAGGGAGCGAGGCCGTATGGCGATCGACGTGGCGGCGACGGTGGCGAAGGTCGTCGCCAACATGGAAAAGGTCATCATCGGCAAGCGGCCGCAACTGGCCCTGGCGATGGCCGCGTACCTCTGCGAAGGCCACGTTCTGCTCGAGGACGTGCCCGGCGTCGCCAAGACGATGTTCGCCCGCGCGCTGGCCCGCAGCGTCGGCTGCACCTTCAAGCGGCTCCAGTGTACCCCGGACCTGCTGCCCTCGGACGTGACCGGCGTGTCGATCTTCAACCAGAAGACGACGGAGTTCGAGTTCCGCCCCGGCCCCGTTTTCGCGCAAACCCTGCTGACCGACGAGATCAACCGGGCGACCCCGCGCACCCAGGCCGCGCTGCTCGAAGCGATGGGCGAGCGCCGCGTCAGCGTCGATGGCCAAACCTACGTCTTGAAGCCGCCGTTCCTGGTAATCGCCACGCAGAACCCCGTCGATCAGGAGGGCACCTTCCCGCTGCCGGAGGCGCAACTCGACCGCTTCCTGGTGAAATTGAGCCTCGGCTACCCGAGTTACGAGGAGGAGTCGCGGATGCTGACGCGCTTGCAGCGCGGCCACCCGATCGACGACTTGCAGCCGGTCGTCACGGCCGCCGACATCATCGCCTGCCAGGACGCGGTGCGCGAGGTCCACGTCGATGAGAAGGTGAAGCGCTATGTGCTGGACATCGTCCACGGCAGCCGCGAGCACGAGGACGTGACGCTGGGCGGCAGCCCGCGGGCGTCGATCGCGATGTTCCGCTGCTCGCAGGCGCTCGCGGCCTTGCAGGGCCGCGACTTCGTGATCCCCGACGACGTGAAGCGGATGGCGCAGCCGGTGCTGAACCACCGCGTGATCCTGAAGCCCGAGAGCCTCTTGCGCAAGAAGACGCCGTCGGTCGTCGTGAAGGAGATCGTGGACGACGCCCGCGTGCCGATCGTCGAGCGCGAGTACGCGGCGAACAAGGAGTACTTCGCGTAAGGCGAGCCGGGGGGAGCTTCGCCGCAGGCGCGGCGAGCGGCGGATGTCAGTCCGCTGTTCCCTCCCACCGCGGGAGTAACTTCCCCGGTGCGAGCGCTGAGGCCACGCCTGTGCCAGCCGCCCCCATGTCGGGGGGGAACAGCGGACTGACATCCGCCGCTCGCCGCGCCTGCGGCGGAGCCGTTACCCCGCCGGGTCGCCCACGAGTTCGACCCACCTCGCCTCGAGAATCTGCGAGTACAATCGGGGCCGCAGTCCGAGGCAGCCGAGGGAAAAGCCCTCGTTCACCTCCACCAACAGCGTCCGGCCGTCGGCCACGACGCCGAAGTCGATGCCGTACCCGGCCGGCCCGTCGGGCCACGCCTTCACCGCGTCGGCCACGACCTTCGAGTCGGGGAAGGTCAGCGGGTTTCCCGAGTACCACCCCGCGCCAACGACTCGGCCGCGCAACACGTAGAAGCGCCACTCGGACACGAACTCGACGACCTCGGACACCAGCACCGCCGTCTCGGCCGGGACGTGAGACAGCGGGATCAGGTCGCGGAAGGCGGCGACTCGGCGGGCGGCGAACGCCTTCGGGTCACGCCGCGGCTTGACGAACACCGCGGGTCCGGACTCCGGGTACGCCTCGCAAATCGCGCCCCAGGTCGAGTCCCACACGCGCCGCCCGCGGAACCCGGCCAGCGGTTCGGGCAAGTCGTCAATGGCCGGCGTCTTGACGCCCAGCAGGGCCAGGGCGTGGCGGACGGCCCCGCTGCCGCCGACGACCAGCGTGGACGGCTCGACCGCGACGGCACCGTCCCGCAGCGCCAGCCACTCGTAGAACTGCGTGGCGACGCCGCGCTCCGCGAAGCCCCTCCACGCCGCGAAGCTGTTCGGCGACACGAACTCGCCGGCCTTCTGCTGGACGAGTACCTTCGTAACCATGCGAGAACCCCCAGACGTTCGGCCGACCCCGGCGACGCGGCGGGAGGCGTCTAGTTTACGGAGCGGGCGGCGCTAGCCCTTTGAGTGAACGCGGAAGTCACGCGCGGGAACCCCTGGGGAACACCGGTGACGCCAGCCCGCCGGCGGGGAATTCGCCCGCCGCTGTGTGCCCGCGTACTCTAACATCGTGAGTGCGGACCCGGCGCGAGGCGAAGTCATGTGGCTGATGTACCCGATCGACTCCGACGACGTGCGGGGGGCCCGCCGCGGCGTGCGCGTGGTGTTCGCCGCCTCGGCCCTGTGGTACGCCGGGTTCGCCGCCGTGGCGGCCGCCGACCCCGGGCCGGTCCTCGAGAAGATTCGCGGCAAGTTCGAGGAGTTGCCCGAGTCGCCCGACGCCGTGTCGCCGTCGGTGCTGCCGCTGCTCGCGCTGCTGGCGGCCTGGGCACTCTCCGGCGGCCTGCGGCTACTCGGCTACCGGATGGCCCGCACGATGGCCGGGGCGCTCGGCACGCCCGAGAGCGTAGCACTCGCCAGCGTCGGGGCCGTCGTCTCGGTCGCCACGGTCGTCACGATCAAGTTCGGCGTCACGGGGCTGCTGGCGATGGTCGCCGTCGGCGGCGCGGTGCTGGAGCTGCGCTTCCTGCGCCTCCCCGCGACCCTCTTCGGCATGGTCGTCTCGGCCGGCGCGGTGCGCTGGGTCCACCGCTACTTCGTGGTGCGGGCGGCCTGGCTGACACTGCTGGTGCCGCCGGCGCTGATGATGCTGGTGGCTCACATCCTGACCGACATCCCCTCCAACGAGGGCGGCCCGTACCAGCACGCCGTCCGCACCGTCAACGGGCTCCTCTACCCGGCGTTCCGCGTCTTCGCGCTCGCCGCGCTCGCCACGATGCCGCTGGTGGCCGCGGCGTACTGGGCGCTGCTGTACCGCTTGCACCAGGCGTTGCCGCGCATCCTCGACCCCAACGGCCCGACGGTGTCGCTGCCGCCGGTGACCAAGCCGGGCTTCGACCAGTTGAAGCAAGTGTTGCAGCCGCAAGACTGGTGACGAGTTCGCCCGCCGCGCAAGACGATCGCCGCGCCGCTTCGTAAACTCCCTCCGCCTCGACCCTCTACCCGCGACGGAGTGATTGCATGTCCATGTTCATCGGCGAGAGCCTCATCGGCGAGGGCAACGAGATCGCCCACATCGACCTGCTCATCGGCGACAAGACCGGCCCCGTCGGCACGGCCTTCGCCAACGCGCTGGCCAACCAGTCGAACGGCCACACCAGCCTGCTGGCCGTGGTCACCCCGAACCTGCTCGCCAAGCCGGCCACGGTGATGATCACCAAGGTCACGATCAAGGGCATGAAGCAGGCCGTGCAGATGTTCGGCCCGGCCCAGGCCGCGGTGGCGCGCGCCGTCGTCGATTCGGTCGCCGAGAACGTGATCCCCGCCGAGCAGGCCGAGAACCTCGTGATCGTCTGCGGCGTGTTCATCCACCCCGCCGCCGCCGACGACGCCAAGATCTACCAGTACAACTACGAGGCCACCAAGGCGGCCATCAAGGGCGCGATGACCGGCACGCCGACCATCAAGGAGATCGTCGCCCGCAAGGAAGAGAAGCACCCGTTCAGCCCGAAGTAAGCTGACGACCGGCGAGCCGGAAGCGTCAGCGCCCGGAGTCTTCCCGCGCCGGGACTCC
>JAYTUC010000200.1:0-21238 GCA_043744775.1 Fimbriiglobus sp. | reverse complement strand
ATCCAGCTGATGCTGAACCGACTCCGGCCCAAAGGCTCGGACGCCGAGTTCCACTACCGACAGGCCGCATGACTCCCCCTTATGGGACAGTCACTTAGGCCCAGGACGTGGTCTACCGTCAGGCGGTGATGCCACGCGAACGGGTTGGCGGTGCGGCGAATCCGCTGCATCAACTGTCCCAGGCGAGCTTCGGCGGCTGACAACTCCAGGTAAACTCCGAGGGCGACCCGCCGCCCCGGGTCGCGACTGTCCTGGTCGGTCAGCCGGCGGGCACCGTCGAAGACCTGGCGGAAGATGACGTAAGCGGTGCGACTCATGACACGCCGGCCCGAACGTCCAGATCGACTTCGATGACCTCGTAGAACAGGGTTTCGGCGATCGGCGTCTGGAACGGCTCGACCGCCCCCTGCCGCCCTTCGCCGTCGAACAGGGTCATGCCGCCGTGGTCGCCTTGGCCCCGCCGCGCCGCGTTCAACTCCGCGCACCGGCCGTCGGCTCTCGACCGGCTCCGGTAGACCGCCACGAATAGCCCCCCCTCGGGGTCGGGGCGGCAGGCCGGGGAATCCGAGTAGTTGTCCCAGCTCCAGAACACTTCCTGAACGAGGTAGCCCTTGGTCGCCACGTCCGGTACTTCGACGACCTCGGCGAAGCGGACGAGGTTCATCGCCTCCCGCAGGGCGGCCATCTGCACCGGGGTGAACCGCTTCCGACGCGACTTGTGGGAAGACCGCTTTCGCCGGTCCGCCTTGTACCACTCGACCCAGGCGGCGTTGTCCGCGTCCGGCCCCGCGGGCGGCAGGTCGAGGCCGCGGTCTTCGAGGTAGTCGCAGAACGGCCCCGGCGGGAAGGTGCTCTTGAAGAACAGCGACGCACCGCCGTGGAGGAAGGGGTTGCACTCTAGGTCGGCCCACGCCCTCGCGTTGACCCCGTCGCACGCCGCAGCCGCCTCGGCGTAAGCGGGGTGCGTCGTAACCGTCGTGGACATCGGCACGCGAGCCACGTGCGGCCGCTTACTGCCCTCGTACCGCATCCACTCGATGGTCCGCACCTCGTACTTCGGCACCGCCGCCCCTCCCGCACCTGGCCCGGTGGCGTTATACGCGGGGGACTTTTGGCGAGCCAGAAGCGTGAGCGCCTGGAGGTCTTGACGCTAAGAACTCCGGGCGCTCACGCTTCCGGCTCGCCAAGGCTACTCGTGGGCCGGCGTGCCGAAGTGCTCGTCGCGCAGCGCGGTGAGCGCCTCGGCGGCCTTGTGGCGCGTCGTGATGCCCGGCTGCGGGTAGAGGCCGCCGCCTAAAATCAACGTCGCCAACGTGAGCAGCGCGAGCCGCTCGCGTAGGCCGATCGTGAGCGTCAGCATCGACTCGTGCTTCGCCCCGGTGAACAGCACGAAGTACGCCCGCAGGACTGCGATGCCGTTGAGCGCCGCGGCCAACACGACCGCGACGCCGACGGCCAGGTTCGTCTCGGTCGCCGCATCGACGATCAACTCCGCGGAGACGAAGCCCAGCGTACCGGGGAAGCCGACGCAGGCCAGGCCGCTCAGCAGGAAGCAGACGGCGAGCGTCGGGCTTTGGTCGTAGAGGCCGCGGAAGTCCGTTAGCGCCAGGCGGCCGTACCGGGCCTCGAGGCAGCGCAGCGTCAGGCCGAAACTGCCGAGGCTCAACACAACCGAGAACCACAGCGCGAACGCCCCGGTCAGGCCGATGACACTGTGCAGCTCGAGGCCGACGAGGACCAGCGACGAGTGGCTCAGGAAGACGAAGGCGAAGAAGCGGCGGGCGTCGCGCTGCACCGTCGCCAGCGCCGCCGAGTAGACCGCCGTGAACAGCGACGCCGCGCCGAGGGTCGCCAGCACCCAGTCCGGGGCGATCGGCACGACCAGCCGCACCGCCGCCAGCACGCCCAGCAGTGGCGTCGTGAACAAAAGCGCGGTGCCGAACGAGGCCTGCTCGAAGAGGTCGGTCACCCAGGTGTGCAGCGGGAACACGCCGACGCGCGTCAAGACGCCCACCATCATCACCGCCGCGCCGAGGTCCGAGTCGTACCGCGACAGGGCGTAGCCGCCGCCGAGGCAGCCGAGTGTCAGCGCCATGTGCAGCACGAACACGCGCGTCGGGCGGCCGCGGCCGCGCAGTTCGAGGTAGGCCGGTAGCACGTTCAGGGCGACGAGCGCGACCAGCACCGTCGGGTCGTGGCACGCGAACGCGGCCAGGCGGACCGCCTCGTTGGCGAACAGCGACGTGTACGAGAAGCGGCGCATCTTCGATCGCGGCGTGGCCAGGACCGTGAGGAAGTGCAAGAGCGCGACCGCGGGGATCAGCGGGGCGGTCAGGTCGTCGAGTTTGAACAGCGTCGTGCCCAAGTAGCGACCGAGCGGGTCGATGCTCGACGGCGGCGTGAACTCGCCGTGGAAGCCGAGCCAGGCGACGAAGGTACACGCGAAGGCCGCGCCCGACGTGGCGAGCGCTAAGCGCAGTCGGTAGCGGCTGGGCCGCAGCGACACGACCGCCGCGCCGACGAGGCACGACACCGGGGCGAGTTCGAGCCAGGGCAGCGCGAAGAAGTCGGTCATTGGGGTTCGGCCGTCCGGGGCGGGGGTGGGCCGTTGACGGCGGCGGTTGCACGCAGCTCCAGCCGGTCGCAGGCTTGCAGCAGCCGCACCAGCGGCGTCACGAGGTAGTCGGTCAGCGCGGTGTCGAGGAAGCCGCGGTCGAGTGCTAAGCGGTACAGCCCGCGCGACAGCCGCGACGACGGCACGGCCGCCGCGGGCAGCGCCCCGCCGAAGTTGTCTTCGAGGTCGCGGTAGTCACGCAGCAGCGAGGGGGCGCGGACGAATTGCAGTGTCCGCAGGCAGGCGTGGCCGACCAGGTGCGTCAGGGCGAAGTAGTCCCAGCCGAAGCCGATCTCCGCGACGATCAGCCCGACCTGCGTCAAGGACGCGAACGACAGCGCCGACTTGATGTCCGTCTGCACCCGCGCCGCCAGCGCCGCGAACAGTGCCGTCGTCAGGCCGAGCGCGATCACGACGCCGGTCAAGACGGGCGAGCACTCGATCAGCGGCGCGACGCGCAGCAGCAGGTACGCCCCGAGGTGGACCGACATCGCCCCGTAGAACACCGCACTCGACGGCGTCGGGCCTTCCATCGCCCGCGGCAGCCAGCCGGAGAACGGCACCAGCGCCGACTTGCCCGCCGCCGCCAGCACCAGCAGCCCGCCGATGATCAGCGCGTCCTGCGGCGGCACGTTGCACACCCCCTCGGGCCACGGCGACGCGCTCAGGAGTTGGTCGAAGTCGCCGCGGCTCGCCCGGTGGTGCATCACGACCGCCGCCAGCAGGAGCGCGGCGTCCGAGACGCGGTAGACGATCCAGACGCGCAAAGCATTCCGCGACGGGGCCGGCCGCTCCTGGAAGAACGCCACCAGCAGCGCCGACGACAGGCCGACCAGCTCCCACCCGGAGAACAGCGTCTCGATGGTGCCGGCGAGCGACGCGGTGACCATGCCCAGCACGAACAGCGTGTACAGCGTGAAGAAGCGGTTGTAGCCGCCCTCGCGGTGCATGTAGCGCGACGCGAACTTGCCCACGATCCCGCACAGCAGGTACGACAGCAGCAGCATCGCCACCGACAGGCGGTCGTAAACGAACTTGATGTCGAAGTCGTAGGCCGGCTTGCCGCCGCGGGTCAGGCCGGGGATCTCGACCCAGTCGCCGGCGTCGAGGACGACGTGCCGCGAGCCGCCGAGTTGCATTAGCAGGAACATGCCGAGCGACGCGGCGAAGCCGACGCTCATCGCGACGCGGACCAGGGCGTTGATCGCCTTCTCCGGCAGCCGCACGCCGACCAGGGACGCGACGCCCAGCACCAACGCGAGCGCGAGCGGCGCGAGGATCGGCACCAGGCCGACGACGGGCAAGAGCGTCGGGCAGAGTTCGGCCGTCGTCACGCTTCGATCTCCGCGAAGGGCAGGTTCTCGCGGGAGCCGCGATACCAGTCGGTCGAACTCTTGGCCCGCGGCAACTCGGCCGCCTCGACGGCGTAGGGCACGAATTCCCCGCCCTGGAACAGGTGCATGCCGGGGCCGTCGATGTCGAGCACGGCGACTTGCACCCAGCCCTTGAGGATCAGCCCGCCGATGTTAGGGTTGTCATAGATCATCGTGCGGGCGATCGCCGTCGTGGTTTCGAGCACGATCATCAGCCGCACGGGGTCGTGGATCTCGACCATCTGCCACGGCAACCCCGTCCGCAAATCACTCGCCGCGCCGTCCATCACGCCGAGTAGCGACGTGACGTTGTGCGGCAGCTTCGAGCCGGAGCCGTAGCCGGGGGAATCGACGTAGGAGAAGTAGTACTCGAGGTTGATGCCGCCGCAGACCGGCACCACCGCGCCCATGATGCGCGTGAGGATGGCACCCGTGGGGTCCTGCGTCGGGTCGTAGGAGTGCAGGAAGGCCCGGCGGTCGAGGTACAGCCCGCGGGTCCGCTCGCGCCGGCCGACGACACAAATCGCGTTGGAGGCGTGGCCGCACTCCGGGCGCGTCTGGCCGAGGTCCTCGCTCCGCTCCTCGACGTGCCGCTTGGCCGCGTCGAACGACTGGTTCAAGGGGGCCGACAGGAAGCGCCGCGTGCGCTCGTGGGCGTTGCGCCGCGCCGCCTGGTCGAGGGCCGCGAGGACGCCGTCGAAGGCCCACAGTTGCTGGGGGGGCACGAGGTCGCCGTCGAGGATGGTCACGGTGTCGTTGCAGGTGTTGTGGAAGCCGCCGACGAAGCTCGTCGCCGCGGGGATGGCGATGCCGTGCGCGACGAGGCCTTCGCGGACGCGCGGGTCGTTGAGGACGGCTGCCAAGACGCGGGCGTTGGGGCCGCCGCCGCTGCCGCCGCACGCCCCGCAGTCGTAGGCCGACTTGTGGGGGTTGTTCTGGCTGTTCGAGCCGTGGCCCAGGATCACGACCAGCGGGGCGAAGGTCTTCGTCAGGCCCACGTCTTCGAGCAGCCGCCGGCCGAAGCCGACGCGCTCCGCCACCGTGAAGCCCAGGTGCGCGGCCTCCTTCGCTGGCGGCTCGGCCCGGCGCTCCAGCGAGAGTACGGTCTGCGGCGGGCTACGCAGTACCGTGCTGACGCGGGTGCGCAGGCGCGAGGTGGTCCGCGGGAACATCACGCGCATGGCCAGGGGGATCGACGCCAGCGCCCCGAACGCCGACGCGATGAACGCCCCGGCCACAGCAGTCCGGCTGAAGGTGTGCAGCTCGTGCCGGACGCGGCCCCACAGCTTGCGGCGCGTCGCGCGGGTACACGAGTCGGCCTCGAACTCGGTGGCGACGCGCTCGCAGACGTAGTGGCCGGGCTTCATCACGACGGGGCAGAGCGGCACGAAGTGGGCGTCGGCGGCCCCGCGGTAGTACATCGGCACGCTGTAGAAGCCGGCCGCACCGAAGGTCTCGCCGTCCGGGGCGACCTCCTCGACGTGCCGCCGCAGCGACTCTTCGCGCTCGTCGATGCAGCAGATCAACTGGAAGCGTGGCGCGGCCGGCGTGCCGTTGGGGGTTCCGCCGTGCAGCGAGATCGCGTCGAGCGTTTGCACCCGGAACTGCCGCTCGAACGCGGCGTGGAACACCCGCCGGCGCTGCAAGCTCGGGAAGGCCGCCAGCTCGGCGAAGAGCGTCGCCCACTGCCCCGGGGTCAGGGCGTGGAGCGTCTCCGGCGACCAGCCGAGGACTTGCGACAGTTGGAACACCAGCGCCGCCCGCTGCTCCGGGGCCAGCGGCGCGGCCGGGGCGGCGACCGTCGGCAAGGCGTCGAGGCCGCGGGGGCTGAGCCGCGCGGCCGCGTGTTCGGCGGCGAGCCGGTCGAGCACCAGCCGCACCGCCAGGAACTCGTCGAGGCTGCCCTTGGCGATGGCGTGGGCGACCGAGTCGGCGCGCAGCTCGACCTGCTGCACCATGCCGCCCCAGCCGCGCAGGGCCAGAAAAGTCGCTTCGAGGAACTTGGTCCAGTCGCCGGCCGGCAACTTCAGCGCGGCGAGTTCGCGGGCGACGACTTCGGTCGCGCTCAGGCCGCCCAGGGACCGCAGCGTCTCGGGCAGCTTGACCGCCCAGGCGTCGAGCAGGCCGGGGGTGCCGGTGTACAGGGCGACGAACGCGGCCAGGAAGCCACTCGCGCGCTCGGGCAGCGGCCAGCGCGACACCCCCTGGTCGAGGTACGCCGCCGTGAAGCGCGTCAGCAGGTCGTTGACGCCGGCGTCGGCGTCCGGCCCGCCGGCCGCCAGCAGGCGGTCGCGCGGCCGCAGGAGTTTGACCGGCGGCGCGACCGGCAGCGGGGCCAGCGTCGCCCCCCGCACCGCGACCCGCCAGATCGCCTCGAGCGCGAACGCCTCCCAGTCGGCGTCCGACCAGCGCGCGGCCCGGCCGACCCCGCCCAGCCGGGCGAACGCCGGCCGCAGCGCCTCGGGCACCGCGCCGTTCACCAAGTCGCGTAAGACCCAGCGGCGCGTCTCGCCGGGCAGCCGCCGGCCGGCCGGCGTCGCGTCCGAACGCATCCGCGTCAGCGCGTCGGTCTCGGCCATGAACCACTTCAACTCGACCGCCGGGCCGATCCGCAAGGGGTACTCCATCATCCCCGCGCGGAGTTGCAGCCGCGTGCCGAAGCCCAACACCCGCTCGTCGGCCCGCGTGCCCAGGTCGAATTGCAGCACGTCGCGCACGTCCGCCGGGCGGATGCGTCCGAGGCGGAATTTCTCGCGGTAGGTGTCCTCCGGCAGGTACGGCTTGCAGCCGAAGACCGCGCCGCCGCGCTGCACGCCGTCGTCGAACGGCTGGTCCTCGAAGGCGTGTAACGTGTTGTGGTGGATGAACACCGTAATCGGTCCCTGCGCCGGCAGCAGGTGGGCGGCGTGATCGATCGCGAGCCGCAGGGCCTGGGCGGGGGTCTTCGCGGGGTCGGAGTGGGCGTCGGTGTGATGGTCCACGGCGAGCCTCGGGAGGGGACAGTCAAGGTGCGGGACACTCAACGAATAGCTTCTAACCTTCACTTCATCAAAGCAACCGACGTGCCGCCCGTCGAACACCTCGAGTATCGGCCGTTTCGGACGTTGCGACCGATCCCGCTGGGCGATGCCCGCGCACACTGGTCGGGATCAGAACAGTCGCCGGGCACGGCCGGGTCGCCGCCACTCGGCCAAGAGCCGGCGTTGCGACGTACTCATCGGGTAGTCGGCCAACTCGGCGACCGGCACCTCGCGGCACTGCGTGTAGTACCCCGCCGCGAAATCGCCGCCGCGCCGTTGTGCCGTAAACCCCGTCAGCGTAATGGCATAGCGCGTGACGCCGTGCCGCACCGTGGCGACCTCCTCACCGAGTGCGGCGGTGAAGCCAGTGAGTTCGCGGACCACCCGCGTCGCCGCGTCCTCGAGCGTCTCTGCCGCAGCGACTTCGCCATGCGGCACCTCCCACATGCCGGCCCAGCGTTTCGAGTCGTTTTGCCGTTGAAACAGGCAGACTGCCCGGTCGTCGTGCAGGATGACGCCCACTTCCGCGACGTTGGTGATCGATTTCGCCTTCGGCTTGGGCGGGATCGTCGCTTGAAGCCCGAGTCGGCGGGCCTCGCACCACTTCGCCACGGGGCAGTCGCCGCAGCGTGGGGCGGCGGGCGTGCAAAGCGTCGCGCCGAGTTCCATCATGGCTTGGTTGAAGTCGCCGATTCGGGCGTCCGGGAGGACCGCCGCCGCCGCCGCCCAGACCCACTTCTGGCCCGCGCCGGCGCGCGGGTCGAGCGGCGACGCGAACCAGCGCGACAGCACGCGCAAGCTGTTGGCCTCGACGATCGGCAGCTTGCGCTCGAACGCCTGCGACATCACCGCGCCGAGGATGTAGCGGCCGACGCCGGGCAGGTCGGCCCAGACGGCGGGGTCGTCCGGCAGCGCGTCGCCGTAGGTGGCCACGAGGCGCTTGGCGGCGGCGTGGAGGTGCCGCGCCCGCCGGTAGTAGCCGAGGCCCTGCCACAAGTGCAGGACCTGCTGCTCGTCGGCGTCGGCGAGGTGGCGCACCGTAGGGAACGCGGCCAAGAAGCGCTCGAAGAAGGGGACGACGGCGGCGACGGTCGTCTGCTGCAGCATGACCTCGCTGACCCAGATCGGGTAGGCGTCGCGCGACGCGCGCCACGGCATCGGCCGCCGGTGGGCGTCGAACCACGCGAGCAGTGCTTTCCGCAAGGCCGACAGCGTGCGGCCCGTCCAGGCCGCGGGCGGGGCGAAGTGTGAGACCGGGGGGCGCGTGGGCAACGGGGGCGAACCTTGAGATATTCGGCCGGCGAGCCGGAAGCGTGAGCGCCCGGAGGCCCGTAAGCGAGAACCTCCGGGCGCTCACGCTTCCGGCTCGCCGGGGCTGCCGCGCTACCGCGGCCGGCGGGTCATCTTCGAGAGCAGGTCGCGGGCGATCGACGACGAGTCCTCCGGCGAGGGGATCTTCTTCTTCTCCTCGACTTTCGGCGCGACCGCGTTGCCGTAGGCGTCCACGGCCGGCATCTCCATGACCGTGCTACCCTCGGGGACGTGCGGCGGGTCGCCGTCCGCGTCGTTCATGCCTAACAGCATCGCGGCGATGTGGTCGTCGCCGTGCTCGACGGCCGGCGTCGGCTTCGCGGCCGGCTTGGGCGGGGCGGGCGGCTTCGAGGGGCGCGACCCGGCGGCGGGGATCGGTTGCGCCCCCGCCGCGACGGCCGGCTTGGGCGGGGCCGCCGCCGGGGCGACGGGGGCCAGGGAGACCGCCGGGGCGGCCGCGGCGACGCCGACCGGCCGCAGGCTCGTCGCCGACGAGGGCGGGACGACACTCTTAAGCGAGTTCGGCAGCGGCGTCGCGTCTGACTTCAGGCCGAGAAGCTTCACCGTGAAGTCGAGCGGGCCGACGCGGACCTTGTCGCCCTCGACGAGTGGCCGCTCCCCCTCGACTTGCTCGTCGTTCAGGAACGTCCCGTTGGTGCTGCCGAGGTCCTTAACGAACGGCTCGCCGTCTTTGTAGAAGACCGCGCAATGCTTCTTGCTGATGGCGGGGCTGGCGGGGCGCAAGTTGCAGTCCTCGTCGCGGCCGATGACGAACTGGTTGCCGGCGATGGCGATTTCCTTGCCGGCGTAGATTCCGGACGCCACAACGAGAACGATCTTCATAAGGGGTGCGCCTCCAGACGCCTGTGGCCGCCCCGACTCCGGGCACGGCCACGCCACACAGTTCCAGGAATGCTCTCCGGCCGCCCGCGCCCGCGGGGTCCCGCAGCCGGGATTCTCCGACCCTCAGCGGCCGGCGGCTCGTAGTAGTCTGCGACGGCCGCCACCGCTGCCGTTAAATCTTACCAGCCGGGTGAGGGCCGATGCAACTGCCAAGCCGACTTTCCGCGCCGCGGCTCTTTCGCGTCGCATTCGCCTGCTTTGTTTTGGCCGCCGCCGGGTGCCCGTCCGGCCCGACCCCGCCCCCCCCGCCCCCCGTCGCGCCGGCGCGCGTCCGCCTGGCCGTCGCCTGCGCCGACGCGGTGTACGCCGCGCGGCTCGGCCAGCAGGCCAAGGCGTGGGCCGGCCGCACGGGCGTGGTCGTGACCGTCGTCGCCGACCCGGCCGTCGCGGACATCTTAGTGATTCCGCCCGGCCGGCTGGGCGCGACCCTGACGACGCCCGGCCTGGCTTGCCTGCCGCTCCCGGCCGCGTTCAAGGCCGCCGACCACCCGCTGTTGCGCGGCCGCATCGCCGAGGCCTACCGCGACACGCTCGTGAATTGGGCCGGCGAGGTCGTCGGGCTGCCGCTGCTGGCCGACGGCGCGGCGCTGGTGTACCGGGCCGACCGCTTCGCCGCCGAGGCCGACCGCTCCGGGTTCACCCGCCAGACCGGCCGGCCGCTGCAACCGCCGCGCACCTACGAGGACGCCCTCGACGTGGCGGCGTACTTCCGCGGCGCGGACGGCCGCCCCAGCCTGCCGCCGCTCCCAGCCGCGCCGGGCGAGCTGAGTACGCTGTTCCTGCGCGTCGTCGCCTGCTACGACCGCCCGGCGGCTACGGAAGCCGTAGTCGCTTACGACGCCAAGCCGGCCCCGGCGTCCGCGCTCGACCTGCTCGCCGACCCGTTCACCGGCGCACCCCGCTTCCAGAAGCCGGCCTTCCTGGCCGCGGCGCGTTGGCTCGCCGCGAGTGCCGCGCACCGGCCGACGCCGGGGGCCGCGCCGGACGCCAGCGGGGCCGCCCTCGAATTCCTAGAGTTGCGCGACCTGGGCCGGCTGCCGCTCGACCCCGCGACCGGCGGCGTCGCGGCCCGCTTCGCCGTGGCCCCGCTGCCCGGCACCCGCCACTCGTTCGACGCCGACGGCAAGCCGGTCGCCGCCGCGGGGGGCGGCAACTACGTGCCGCTGCTGGGCACGCACACCCTCGTCGGCGTCGTCCGCGCGAGCTGCGCCGACCCGCAGGCCGCCTGGGACTTCCTGGCCGACGCCGCGGCCGCGCCCGGCAGCGCCGCGGCCCTGAGCGACCCCGCGACCGGCGGCGGCCCCTTCCGCCGCGAGCACGTCGATGAGGCCAACGAGAAGCTGTGGCTCGGCTACAAGCTCGACGCGGAGCAGTCGCGCCGCCTGGCCCAGGCAATGCGGAGTTTCCTGGCGCTGAACGTCGCCAACCCGGCGACGGTCACCCGGCTGCCGGACGCCGACGCCCGCCTGGCCGCGCTCGAGGCGACCCTGCGGCGGCTCGGCACCGGCGAGTTATCCCCCGAGGCGGCGATGGCCGAGGCGACGGCCGCGTGGAAAGCCCTCGACGACAAGGTGCCGCCCGCCGACCTGGCCCGCCACCGTCGCAACGCCGTGGGCTTGCCGTAAACCGAAGCGGGTCCTGGCGAGCCGTCCGCGTGAGCGGGGGGTTTCCGGGCGAGCGCCGGTCGAGAAACCCCCGGCCCACGCGGACGGCTCGCCAGCAATCGCCCTACCGCCGGGCGAACTCGCGGTCCAGGGCCACCAGCGCGAGCCGCACGTCTTCGAGCGTGCCGACGGCCACGAAGACGCGGAAGCGGTAGTCGCCGGCCGCGACGCCCTTCGGGTCGCGGGTCCGGAAGACGCAGTTCCACTTGACGACTTTCTCGGCCGCGAAGCGGAAGCGGCCGTAGCCCGGCGGCGGCCGGTCGGGCGAGTAGACCCCCATCGCGTGCCCGCCGGACTCCGTGGCGAAGACTACCGGCGACGCCTGCTCGCCGGGGCCGTCGCCGAGGGCTTCGAGCTTGCCGGTCGCCGGCGCGAACTTGCGGAAGACGGCGAACTCCGGCGGCATGTAGCCGGTCAACGCCTCGAACTGCGCGAGCGTGTGCCCCTCGCCGGCCGGCACGGTGAACGTCACGTCGTAGTCGAGGACGTTGGCGAGCGTGCCGTAACCGACGCGAACCCTTTTGGTCAGGAGGTGCCGCGAAAGTACGGCGTCGTTGAGCGCCGGCCGCCCCGCCGACTTCTCGCCGGGCCGGAGCCAGAAGGCCATCCGCGTCGTCGTGCGCAGTTCCGCGGCCGTCACTTTGAGGCTCACGAGTTCGCTCGACGAGGTCGGCCCGTCGCCGTCGGCCCGCGAGCCGGCCTCGGTGGGGTTGAAGCGCTCGGGCCAGAACTCGCCTTTGGCGGCGCGGTCGAAGCTGGCCGCCGACTGGAGTTGCCGGCCGTGGTCGGCGCGGTCGAGGAACTCGCGGCCGCCCCAGGTCAGCGAGTCGATGGCCCCGGCGAACCGCGAAGTCGTGCGCACGACGACCGCGGAGCCGCCGAACTCGCCGCGAATCGTCGCGTCGCCGCCGACCGGCGGGGCGACGAGGAGCGCGAGGAACAGCGTTGTGAACATGGCGACTCGGTGGCGGCCGGGGTTGGTGGCGGTCGGACGGCCCAGGGCGGGGGTAGCCGGCTCCGCGGCGAGGTTGCGCAGGCCGGGCACCCACAAGGGGATGCCCCTACAAGAAATATGGCTCCGCCGCAGGCGTTCGGTCATCGGCTCCGCCGCAGGCGAACTGTAGGGGCACCCCTCGTGGGTGCCCGGCCTGCGCAACCCCGCTGCGGAGTCGGCCTCACGTCCCCGAGTACCGCCTCAGACCGCGCCCAAGGCTAGCGTGCAGTTGTGGCCGCCGAAACCGAAGCTGTTCGAGATGACCCGCGTCACGCGGCGGTCGCGAGCCTCGTTGGGGATGTAGTCGAGGTCGCAGCCGCCGGCGAAGTCTTGGTCGTGCAGGTTGATCGTCGGGTGCAGGAAGCCGTGCTTGATCATCAACGCGCACGCGATCGCCTCGACGCCGCCCGACGCCCCGAGGAGGTGCCCCAAAAGCGACTTGGTCGAGGAGACTTGCAGCCGCCGGGAGTGGTCGCCGAAGACGCGCTTCAACGCCCTCGTCTCGGCGATGTCGCCCAGCGGCGTACTCGTGCCGTGGGCGTTGACGTACTCGACGTCTTCCGGGTTCCAGCCGGCCTGCCGCAACGCCTGGCGCATCGACTCGGCGGCCCCGACGCCGTCCTCGTGCGGGGCGGTGATGTGGTAGGCGTCGGCGGTGTTGCCGCACCCCAGCACTTCGCAGTAGATGTCCGCGCCGCGGGCCTTGGCGTGCTCGTACTCCTCGAGCAGCAGCATGCCGCAGCCTTCGCTGAGCACGAAGCCGTCGCGGTCGCGGCTCCAGGGTCGCGAGGCGGTCGCCGGGCTGTCGTTGCGCTCCGAGAGCGCCCGGCAGGCGATGAAGCCCACCAGACCCATCGGCGTGATCGTCGCCTCGGTGCCGCCGGTGACCATCGCGTCGGCCTTGCCCAGGGCGATGGCCGTCGCGGCGTCGCCGATGGCGTGCGCGGCACTGCTGCACGCCGTACTCACGGTGGTGTTGGGGCCGCGCAGGCCGTACTTGATCGAGATGGAACCGGCGGAGGTGTTCGAGATCATCTTGACGATGGTGAAGGGGCTGACCCGCGCGGCCCCCTTGGTGCCAAGAGTCGTGAAGCCCTCCTCGAACTCGGAGAGTCCGCCGATGCCCGTGCCGATGATCACGCCGAAGCGGAAGGGGTCGATCGACGCGACACTGATGCCGGAGTCCTTGATCGCCTGGTCGGCCCCGACGACGGCGAACTGCGAGACGCGGTCGAGCCGGCGGGCCTCCTTCGTGTCGAGGACGCCGGCGAACGAGAAGCCTTTGACCTCGCCGCCGAACTTGACCTTGTAGGTCGAGCAGTCCATGGCGACGATCGGGGCGATGCCGCTGACGCCGTCGAGCAGCGCCCGGCGGTACTGCGGGACGTTGTGGGCGATCGGGTTGACCGTGCCCAGCCCCGTGACGACGACGCGCCGGTGAGTCACTACTTGGCCCCGCCGTCGCCCGCGGCCTTTTCCTTCTGCTTGGCCTCGATGTAATCGACGGCCTCGCCGACGGTCTTGATCTTCTCGGCCTGGTCGTCGGGGATCTGGGTGTCGAACTCTTCTTCGAGTTCCATGACCAGTTCGACGATGTCGAGGGAGTCCGCGCCGATGTCCTCGACGAAGCTGGTCGCGCGGGTGACCTTCTCCTTGCTCACGGCGAGGTGCTCGCAAACGATCTCGATCACACGTTGTTCAACGGACACGCGACGGCCCTCCTGCGGGGCGGGGATTGCCGCGGGGTAATGCCCGCGGTGCCTTGCGGCAAGAACTTCGGGGGACAGATCCGCGAGCCGCACCGGAGGGGCACTCGCCGATGGTCCAAATATACGCCTCCCCCGGCAAACGAACAGGGGAAGTGCGGCACCGTCTTCGAGACGGGTCGCCCGCCGCCCCGCGCGGGCGGCCCGCTCACGGCCGCGCGGCGGCCTGGAGGAGGGCCAGCACGCGGCCGGCCTGGTCGATGAGGTCCTGGAGCCGCGCCGCCGCCGCGACCGCGTCGTCGCGCTCGCGGCGGGCCTGCGTCGCGGCGGCCAGCGCGGCCTCGGCGCGGGCGTCCGTCGCCGCGAGTTTCGCCCGAAACCCCTCGGTGACCCCGGCGAGGGTTTGCGTCAACTCGGGGCCGACCAGGCCGACCCAGTTGCGGTCGGCGGCCCCCGCGTCGAGCGCCGGGTCCGCGTCGATGTCGTAGCCGAGGCGGGCAAGAACGGGGGCTAGCGCCGCCGCGAGCTCCCCGGCCTCCGCCGCCGGCAGCAGGTCGCGCCACAGGCCAGGCCGGCCCTTCCAGAAGTGGTTGTTCAGGGAGTCTTTGCGGAGTTCGCCCATCGCGCACGCGGCCACCGCGTCGGCCACCGACGCGCACCGCGGCGGCCCGAGCGCCCCCGCCAGCGCCGTCAGTTGGCCCGCCGGGTCGGCCACCAGGTCCTCGTAGCGGACCGAGCAGACGCCCTCCTGTTGCCACCAGTCGCAGGTCACCGCCAGCAGCGCGGCCGCCCGCGGGCCGGCGGCGTAGTCGAGGAACGGGCGGCCCCGCGGCGTCGCCCCCCGCAACCCCTTCTCGTCGCCCTCACGGCCGAGCAGCCAACTCGCCGTCTCGCGGTCGTACCACGCGAAGTGCAGAATCGAGATCAGGGTGTCGAGGGGGTGCCGGGCGAGCGTCACGACCCGGAAGCCGTTCGCGCGCAGGTCGCCGAGGAATTCGGGGGTGCGGGGCCAGTGAATCTGGTGGACGATTTCCGGCGGCAGCCGCCCCCAGTCGTCGCCGCCGAGTTCGTGGGTGGCGTTCGTCGGGACGCCGTAGACCTCCCCGAGCATCGCGCGCAGCCAGGTGTTCCCGCTGCGCGGCGTGGCGACGATCGCGATGCGGAGCGGGTCGGTCACGGGCGGGGACCTGGGGGTTGCGGGGGCGGGCTGTCGGGGCGGGCTACGCCGGGGCGTTGGTCACGTCGGCCTTACGGTGGACGCGCTTGAGTAAGCCCGCCAACACGCGGCCGGGGCCGACCTCGTAGAACTTGTCGAAGCCGGCCGCCAGCATACCGCGCACCGTCGCCTCCCACAGCACCGGCGACACGACCTGCCGCACCAGCGCGGCGCGGATGGCGTCGGGGCCGGCGTGTTCGAGGGCATCGACGTTCGACCAGACCGGCACGCGCGGCGGGCGGACCTCGACGCCGCGCAACGCCGCGGCGAGGGCGTCGTCGGCCGGCCTCATGAGGTCGGTGTGGAAGGCCCCGGCGACGGCTAAGCGCACGGCACGCAGGTCGCGCGCCTCGGCCAGCCGCACCAGCGCGTCGAGGCCGGCCGCGGCCCCGGACGCGACGGTGTTGCCGGGGCAGAGCCGGTTGGCCACCTCGAGGGTCACGCCGGTCGCCGCCCGCGCCTCGGCCACGAGCGCCTCGACCTCGGCTGCGTCGAGGCCGACGACGCTGACCATGCCACTCGGCGTCGCCTCGGCCGCCGCCTGCATCGCCCGGCCGCGCTCGGCGACGACCGCCAGGCCGTCGTCGAAGCTCAGCGCCCCGGCGAACACCAGCGCGGTGTACTCGCCGAGGCTCAGCCCCGCGGCCCCGGCGCACGCCTCGACCGCCGCCGGGTCGGTCGCCTTGAGTTGCTCCAGCGCGGCCAGCGAGGCGCAAAAGATCGCCGGCTGGCTGACGGCCGTCGTGTCGAGGCGTGCGGCCGGGCCGTTGACGCAGACTTCGAGAAGGTCGTAGCCGAGGTGCGTGGCGGCGCGGTTGAACAGGGCCTTCGCGGCCGGCAGCGTTGACGCGAGTGCCCCCGCCATGCCGACGAACTGGGCACCCTGGCCGGGGAAAAGGAAAGCGATTTTGGGCATGGGACTCTGCGTAACCTCGACTGACCCAGTCAGAATTTTTAGCCGCGGAGACGCAGAGTCCGCGGAGAAAACCCAATTCAAGTTTTGGTTCTCACCGCGGACTCTGCGTCTCCGCGGCTAAAACTGTTTTCCGATGACCCCGTCACTCGTCGCCCGGCAGCGGCGGCAGCGCGGCGAGTTCTTCGCTGATGCACGCGTTGAGGTTGGTCCGCACGCAGGTCGCGGCGACGGCCAGCGCCCCGGCAATCGACCGCTCGTCCGACGAGCCGTGGCAGATCACGCAGACGCCGTCGATGCCTAACAGCGGTGCGCCGCCGGCCGCGCTGTGGTGCAACTTCGCGACCATCGCCTTGAGCGCCGCCGCGCCGACCTCGCGCTCGGTCGTCAAGGCCCCGATCACGTCCTTGGCGACGAGGCCCATCAGCAGCTCGAACGCCCCCTCGGCCTGCTTCAGGATCACGTTGCCGACGAAGCCGTCGGTGACGATCACGTCGCACGCCCCGCGGTGGATGTCGCGGCCCTCGACGTTGCCTACGAACTGCCCGGCGAGCGGCGAGTTGCGGAAGAGTTCGTAGGTCTTGTTGACGAGTTCGTGGCCCTTGCCCTCCTCCTCGCCGACGTTCATCAGCCCGATCGTCGGCTTCTCGATTCCCAACGCGAGCCGCGCGTAGACCGACCCCATGACGCCGTACTGCAGCAGGTGCGACGCCTTGGGGAAGACGTTCGCGCCCACGTCGATCACGACCGTGCGGCCCTTGGCGGTCGGCATCAGTGCCGCGATGCCGGGCCGGCGGACGCCCTTCAAGAAGCGCTTGCTGAACAGCCCGCCGGCGACGACGGCCCCGGTGTTGCCGGCGCTGACGAGGCCATCGACTTGCTTGCCGACGAGGAGCCGCCAACTGACGGCGATGGAGTTGTCCGGCTTCTTGCGGAACGCCTCGACCGGCTTCTCGCTCATGCCGACGACGTTGGCGGAGTGGAGCACCGTGAGGCGGTCGTTGGGGGCGGTGCCGGCGGCGACGAGCAGCGGCAGGATCTGGGCCTGGTCGCCGACGAGGGTGATGCTCAGGTCGGGGGCGTCGGCGAGGGCGCGGAGGGCACCGCTCACGTTGGGGTGCGGCCCGAAGTCGCCGCCCATCGCGTCGAGGGCGAGGCGCATGCGGAGGCTCCGAGGGGGGCAGGGGGGCGTCACGTCCTGGCGGCAGGCGGCAGGCGGCAGAACTACTCGGCGGCTTTGTCGGTCAGCGCCAGGGCGTCGCGGTTGCGGTAGAAGCCGCAGTTCTCGCACAGGCGGTGCGGCAACACCGGCTCGTTGCAGCGGGGGCAGTATTGCACGCCCATACCGGTGCCGAGGTTGTGGTGCGAGCGGCGGTGCCCTTTTTTGGCCTTCGAGGTGCGTCGCTTGGGAACTGCCATCGGGTCACTCGCTCTTGGGCCGGCACTGGACGCGGGAAAGCCCCCATGATAAGTACGAACCCCCACCTGTCAAGGCGGGGTCCCGCCGTCCTTGGGGCCTGCCGGGGTCGGCTCGATCGGCTTGATTGCGGCGGGCGCGGCGGCGGGGCTGGGCGTCACGAAGGCGTGCAGCAGTAGCATGCCGGCCCCCACGACGAGGCAGCAGTCGGCGACGTTGAACACCGGCCAGTCGATCTTGTAGAAGTACAGGAAGTCGCGGACGCCGCCGAAGACGAGCCGGTCGTAGAGGTTACCCACCGTGCCGCCGAGGATCAGGCCGAGCGCCGCTGACAGCCAGCCGTCGGCCCGCGTGCCGCCGCGCGTGACCCAGACGACGATCCCCACGGCCGCGAGGAAGCTCACCCCGGCGAAGCCGAGGTTGGCGGTCGTGGTGTGCTCGCCGCCGAGGCCGAAGAGCGCCCCGTAGTTGACGCGCGGCATCACCGGGCCGTTGGCGAGTTGCAGCGTGCCGACGAGGCCGTCGGCGTGCGGCGTCGCGGGGTTGTACTCGGCGGTGAACCGGAACCAGCCGGGGACGACTTCGCGCTCGCCGCGCATGGTGCCGTCGGAGAGCGTGCGGAACATGCCGTACTTCGTGGCCTGGTCGGCGGTCAGCCCCGTGAGGGCGAGCAACAGGGCCAGCCAACGGTAGCTCCGCGTCGTCGTCGTGGTCATCGGCCCGCTCTCCGCACCGTGGGGACGCACTCGTGATAGCCGCCCCGCCCCGCCGCCGCAACCCAGCTTACCGGGGCGGGCGGGTCAGAATGTTAGCCGCGGAGACGCAGAGGGGCGACGAAAACAAAGGCGACTTACCGCAGAGGGCACATGAGAGCGCGGAGAAAGGCATGAAGAGAGAAAAGCACCAAACCGTGCTCAAACCAAAACCGACCTCCCGCAATGACGCCAAGGAGCACCGAACTCCGGTTTTAGCTCTCCTCGGTTTTTGCCTTTCTCATGTGCCCTCTGCGCCCTCTGCGGTGAATGGTTTTCGATCCCCTGCATCACCCCCGCGTGCGCTTCAGCACCACCGGCACGTCGAAGGCTTGCAGCAGCTCCGCCGCCTCGTCCGGCGGCGGGGGGCCTTCGGGCTTCTCGGGCCGCGTCCGCTCGGCGGGCGGCTTGGCGGTGTCGTCCGCGGCGAGCAGCCAGTCGAGGAACGCCGGCGTGAACCAGCCCCTCGCCCGCGCCCGCCGCGCCGACTCGTGCAGCCGCGTGTCGTTCGACACCACGACCAGCCGCTTCGGGTCGCTAGCCTCGTCGAGCAACTCCTCGATGCGGTCGTCGGCCGTGCTGCGGTAGGCGAACGTCACGGTGATCGTGCGGTGGGTCGTCTCGCGCGACGTGTGCCCCGGCCCCTTCATGGCGTCGAACACCACGCGGAAGTTGGCGACCTTCGTCTTACACGCGGCCGAGTCGGCGAGCCAGTCGAGGAGTTGCCGCCGCGCCGGGGCCAACGCCGACGGCTTCATGCCGGCGCTCATCCAGCCGATCGCGTGCATCAGGTTGTAGCCGTCAATGAGGAACTTCACGTCGCACCGCGGCTTCAGGAGTGGGCCTGGAGCTATTGTAGTTTGCCCCGCCGCGAGCCGCCGTGACAATTTGGGCAGTCGCGTCGCCGCGATTTTCGCACTCGGGGAGGAATCGGCGGGCGGTTCCCGGTTACGATGGGGTGGGCGATTCCCCCGAGGGCGTGGCAATGCGGTGGCTCGGTACGGTTCTGGCGGTCTGCCTCGGCGGCGGCGTGTTCGCGGCGGAGCCGGCGGCGGTGCGGGGTCAGAAGGCGCTCGAAGGTACGGCGTTCGTCCGCGCCTTCTGGCCGACTTCGGCCTACGACAACGCCTGGAAGCAGTGGGGCGTCAAGAGTAGGCCGGCGGACTACCGCGCCGCTTTCGCGGAGCGTTACGGCCTGCACGCCGCGCCGTTCGACAACGGCCAGTACCCGATGGGCTTGCGCAAGGCCGACTACGTCTTCTCGCAGGGGCTGTCGATCGACTGCATGACCTGCCACGGCGGCAGCCTGTTCGGCAAGAGCGTCGTCGGGCTGGGCAACAGTACCTTGGACATCGAGAGCTTCTTCGGGGAGATGTACGCCGCGGCCGGGACGCCGGCGAAGCTGCCGTTCCACTCGTCGAATGCCCGCGGCACCAACGAGGCCGGGGCGTTCTCCGTGTATCTGCTCGGCTTCCGCACCGACGACCTGAGCCTGTCGTTCACGCCGCGGGACCTCGGCCTGCGCGACGACTCGTGCGAGGACGTGCCGGCCTGGTGGCTGCTCAAGAAGAAGCGGACGATGTACTACACCGGGGCGACGGATAGTCGCAGCGTGCGCAGCATCATGCAGTTCATGATGCACCCGCTGAACAGCCCGCGCGACTTCGCGAACGCCGAGCCGGCGTTCAGAGACATCCAGGCGTACCTGCTCTCGCTGGAAGCCCCGAAGTACCCGCTGCCCGTCGATCAGCCGCTGGCGACTCATGGAAAAGCCGTGTTCGCCGAGAACTGCGCCAAGTGCCACGGCACCTACGGCGACACGCCGACGTACCCGAACAAGGTGATCACGCTCGCGAAGATCGGCACCGACCCGAAGCGCTTCGAGAACATCACCCCGGCCTTCGGCAAGGCGTACAACGCGAGCTGGTTCGCGCAAGAAGCCGGCCTCACGCCGTTGCGCGAGACCGACGGCTACCAGGCCCCGCCGCTCGACGGCATCTGGGCGACGGCCCCGTACTTCCACAACGGCAGTGTTCCGACCCTCGACGGCGTGCTGAACTCCGCCGCCCGGCCCAAAGTGTTCACGCGCAGCTTCCGCACCGCCGAAGCCGACTACGACGCCGTGAAGGTCGGCTGGAGGGTTAGCGAAGTCGCGCCGCCGGACGCGAAGTTACCCGGCCACGAGCGCCGTAAGGTCTACGACACGACGCAGCCCGGCCGCAGCAACGCCGGCCACACCTACGGCGACGACCTGACGGCCGAGGAGCGCCGGGCGGTCGTCGAGTACCTGAAGACGCTGTAGGGGCGATGTCCTAAAAACGGATTAGCCGCGGAGACGCAGAGGCGCGGAGAAGACCAAGACAAAACCATCCACCGCAGAGGGCGCAGAGGACACAGGAGAAAGGCACAAACCCAGGAGAGCTAAAACCGGAGTTGGGTTCTCCCTTGGCGTCTTTGCGGGAAGTCGTCTTGGTTTTAGCAAGGATTGGTGCCTTTCTCGCCTTTAGCCTTTCTCCGCGCCCTCATGTGCTCTCTGCGGTAAGTCGGATTTGGTTTTCTCCGCGCCTCTGCGTCTCCGCGGCCAATCCGTTTTGATTTGACAACCCCCGGACGCCTCTATGCCCCGCCCCCACGGCCGCCGACTTGACCAGTTGCGCGACCTCAGTTTCACGCGCCACTACACCGGCAACGCGCCGGGGTCGGTGCTGGTCAAGATGGGCCGCACGACGGTCCTGTGTACCTGCTGTGTCGAGGCCAAAGTCCCCGACTTCCTCGTCGGCCGCGGCAAGGGCTGGCTCACGGCGGAGTACGGCATGTTGCCTGGCTCGACCAACACCCGCAAGGCCCGCGACAAGGCCGGCAAGGTCGATGGCCGCACCGTCGAGATTCAGCGGCTCATCGGCCGCAGTTTGCGCGCGGTCGTCGATTTGAAGTCGCTCGGCGAGCGGACCCTGTGGATCGACTGCGACGTGCTCGAAGCCGACGGCGGTACGCGCACGGCGAGCATCACGGGGGCCTACGTCGCGCTCGTGGACGCCTTGCGAAGTGTGGAGGCGGAACTGCCGCACCCCATCGCCGCGATCCTCACCGACAGCGTCGCGGCGGTCAGCGTGGGGCTGTTCGGCGGCGAAATCCTGCTCGACCTCGAATACGTCGAGGACCGCGACGCGGACGTGGACATGAACCTCGTGATGACCGGGCGCGGCCAGTTCATCGAGGTGCAAGGCACCGGCGAAGAAGCGACGTTCACCCGCGCGGAGTTGAACGCCCTGCTCGAAGCCGGGGAGCGCGGCATCGCCGCGATCACGGGAATGCAACTCGCGGCGCTGGCGTAAAGGCGAGCCGGAAAGCGTCA
>JAYTUC010000199.1:0-5493 GCA_043744775.1 Fimbriiglobus sp. | reverse complement strand
CAGCGCCCACTGCTCGTCGGTGATGTCACTGGGGTAGGGTTGGGTTCTCATGGGCCATTTTACGCACCCCATCACCCCTTATGGGACAGTCACTAAGTTGCCGCTGAGTGTGACGACACCCGCCGCACCCCAGTTGCCGCCCAACGCGACGCCGACGCCCCAAGGCACAACACTGACGGCCGCGCCGGTGTCGATCAGCCCCGACACCCCGACCTCGCGGTCGCCCAGCCGCAGGCGCAGCGGGAGCAGCGGGGCCAGGCTGGCGGCACCGGCCTTCGCGTCGCGTTCGGCGAACGGGTAGCGCTCACGTCTCGCGGTCACGACTGGGCCACCGGTGTTGCGACCGCACGCATCAGCGCGGCGGCCGCGTCATACGCGGCGTCCGGGGACCAGACGGCGTACTCACGCCCTGCGACGATGTCGCCGTCGCGGCCCTCGTCCCTGAGTAACCCGGCGGCCAACTCCTGGATCAAGCGGAGTTGCTCCTGCCGCGGCAACGCCCGCGCAACGTTCAAGACTTCCGACAGTACCATGACGACTCCTAGTCGAATCGAGACGGGGGGGCTACCCCCCCCGTTCTCACGCCGCACTTTCCGCCCCTGCGCCTCACCGCGGCCACTTACTGCGGCCGTAGCGCTTCGCACTCGCGGCGTCCTCGCGCTGGTGGTCGAAGTGGATTTTGACCGCGAACAGGCCGATCGCCAACCCCACGACGACGAACCCCCCGACGAACGCCCACGTCAGCGGGTCGCCCTCGCCCAGCTTCTCCAGCATCGCCGCCAAACCTTCGGCGCGCACGGTCGAGTCCCCCGAGGGTTGGCGGAAGGGCAGTGCCCCCGACTATGGTATAGGCGGTGCCCAGACCCGTTCCCGAGGACCGACCCGATGGCCCGCATCCTGCACGTCTCGTCCAGCCCCCGCGGCGACCGCTCCAGTTCCCGCAAGCTCGCGCAAGAGTTCCTCGCCACCTGGAAGTCCAAGCACCCCGGCGACACCGTGACCGACCGCGACGTGGGCCACGCCCCGCCGGCGCACGTCACCGAGGCCTGGGTCGCGGCGGCCTACACCCCCGCCGAGACGCACAGCCCCGAGGTCGCCGCCGCGATCCGCGAGAGCGACGACCTCATCGCTGAGCTGTTCGCCCACGATGTGTTTGTGGTCAGCGTGCCGATGTACAACTTCGGCATCCCCAGCACGCTCAAGGCGTACATCGACAACATCGTGCGCATCAACAAGACCTTCACGATGGACCCGAGTAAGCCGAACCCCTACGTCCCGCTGGTCCACGGCAAGAAGTTGTACGTTCTGAGTTCGAGTGGCGGTGCCGGTTACGGCCCCGGCGGCCCGATGGCCGGCTACAACCACGAGACGACGTACCTGCAAGCGATCTTTGGCTTCATGGGCGTGACCGACGCGACGGTCGTGCTGTGCGAGAACGCCAACGCCCCCGAGCCGGCGAAGCAGGAAGGCTTGGCCGCCGCCAAGTCCGCCGCCCACGCCGCCGCGGCGTGACTCCCGGCGAGCCGGAAGCGTCAGCGCCCGGAGTTCTTCGCGCCTCAGGAACTCCGGGCGCTGACGCTTCCGGCTCGCCTTCTTCAAAACGGGATCAGCAGCCACGCCGACAGGTAGCCGCCGGGGGCAACGTCAACCCGGTCGGACTTGTAGTTCAACGCACTGCGGCCGACGCCGAAGTTCCGGTCGAAGGCGTAGCCGCCGCTCAGGTCCAGCGTCACCCGCGACGCCACGTCGATGCGCACCCCGCCGAACAGCCGCTTCTCCTGGCGGAAGAACAGGTCGCGGCGCTCCGGGCGGTCGCGCAAGTAGTAGCCGTCGTTGTCCCAGTCGAAGCCGCCGTACACCTGAAAGCCGTCGCGCGGCTCCCACGTCACCTGCGAGTGGATCAAGGTAATCGGCCGGTAGTTGAACTCGAAGCGCCAGTCGTCCGCGAACCGCCACAGCACACTGAACGGAATGCCCAAACTCAGCCGCAAGTCGGGGTCGGGGTTGTACTCGTAGGACAGGCCCGGAATCGGGAACGGCAAAATGCTGTTCGGCGAGTAGATGACGCCGAAGTTCCAGTAGTCGCCCTGTGCTGCCGCCGGCACGCGCACGAAGCCGACGAGGCCGAAGTTCAGGCTGTCGAAGCCGCTGAACGGGTGGTCGCTCGGCGAGCCGAACTTGGGGATGACGCCGACGCTGATGCCGTCCTCGAAGCGGTGGATGTACGCCAGGCTGACGTTGAGGTCCCACAGGTCGCGCGGGAACGGCCGGCCGCTGTCCGGCAGTGTCAGTCCGTTGGTCCGGAAGTGCAGGTTCTTGACCTGCACCGACGCCGCGAGGATGTCGGCCTTCTCCAGCACGATCGGGATCGGCACGTCGAGCGACTGTTGCACGAACCCGAGGTCTTGGCCGCGGTCCTTGGCGGCGCGGTCGGGATACCACCAGACGCGGTAGCGCGGGGCGCGGTTGTCGTCGCGTGAGATCCCCGGCCCCTGCGGCCACGACCCCGGCTCGCGCGTCGGCCGGGGCAGGGGGTCGGGGAACAGAGGGTCCGGCGGCGGGTCGCGCGCCGGCTCGCGCGGCGGCAGCTCCTGCGCCCCCGCCGTCGCCGCGATCAGCAGCCCCGCCAGCACCCCGAACGCCCACCGCACGCCGCACCCTCCGGGACCGCGGGGCGTGTACCCCAAGCCCCCGCGGCCGGCAAGTCGAGGTTGCCCGCTGCCGGCGTCGGGATTTCGTCGTGTCCGCCGGCCTGCCCACGGGTTACACTGCTGGCCCTCTCAGTTCCCCGCGGAGGGCGACCGATGGCGATGGTCCCGGACTGGCTGACGTGCTCCGACGAGGTCGCCGCGGCGCTGACCGCGCACCGGCCCGTCGTCGCCCTCGAATCGACGCTCATATGCCACGGCCTGCCCTGGCCGGCCAACTTCGAGACCGCGCGCATGGCCGAGGCGACCGTCCGCGAGGCGGGGGCCACCCCGGCGACGATCGCGGTCCTCGACGGCCGCCCGACGGTGGGCCTCAGCCTCGGCGAACTCGAGATGCTGTCGAAGGCCAAGGGCGTGATGAAGGCGAGCCGGCGCGACCTGGGCGTCGCCGTGGGGCTGCGCCGCACCGCCGCGACGACGGTCTCCGCGACGATGGCGCTGGCCTACGCCGTCGGCGTCCGCGTCTTCGCCACCGGCGGCATCGGCGGCGCGCACCCGCGCCCCGACGCCGGGATGCCGCTCGACATCTCCGCCGACATCACCGAGCTGTCGCGCACGTCGGTGCTGGTCGTGTGCGCCGGGGCCAAGAGTATCCTCGACGTGCCGCAGACGCTGGAGCTACTCGAGACCTTCGGCGTCCCGGTGCTGGGCTACCGCACCGACGAGTTCCCGGCGTTCTACGTCGGCGGCGGCGGCGGCCCGGTGTCGTGCCGCGTCGAGAGTGCGCGCGAGGCGGCCGACATCTTCGCCGCGCACCTGCGCCTCGGCGGCCGCGGGGCGCTGCTGGCGCAGCGGCTCGACGACGACGTGGCGGTGCCGCCGGAGGTCCTCAACACCGCGATGCGGCAGGCCCAAGCCGAGGCGAAGGCCCACGGCGTGATGGGGCCGAAGCTCACACCGTACATGCTGTCACGGCTCGCCGAGTTGACCGTCGGCAAGACGCTGATGGCGAACCAGGCGCTGATCGTGGCGAACGCCCGGCTGGCCGCGGAGACGGCGGTCTGCCTGATGCGCTGACGTCTCCGCCGCAGGCGCGGCGAGCGGCGGACGTCAGTCCGCTGTTCCTTCCCACTGCGGGGAAGACTGCCCCGTGCGGGCGCTCGGAACTGCCCGCGTCTATGTCGTCCCCGCAGTGGGAAGGAACAGCGGACTGACGTCCGCCGCTCGCCGCGCCTGCGGCGGAGACGTCACTTCGCCGACCACTCGCGGTACAGTTCGGTCGCCAGGCGTCGGAGTCGATCCAGGTCGGGCGGCCATGTGCCCAGGCAACGCAGGGATTCGGTGCACCCGCAGCGGGTCTCGCAGGTGCCCAGGATGTCGTCGAGGGCTGTCGCCGCGCCCGAACTGGGCGTGTGGCCCAGGGGGTCTTCCTCGTGATCCGAGTCGAGGGCAGCCAGCAGTGCCGGGATGGCCGCGGGCTGCCGATTCCGCCCAAGGCGTAGGCCGCGTTCCCCCTCACCCCTGGGTCCGGGTCGCCACGGAGGACGCCGATAAGGGGTCCAATTGCGCGGTCATCGGTGAAGTCGTGGAGACAACCGCCCGTGTGCCACCGGACGATCGAATCGGGGTCGCCGAGCATCGGAAGGACTAACGGCATGGCCTGGTTAGTATCCACGAACAGCAGAGCCGTGACGGCACCGCAGCGCACGTCAACGTCGGGGTCGGTCAGCTTGGCGGCGAGGAATGGGAACACCACGTCGATGCCGACGCGCCGCATCGCTCGAACGGCGCGGTTTCGCTCGCCTCGGCCTTGGTAGCCCGGCCCGTCAATCCGTGTCAGCCAGTGGGCCAGTCGCTCGTCCATCAGCCAATGATACCGCAGGACGCCGGCGTCCGGCGAGCCGGAAAGCGTCAGCGCCCGGAGTTCTTTGACGCCCGAAGAACTCTGGGCGCTGACGCTTCCGGCTCGCCGCGGTCAATCGACGCGGTACTGCCACAGCTTGCAGTTCAGGCTGCCGTTGAAGAAGGGGTGGTTGCTACGCACCGGGCGGCGCACCTTGCGGGTGTGCGGGTTGTTGACCGTGAAAATTGCCAAGTCCCAGCCGGCCCACCGGTTGGCCGTCACGTCGCCGATTGTGGCGTACAGCTCGTCGAGTTCGGCCTCCTCGCCGATGCGCTCGCCGTAGGGCGGGTTGCAGATGATCTGGCCCAGCGTCGCCGTCGGCGGCTGCGACTGCCGCAGGTCGCACTTCTCGAAGCGTAACAGGTGCCCGAGGCCGGCGAGCTTGGCGTTCTCGTGGGCGAAGTAGATCGCGTCGTCGCGCACGTCCGACCCGCCGATCGGTTGCTCCAGTGTCGTGCGCATCCGCCGGCGGGCGTCCTCGCGCAGCGACGCCCAGTGGCCCTTGTCGAAGTCCATCCAGCCGTAAAAGGCGAACCACTTGCGCGTCAGCCCCGGCGGCCGGTGCAGGGCGATCATCGCCGCCTCGATGGCGAACGTGCCCGAGCCGCACAGCGGGTCCCAGAGCGGCCGCGTGCCGTCGTAGCCGACTTGCAGCAGCAACCCCGCGGCCAACGCCTCGTTCAAGGGGGCGCGGGTCGAGATCGGCCGGTAGCCGCGCTTGTGCAGCGAGTCCCAGGAGCTGTCGAGGCTCAGGATGGCGTGGTCGTGGCTGACGTGCAGGTTCAGGCCCATGCCGGGGAATTCGGTATCGACGCTGGGCCGCCGGCCGTACTTGTCGCGGAACTGGTCGCAGATGCCGTCCTTGACCCGCCGCGCGGCGTACTGCGAGTGCGTGATCCCCGAGTTCTTGACGTTGCAATCGACCGCGATCGTGTGGTCGGG
>JAYTUC010000198.1:0-5506 GCA_043744775.1 Fimbriiglobus sp. | reverse complement strand
TCGGCCTGATCGCGTTGATGATCCGCAAGGTGCGCTGACCGACCCGACCTCCCCGACGAGACGACACACGCCATGCGCTGGTTCTTCACGCTCCTCATCGCCGCGGCCGCTACCTTCGCCGTCGCCCTGTTCGTCTTTCAGGACCGCTTGCGCCCCGCGAGGGCCGCGACCGGCGGCGCGAGCACGGAGCGTCTCGCCGACATCGCCGACGCCGCGAGCGTGCGCAAGGTGACGCTGACCCGCGCCGGCGAGCCGCCGCTGGCCCTGACCCGCGCGGCCGACGGCACCTGGAGCCAGCCCGGCAACTGGCCGCTGCGCGACGGCGGCACCGGCAGCGGCGGCGAAGTCGCAACACTGCTCGACACCCTGACCGGCCTCAAGTCGCGCATGACGCCGGTCGCCTACGCGGCCGAGGACGCCGCCAAGTACGGCCTCACGCCGGCGCAAAGCCCGGTCGCGGTGCAGCTCGACGTGCAGGCCGGGACGCTGACGCGGACGCTGAACCTCGCCGTCGGCCAGGCCCCCGTCGCCGCGGGGCAGAGTGCCTTTAGCCAGCCGACTTACGTGCGCGTCGATGACGAGCCGGAGGTGGTGCAGGTCGGCCCGGAGGTCTACGCCACGCTGTCGCGGCCGGCCGAGGTCTACCGTCGCCGGCAACTGCTGCCGGCCGCCGAGCGCGTCAAGTTCCCCGCCGACGGCCCCACCCCCACGCCCGGCCGCACGGCGATCCTGGGCGACGCCTACGCGGCGGTGACCTACGAGAAGCCGGAGGATGGCCAGAAGGTGACCTTCACGCGCCTGGCACCGATGCCCGCGGCCCGCCGCGACGCCGACCGGCCGACCGCCGAGCCGGCGCTGTCGCCCGAGCGCCTGGCGGAGTCGTGGCAGCTCGAATTCGCCGGCCCCGCCGACGCCGGCAAGCCGACGACCCTGCGCGAGCCGGCCGACCCGGCGAAGTTGAAGGCGGTCCTCGCCACGACCGCTGACTTGTGGGTCGAGGGCTTCCTGCCGGCCGCCAAGGCGACCCCGGCGTTGACCGGCCTCGACAAGCCCGAGCGCAAGGTGACCGTCCGCCGCGCCGACGGGCAGACGCTCACGCTACTCCTGGGCAAGATCACGCGGACGACGACGAAGGTCGAGGAGGCCCCGCGGACGCCGCCGGGGATGCCGCCGGCCCCGACGAAAGCGAGCGTCGAGGAGTTCCGCGCCGCCAAGCTCGCCGAGAACGAGCTGGTGTTCGAGGTGCGCTCCGACGCGCTCGAGGCGAACTTCCAGAAGCCCGACGCCTACCGCGACGCCCGCCCGGTGCGCTTCGACGCCGCCGACGTGACCACGCTCACCGTCTTGATGAAGGGCCAGCCGGCGGTGACGCTGGTCCGCAAGCCGGGGGCCAAGGACGCCGAGCGCGACGAGGACCGCCAGGACCGCTGGACTGTCAACGGCGAGCAACTCGCGGAGCAATCGAAAGTCAGCGAACTGCTCGAGCCGCTAGCGAAACTCGAGGCGAAGTCGGCCGACGCGGCGCTCGACCGCCCGGCCGCCGCCAAGCTCGCCGAACTGGGCCTCGACGCCCCGAGCAAGGTGACCCTCACCGTGCAGTCGAAGCCGGCCGCCGGCGACGCCGCCCCCGCGCCACGCACGGTGACACTGCTCGTCGGCAAGGCGACCGACGCCAAGGAGGAGCCGGCCAAGCCCGACCCGTTCGAGCCGAAGAAGCTCGACCCCAAGAAGGAACCCGGCAAGACGCTCGCGGTGATGGTCCCCGGCCGCGAGCGGGTCTACGCCGTCGAGGACGCCGTGCTGAAGTTCCTCGACCGGCCGGCGCTGGCGTACCGCAGCCGCCGACTGTTCGACACCGCCGAGGCGAAGCTGGTAGCGCTCACGGTCACCCGCGACGGCGGCGAGGCCTTCACCGTCAAGTCGTCGCCCAAGACTGCGCCGGCCGTGGGTGTTGAGTGGTCGCTGACGGCACCCGTCGCGCTGCCGACCGACGCCGCCAAGACGGAAACGCTGGCCGGGGCGTGGTCGCGGCTGGAGGCGACGGAGTTCGTCGATGACGCGCCCAAGCCCGACGACCTCGACAAGAAGTACGGCCTGGCGAAGCCGCGCTTCACGGTCGCGCTGGGCTTCGCGGGCAAGCCGACGCCGGTGACGCTGCAGGTCGGCGGGCCGCGCGACGGCAAGCCGGAGAGCTACGCCCGCCTCGCCGGCGGCGGGGTCTTCACCGTGCCGACTGCCCTGCTCGACGGCCTCAACGCCGGGGCGGTCGCCCTGCTCGCGCCGCAGCTCTGGAAGCTCGACGCGACGAAGGTGCAGTCGGTGACGGTGACCCGCGGCGAGCCATCGAACGAGGTCACGGCCTTCGACTTCGCCGGCGGCGTCTGGAAGATGGCGAAGCCGTTCGACGCCCCGGTCGGCAAGGCGTCGATCGACCCGCTCGTCGCAGCACTCACCGACTTGCAGGCGGCGAAGTTCGAGACGCTCGCGCCCAAGAACCTCGCCGACTACGGCCTCGACAAGCCGACGGCCCGCGTGACGTTCGTGACCGAGGGCAAGCCGCGCACGGTGGTCGTCGGCAAGGCGTCGCCGGACGGCAGCCGCTTCGCGAAGCTCGACGGCGACCCGAACCCGGCGGTCTTCACGCTCGCCGCGCTGCCGCCGCTGCTCGACGTGGCCGCCCTCGACCGCCTCGACAAGGCCCTGTTCGCACTCGATCCGGCCAAACTCGCGACGGTCAGCGTCACCCCGGCGAGCCTGCCGGCGTTCACACTCACCCGCGCGGCCGACGGCACCTGGAAGGTCGCCGACGCGACGCTCACCCTCGACGCCCCGACGGTCAACCTGCTCGCCAACTTGGCTGCGCGGCCGCCGGTCGCTCGCATCGCCGCCTACGGCCCAGCCGTGAAGTGGGCCGACTTCGGGCTGGACGCGCCGGCGACGACGGTCACCGTCGAGACGGCCGCGACGCCGCCGGAGGTCGCGGCCAAGCACACGCTGAAACTCGGAAAGGCCGAGCCGAGCGGCGAGCGGTATGTGCGCGTGGACGACGGCCCGGCTGTCGGCGTCCTGCCGGCCCGCGCCGCCGAGGGGCTGGCGAAGTCGAAGCTCGACTTCGTCGATCGCACCGTGTTCGCCTTCGACCCCGCCAACCTCACGGGGCTGACGCGGACGACCGGCAAGGCCGAGTTCGAGCTAGTGCCGAACGCCAAGGGCACCGGCTGGGAGGTGACCAAGCCGGCGAAGCTGAAGGCCGACCAGGCGACCGTGGAGGACCTAGCCGAGAGCCTGTCGCGGCTGCGGGCGGTGAAGGTCGCCGCGCTAGCCCCGCCCGACCTGGCGAAGCCCTACGGCCTCGCCGATCCGGCCGCCGTCGTGACCCTGAAACTCGGCACCGATAAGCCCGAGACGAAGACGCTCAAACTCGGGGCGCTCGTCGATGCGGCGAAGCCCGACGGCGACCGGTATGCGTTGGTGGAAGTCGCCGACAAGCCGAAGACGGTGCTGGTGCTAGCCGGGGCAATCGCGAAGAAGCTGCTCGGTGAGCCGATCAAGTTCCGCGACAAGTCGCTGGCCAAGATCGCCGACGCCGACAAGTTCACGCTGGAGCGCGGCGGCCGCGCGGCGACCTTCGCCAAGGTCGATGGCACCTGGAAGCTGACGCAGCCGGTCACGGCCGACGCGGAGCAGGGGGAACTCGACGAGCTGCTCAACGCGCTGGCGACCCTGCGGGCCGACGAACTCGTCGCCGAGAAGCCGGCCGACCTCGCCCCCTATGGCCTCAAGTCTCCCGAGGCCAAGTGGACGCTGTTCAACGCCGATAAGCCGGTCTTGACGCTGCTCTTGGGCAAGAAGGACGGCACCGGCCGGGTCCACGCCATGCTCGACAAGGGCGACCTCGTGGCGCTGCTCGACCCCGTGCTGACGGGCAAAGTCCTCGCGGAGTACCGCAAGCGCGCCGTCTGGTCCGACGTGGATGCGTCGCAACTCGAGTCGGTGATTCTGACCGCGAGTAACGGCAACGTCGTGCTGCAGAAGCAGGGGACCGTCTGGGCCGACCCCAACAAGCCGGGGGACAAGTTCGACGCAGCCAAGGTCAGCGAACTCGCCGCGACGTTCGCGGGGCTGAAGGCCGAGCGCTACGTCGCCGACGCCAAGGCCGAGCTTGCCGCCTACGGCCTCGACAAGCCGGCGTTCGTGATCGCCGTGGTGGGCAAAGGTGGGGTGACAAAGTCGCTGGCGGTCGGCGGCCCCGAGGGTACGAGCGGCGGCAAGCAGCGTTACGCCAAGGTCAACGACCCGGCCCGGCCCGAGGTGTTCGTGCTCAGCGAGGCCGACACGGCGAAGCTGACCCGCGACCGGGCGAGCCTCGTCGAGAAAGCGGACAAGAAGTGACCCCCGCCGGCGTGACCGTGCGTGACGCGACCACCGCCGACCTGCCGGCGGTCGTGGAGGTGTACAACCAGTCGATCCCCGGCGGCTGGTCCACGGCCGACACCGCCCCGGTGGCCGTGGCCGACCGCGTCGAGTGGTTCCGCAAGTTCGACCCCAAGCGCCGGCCGCTCTGGGTCGCCGAGTTGGGCGGCGAGGTCGTCGCGTGGGTCGGCCTCACGTCGTTCTACGCCGGCCGCCCGGCCTACGACGCCACCGCGGAGATCAGCCTGTACGTCGCCACGGCGTTCCACGGCCGGGGCCTCGGCCGCTTCCTGAAGGAGCGGATGATCGCGGCCTGTCCGGGCCTCGGCGTGACGACCTTGCTGAGCATGCACTTCGACCACAACGCCGCGACGAAGCACCTCAACGACAGCCTCGGCTTCGCGCCGCTGGGTCACCTCACCGAGATCGCGGTGGTCAACGGCGTGAAGCGCGGGCTGGTGATTAGCGCGCTGCGGATCGCGCCGGCAAGTTGAGCCAGCGGTTGTCCCCTTTTGCGAGCACAAATTCGTTTCCACATTGCGTTCGAGGTGTCGTGCGGCTAAGTTAGGCCGGCTAACCGGAGCCGCTCTTGGCCCCGGTCGGAACCTCCACAAAAGGCGAAGCAATGGACTGGTACCTGACGGTTTGGAAGAAGTTCGCGGACTTCAACGGCCGCGCGCGGCGCAAAGAGTACTGGATGTTCACGCTATTCAACATGGTGTTCGCGTTCGTGCTGGGCTTCATCGATGGCATCGTGGGCACGCCGTAGGCAGGTGGGTACGGACTTCTGGGGGGGCTTTACATCCTCGCCATCATCTTGCCCAGCCTCGCCGTGACCGTCCGCCGCCTGCACGATACGGATCGCAGCGGCTGGTTCATCTTGCTGGGGTTCATCCCCTGCATCGGCTTCATCGTCCTGCTCGTGTTCTACATTCAGGAGGGCACGAAGAGCAGCAACAAGTACGGCAGCGACCCCAAGGGAGGCGAGCGCGCCCTCGACCCGCTCGACGACTGACGGCTCCGCCGCAGGCGCGGCGAGCGGCGGACGTGAGTCCGCTGTTTCCCCCCGACGTGGGGAATCCAAGTCCGCTAG
>JAYTUC010000197.1:0-5543 GCA_043744775.1 Fimbriiglobus sp. | reverse complement strand
CGGAGAAGACCAAAACTTGTGTTCGGTCTTCTCCGCTACTCTGCTCCTCCGCGGTGAGAATTGTTTTCTGCAACCTTCGGCGTTACTCGTCCTGGCCGGGGAGCTTCTTGCCGTAGGTCGTCTTGGCGTACTTCTTCTGGAACTTCTCGACGCGGCCGGTCGTGTCGAGGAACTTCATCTTGCCCGTGTAGAACGGGTGCGACGCCGACGAAATCTCGACCTTGTACAGGGGGTACTCCTTGCCGTCGGTCCAGGTCGTCACCTGGTCGGTGTGGGCCGTCGAGGACGACAGGAAGGAGTAGTTAGCAGCGGTGTCCTGGAAGACGACCGGGCGGTAGTTGGGGTGGATACCCTTTTTCATGGCGCACCAAAAGCGGGGACGAGACGCGAACGGAATACGGATTGTATCGCTGCCCGCCCACGCCACAAGGGGCAGGCGACGCCTTCGGCTTGACCGGAGCGGCGGGAACGATTACGCGGCGGGCCTTCGACGACTGTACTCGCACCGGGGGGACGCCGTGCGACGACGCTGGTTACTGGGGCTGCCGCTGATCGTGACGCTCGGCTGCCGCACCCCGGCGGTGTACGAGAGTGCGCCGCTGCCGCGCTTCCTGGAGGACGCGACGGTCGCCGGAGTGCCGGACGTGGCCGAGCCGCCGGTGGTGCCCGTGAGTGAGCGGCCGGCGGTGACGCTGCCGGAGGCGGTGCGCGAGTGTGTGCTGAACAACCTGCGGCTCCGCGCCGGCGTCGAGCGCGTCAAGGTCGCGCAAGGCGACTACGTCACTGAGTCGCTGATCCCGAACTGCCAAATCTTCGCCGACGCGCAACTGCTGCCGGTCACGTCGGTGAGCTTCGACAACCAGGCCGGGCCGCCGCAATATGACCTGTTGCTCACGGTGCCGATCGACTGGTTCGTCTTCGGCAAGCGGGTCGCGGCCCAGGCGGCGGCGCGGCTCAACGTTGACGTGGCGCAGGCCGACTTCGCCGACCTGATCCGCCGCGAGGTCGCCGCCACCGTCGATGCCTTTTACGACGCGCTCGAGGCCGACGTGGCGGTGCGGCTCGCCGAGCAAGACGTGGTCGCGTTGACCACGCTGGAACAGGCGGCCAAGGACAGCGGCAAGGCGGGGGTCGAAGTCCGGCGGGTGCAACTCGCCGTACTCGACGCCCGCCGCGAAATCCGCAAGCGCCGGGCCGCCGCCGAGACGACCAAGGCGAAGTTGCAGGCCCGCATCGGCCGGCCGCCGGACACGCCGGACTTCGTCGTCCGCGGCACGCTGGCCGTCCGCGCCACCGCCCCGGCGTTGACCGTCACGCAAGCCTGGGCGCTCGCCGAGGCGCACCGGCCCGACCTGGCGTCGGCGCGGCGGTCGATCGTCGCCGCCGAGTTGGCGATCGTGCGCGAGCGCAAGCGGGGCTTGCCGCAGTTGTCCGTGACGACCGGCCCCGACTTCCAGGACCAGCAGCGCATCACCGGCTTCCGCAACGCGACGTTGTGGACGCTCGCGGTCAACGGCACGCTGCCGACGACCGACCGCAACCAGGGCCGCGTGCTGTCCGCCGAGGCGACGGCGCGCGGCAACCGGGCCAACCTGGGGGCCGTGACCAACGACGCCCGCGCCGAGGTCGAGCAGGCGGTTGCCGAGTACAACGAGGCGCTCAGCGGCGTCACCGGCGAGGACATCGCCTCACTCCGCACGGCGCTCGAAGTCCGCACCGAGACGCGGGCGGCCTATCAGCGTGGCGACAAGGACGTGCTCGACGCCCTCGACGCCGAGCGCGCTTACCGCGACCGGCTGCGCAACACGCTGGCCAACCTCACCGACTACTGGCAGGCGTTGAACCGCGTCAACGCCGCCGTCGGCCAGCGCGTGCTGGTCGCCGAGGAGGCCGCCCGCGACACGCTCCTCGACGACGCCCGCGCCCCGGTCAAGTGACCCGCCGGCCGTTACACGGCCGTGACCCACCGAGCCGCAGGAGTCGGTAGACTGCGAAGGTCGCCCCCTCCCCGCCGCAGGTGCCGTATGCTCCGCCCCCTCCTCGCCGCCACGCTGCTGGCGTTCGCCGCCGCCCCCGGCCGCGCCGAGCCGCCCACCCCGAACGCCGCGCTCGCCCGGATGCCGGTCAAGGAAGTGACGGTGTTCAAGGACGGCCACGCCTACGTGGTCCACGAGGGCGCGATGCCGACCGACGCCGCGGGTAACGTGCTCCTCGACCTACTGCCGACGCCGGTGCTGGGCACGTTCTGGCCGTACAGCCTCGACAAGGGCGCGAAGCTCGACGCCGTCGTCGCGGCCCGCCGCCGCGTCACCGTCGAGCGCACCGCGCTGACGATGCGCGAGCTGATCGAGGCCAACGCCGGGGCCGAGGTCGTCGTCACCGAGGGCAGCAAGCCGCCGTACCCGGCGACCATCGTCAAGCTCCTGACGCGCTCCGCCGAGGAACTCGACGCGACGGAGTTGCCGACCGGGGCCGAGGCGCTGCCGGTCAAGGGCAACGTGCTGCTCTTGAAGACCGCCGACGGCACCAAGGCGGTGCCGATCGAGCAGGTCACCGACGTGAAGTTCGTCGGCAAGTACGCCACGAAAGTCAGCGAGGTCGAGGTACGCAACCTCCTCACGCTGAAGCTCGACTGGGCCGGCAAGCCGGCGGCCAAGTCGGCCGAGGTCGGCATGGCCTACGTCCAGAAGGGGATTCGCTGGATGCCGAGCTACCGCGTCGAACTCGGCGACGACGGCCGGGCGGTCGTGAAGCTCCAGGCGACGATCCTCAACGAACTCGCCGACCTGAAAGGCGTGACGGTCAACCTGGTGGTCGGCGTGCCGTCGTTCTCCTTCAAGGACACGACCGACCCCGTGGCCCTGAGCCAGGTCCTCGCGCAGTTGTCGCCGTACTTCCAGGCCGACAACTACTCGAACAACTCGCTCACGAATGCCCGGATGTCGCAGGTCGCCGCCCCGCCGGTTGCCGCGCCGGCTGCGCCCGACCTCGGCCCCGCCGTCGAGGGCGGCACGCAGAGCGAAGACCTGTTCGTCTTCACGGTCAAGAACGTGACCCTCGCCCGCGGCCAGCGGCTCGTGCTGCCCGTCGCGCAGTACACCCTCGCCTACAAGGACGTGTACACCCTCGACATCGCCGCGACCCCGCCGCCGGAGGTCCGCCACCAGTCGGGCGACACGCCGGCGGCGCAACTCGCCCGCATGATGGCGGCCGCCAAGGTGATGCACAAGGTCCGGCTGAGCAACGGCGCGACGCACCCGCTCACCACCGCCCCGGCGCTAGTGCTGAAGGGCGGCCGCGTCCTCGCCCAGGGCATGATGACCTACACGCCCAAGCTGAGTGGCGTCGATGTGGCCCTGACCGCGGCGGTAGACATCCGCGTCAAGAAGGCTGACAAGGAGGCGAAGCGCACGCCGGACGCGGCGAAGGTGGACGGCCACGCCTTCTGGCGCGTGGACCTCACCGGCACGCTCGGCCTGACGAACTCCGGGCCCAAGCCAGTCGAGATCGAGGTCACCCGGCACGTCCTCGGCAGCGTCGATTCGGCCGGCGACGGCGCGAAGTTCGAGCAGGTGAACACGCTCGAAGACGACGCCGGCGGCGGCCGCCCCGACTGGTGGGGCCACTACTCGTGGCCCGGCTGGTGGTCGCACCTCAACGGCGTCGGCCGGGTGACGTGGACGGTGAAGCTGGCCCCCGGCCAGACCGCGGAGCAGGCGTACTCGTGGCACTACTTCTGGCGGTAGCGTGAACGACCGGCGAGCCGGAAAGCGTCAGCGCCCGGAGTTCTTCGCACGCCGGAGCGTTGAAGAACTCCGGGCGCTGACGCTTTCCGGCTCGCCAAAGTCACTTCGCGCCGAGTTCCACCAACTTGATCTGTGCGACGAGTTCAGCGTCGAGCACATTTTGCAGCCAGAACCCGGCGCTGACACCCGCCTTCACGCTCAACTTCATCATGCTGCTGAGTACCTTTAGCCGGTCGCGGTGATTAGCCCAGCCGGCCACCTTCTGAGCGTCTGTCACAGCCAGTTCGTTTTCCACCTCTGCCAATTTGAGCGAAAACTCGAGTTGCTGCGACAACTCTGAGTCCGAAAAGTCTGGGTGACCACTCAGACGGGCGGCCAACTCTTTCATACCCTTCGTCAGCACCTCCACCCGCTGCTCGCGCAGCTTGCGAAGCTCCGGCGTCGCCGCGGCGACGGGCTGCCCTTTGACGGCGGCCAGCTTCCGCTCCGCGAGCTTCAGGTTCCGCTCGGCGACGAGCTTGTCTTCCTTGGCTTGCAGCGCCGCAATTGACGACGGGAGACGCTCACCGAGCGAGATCCCGCCCCCGACCGTCTGCAACTGCTTGTCGAGCTTGATCGCGACCTCGGCCCGCTCGATTTGCAGCTTCGCCCGGTCGATGTCGAACTGCAACTCCTCGACGGGGTCGGCGGTATCGAACCGAAGCGGCGGCGGCTCCTCCGCCTTCGTCGCCGGCTTCTCGGCCTTCGCCGGCCCCGCGCCGGGCGCGGGCGGACCCTGGCCGACGCCGGTCGTGGCGAGGTAGCCGGTGCCGCCGACCGCCGCCGCCGTCAGCCCGAGGCCGACGGCCCACGCCTTGAGTTTCGCTTGCCACATCATCACGAGCACTCCTTGAACGAGGGGGGACACGGTGGCCGACGCCGCGCCGAGCGCCGCGGCCGTCAACGTCGTTTGCACCAGCAGCGCCGGGGCGTCGGGCGTCCGCAGCGCCAGCGCGGCCAGCACCGCGCCGAGTTCGACGCCGCGCCGGCTCAGGCGTTGCCGCAACAGCTCGCGGCCGGTGGCCAGCCGACGCTTCACGGTACTCACCGACAGGCCGAGGTCGGTCGCGGCCTCGTCCTGCGTGCGGTCGAGCAGGTAGCACGCCGTTAGAGGGCCGCGCAGCTTCACCGGCAGCCGCACCAACTCCTCGTCGAGCGCCGCCAAAGCGTCGCGCAAACTCGGGTCGTCCGGGGTTGCGGCCGTTTCGATCAGCGGTTGCGTTCGTCCGCGCTGCCGACGCAACCGGGACGCCGCCCGCCACGCCGTGCCGTGCAGCCACGCCCCCAGCGACTCCGCGCGGCGCACCGACTGCGGCCGCGTGGCGAGCACGAGGAACGTCGCCTGGAAGGCGTCCTCGGCGTCGGCCGGCTCGCGCAGGTGCCGCCGGCAGACGCCCCAGACCAACCCGCCGTGCCGCCGCACCAGCTCCGTGAACGCCGGCTGGTCGCGCGTCGCGGCGAAGCGCGCCAGCAACTCGCGGTCGCCGCCCGGCAGGCGGGGCGCGAGTCGGAACAGCGTCTGCCACAAGCCGGTCATCGTCGCCATGCGGACTCCTCGCCACCAAGGTAGTGCCGCGACCGCCGCAAAGCGCTCAGGAATTCCCCGCACGCCAATGGCGTCCGTAAGATGCCCCGCACCATGCTCAAGGGTTGGCGCTGGCTCCTACTCGTCGTCGGTCTGCTGGCCCTCGCGCTCGCGCTGAAGGCCGGCCTGGTCGCCTTCGCCGGCTACGTCCTGCTCGGCGTCTACGCCCTGTC
>JAYTUC010000196.1:0-5559 GCA_043744775.1 Fimbriiglobus sp. | reverse complement strand
TCGAGATGGCGAGCGCGTTCGGCTGGGAGCGCTACGCCGGCAACACGGGCGCGATCATCGCCATGCGGAGCTTCGGCGCGTCGGCCCCGCTCAAGGACCTGCTCAAGAAGTTCGGCTTCACGCTCGAAGCCGTCCTGAAGGCGGCCAGGGAGCAGATGGCGGCGAAGTAGCCCGGCGTGCCATATTCAGTCGCCGACCTCGACGCGGAGCCACGCCTTGGCGTAGCGGCGCATCCGGTCGGCCGTCGCGGCGGAGACGCCGAGGGCCGCGGCCGCCTCGTCGCCGGTCAGCCCCCCGAAGTGGCACATCTCGATCAGCGCCGCGTGCTCGGGCTTCGTCGCCGCGAGTTTCGTCAGCGCCGCGTCGAGGGCCAGCAGGTGCCCGTCCGGGTCGGGGGCGGCGAGGCCGCCCAGGGCGACGCGGTTCGCCGCGCCGCCCCGCTTGTCGGCGGCCTTGGCGCGGGCGTGATCGACCAGGATCCGCCGCATCGCGGTCGCGGCGGTTCGCAGGAAGTGCGTGCGGTCTCGCCACTCGACCGACGCCCCGGCGAGCTTCAGCCACGCCTCGTGGACGAGCGCCGTGGCGTCGAGTGTGTGCCCCGGCGACTCCCCGGCGAGCTTGGCCGCGGCGATGCGACGCAGCTCGGCGTAGACCTGCTCGAAGGCGTCGGGCGTCACTTTTTCTCCCGAGGCATCGGGGCGAGTTCCGTGGCCCTGGGCCGCAGTGGCCGCCAGTGGACGACGCCGTCGGGCGTGACCAGGTCGCGGCACCGATCGGCCAGGAGTTGCAGGGCAATCATCAGCCAAGCCGACCCGTTGTCCACGGTCGCGTCCGCCACGTCGATCCTTTCCAGCCCTACCTGGAGCGGCTTCAAGTCGCCGACCCAGACGCCGCTGTAGACGGCCGCGCCGTCTGGGCCGACCCACGACTGCACGTATTGCGGCCGGTGGCCTCGGCTGCGTCCGTCGGCCAGCCGCTTCTCGAAGTCACGCACGCTCAGCCCCGTGTGATAGTCCCACGACACTTCTTTGGGGTTCTCCACGAGGACCACCGCGAACTTGTCTGCATCTACGCGGTGCCGGTGAATCAGGTCCGGCCGCCAATTTCGTGAACGAGCCTCCGCGAGCTTCCCGCGCACGGTGGCAGCCGTGATTCCGTGGTGCAACTCCCACTTCAGGCCACCGTCGGGGCCGCCAAGAAGATACAGATTGTTTCCATACTCGATGACACCAATCGGGCGTTGTCGCTTCCCGCGGAATTGTCGCAGGCCGTGTTCCAAATCCTTCAGGGGGTGCCACGAGTTTTCATGGACGGGACCCTGAGTCCAGACACGGTGGCGGTGATACACGCTGTCGCACGCGTACGCCGCGAACGTCAAGTGCGACCAGGCATGCGGCCACTTGTCGTATCGGTCGTCGAAGTTCGGCATGGGCCCCGCCGTGAAGGCGTCCTTCAGACCCGAGTTGGCTTCGTAGACCGTGGCCGTGCCGTCGTCGAGGGCCAAGGCGTCGTATCGCTTGCCGTCACTCCCGAGTTGCTCGGAGAGGTGCGTGGGGCGGAAGTTTTCCGGCAGGGATGCGTACCACGCCTTCAACTCCGGCAGCTCCGCGTCGTGAATCTCGCGGAAGTCGCTGACGACGGCGGGCGGGGGCTCGGGCGGCGAGCTGGGCAATTCGAGTTCGATCCCCAATCGGGGGCTCTCCGATTCAGCGAATCCGGTGTACGCTGAAATTTTACGCTCAACTTCCTCCGCCGTCCCCGCGATCGGCTTCGGCACCCGCCAGCATTGCAAGCGTCGGTCGTCGTCAATGGTGATCACGAACTCCCCGTCGGGCGTGACCCCCAGGGTTTTGCCGCTACCGGTCACAAGGTAGGGGCCGAGTTTCTTGTGCGTGGTGATGTGCCATGACGTGAGGCCGACTTGGTCGGTAAGAAAAACACGACGACCATCAGAGCTATAATGAATATCGGTTTTTCTCATGTTTCTCAGTCCGAACCCGGTCGGCCGACAAGTCGTTAAGTCATACTCGGTGACATCACCGACGGAATCCGTCAATGTTAGCGCCTTGCCATCGGCTCGACACGCGACTCGTTCAATCATTCTTAGTCCCGAATCGAAGAGTTTCGTCGGCCCCGGTGACGGCTCATCAAGGTCCCAAATGTTGAAGATTCCAAAACTACAGTCATAAACTCTGTGGGTACCTGGAATGAATCCGAGGACACGATGCCCAGCGCGGTTGGGGTACTGATGATTGGACCACCGGTGCAGTTGGGTGTCGTAGATCATAAGTTGCTCCCCGACGCATCCCCAATAGCGCCCGTCACTACTGAACACCCAATGATTTGTGCAAGCCTTCGGAGGAATGACTCGTACCGCTTCCCGGTTCGCTTTCAAGTCGTACTTCGTCATGCCGTTGCCCTCAGAGGTGTAATAAATGTTGCCTTCAGAGCAGTACACCGTCTGGCCGTCGAGGCTGTAATTGAGATTGCGTGTGGAACTCCCGTAGCGACGGGTCGGTAGGAATGGCTGGATTGGTTCGCCGGTTTGTAAGCGATAGCGTCTCAGAAATCGGGTCTGAGAGGCGTCAAAGTCTCGCGAAGATCCGTCAGACATCGTGACCGCGAGTTCCTGGGAGTCTTGGCGAATTGCGAAGCCCGAGAGCGGGCCAGGCAGGCGGTCGCTTGTCCAGACCAAGCCCCGATCTGGGAGCGTCCAGATTCCAGTCCCTCCCCCGTTGGAGACCACAATTCCGGTGCCGTCGGGGGTGCCGGCGAGCGAGTACCACGGTCCGGGAATGAGCATCCCTTGGGACTTTCCGGTCTTCCAGTCCTAGAGTTGAGAGTGGGCCATCAGGCCGCCGACCAGGATGGAGTTCCCGTCCGGGCTGAACGTCGCCGAGTCCACCGGCTCGCCTGCATCGACGCACGTGCCGACCGCCCCACCAGTCTTCGTGTCCCACACTTCGAGCGGCGGGTTGTGGTAGCCGGCGGTGAAAAACTTGGTCCCGTCTGGGCTGAACCCGGCGCAACAATTATCGCCGCGAGTTCTGATGACCGGGGTCAACGGCTTCGCAGTGGCGAGGTCATACACGCGGGCCGAAAAGTTGGGCGTGCCGACGACGACACGGGTGCCGTCGGGGCTGATCGCCACCGCGTTTGAGTGCGTCGAACCGTGGAGGTAGCCGGGTCCGACCGGCTTCGCCTCCGCGACATCGATCAGTAGCGCGGAGCGGCCCATGGCCCCGACGAGCAACTTTGCCCCGTCCGGGCTGAACGAAAGACCGCAAGGAGGCGAAGTCACGCCGCCCTGAGTCACGTTGTTCATTGGCGACGAGACTTTGATAACAATCGCTGACTTAAAGTCGGTGCCGTGTCGCCACAGTCGCAGTGTCCCGTCCCGGCATAGGATCGCAATCTGGTCGCCCTTGGGTTGCCAGGCGACTTTCATAATAGCCACGTCTAAGTAGTGTTCTTGCCTCGACTTCTGGAACGTCCGCGTGTCCCACAACTGGATGTGGCCAGTCCCAGACCCGGTGACAAGTGTGACGCCGTCGGGACTGAGGCAGGAGCATCCGTGATAGCCTTGGGCGTACCCCAGGAGCTTGTAGCTCAGAGGCAGCCAGGCGGCGATGGCCAGCCGGACGGCCTCCTCAATCGCCCCGTCCCCGCTCCCGACGGCCGCGGGCAACGCCTTCACCATCACGTGCAAGCCGCGAACCACGTCGCCGCCCTCGCACGTCTGCTGCCCCTGATCGAGCGCGCTGCTCGCGGCGACGGCCAGGGCGGTGCGCTTCTCGCGCGTCGCCACCGCCTCCGCGGCTTGGGCGCTCGCCGTCGCCGTGTTCGCGGCGGCCGCGTTCGTCTCCGCCAACCCGCGCTGGGTGGACTCCTCCGCCCGCGCCACCTCGGCGGCGTCGCGCTGCTGCCGGGCTTCGAGGAACCCCCAGCCGGTCCCGACGGTGCCCAACACGCAGGCCGCGAGGACGACCCCGACGGCCAGCGCCGGGCGGCGATTCTTGCGGAGGAACTTCTTGAAGCGGTAGGCGGCACTCGGCGGGTGGGCCTGGACCGCCTCGCCGCTCAGGTAGCGGTTCACGTCCGCCGCGAAGCCGTTGGCCGTCTCGTAGCGCCGGGCGCGGTCCTTCTCGAGCGCCTTCATCACGACCCAGTCGAGTTCGACGCGCAACAGCGCCGTGAGCTTCTTCGGCTCGGTGCCGCGGTTGGCCGACAGCGACGGCAGCGCGTCGGCCGTGCTCAGCTTCGTACTCGGCTTCGGCGGGGCGTCCTCCCGCACGACGCGGAGCACCTCCATCAGCCCGGCCCGCTGCAACTCCTCGGTCTTGAACGGCGGGCTGCCGGCGAGGAGTTCGTAGAGCAAGACGCCCAGGGAGTAGACGTCCGACCGGGTGTCGATGTCGAGGTTGGTGAGCGAGGCTTGCTCGGGACTCATGTACTGCGGGGTGCCGACGACGCTGCCGAGGCCGGTCGCGATCGACAGGTCGGTGAGGCCGCCGCCGGTCGCTTTTGCCAGCCCGAAGTCGATGACCTTGGGCACCGGCTTGTCGTCGTACAGCGTCACCAGCACGTTGTTCGGCTTGATGTCGCGGTGGATGATGCCCTTCTGGTGGGCGTGCTGGATCGCCTGGCAGACCGGCACGAACAGCTCGAGCCGCTGCCGGGGCGTGAGCTTGCGGGCGTCGCAGAAGTCGGTGATCGGTACGCCCTTGACCAGTTCCATGACGAAGTACGGCCGGCCGTCGTGCAGGCCGCCGTCGAGGATCTTGGCGATGTTCGGGTGGTCCATGACCGCCAGCGCCTGCCGCTCGGCCTCGAAGCGAGCAATCACCGCCTTCGAGTCCATGCCGGCCTTGATGAGCTTGACCGCGACCTTGCGCTGGACCGGCTCGGTCTGGTGGGCCAGCCAGACGGTGCCCATGCCGCCCTCGCCGATCGGCTCGGCGAGCTTGTACTTGCCGGCGACGACGACCCCCGCAGCCCCGATCGGCGGGGAGTATGACGTGGTGGGGTCGTCGGGCCGCGTGCCGACGGGCGGAGGAGCCTGGTCGGTCGTGTGGTCGGCCCGCAGCAGTGCCGCGACGCGGGCGCGGAGGCCGGTGTCGCCGCCGCACCCGCGGTCGAGCAGCGCGGCCCGCTCGGCTTCGGGGGCGTTCATGGCCAGGTCGAACAGGGCTTCTTCAGTCACGGCTTAGTCCTCCTACGCTCTCAAGCGAGAAAGACGGCCGACGGCGTCACGAATCTTCGCGCGACTCGGAGAGACTGTCACGCCGCGCGGACGACTCTCGGCCCGCGGATGTCGGCCCGGGTCAGCCCGAGTTGCGCCAGCAATGGCGTCACGACCTCGTTCAAGTAGATGCGGTCGTCGAAAATGCCCAACGCCACGATGTCGGCCATGCGTTGCCGGCCGTTGGCAAGCAGCAAGTCGGCCGGCATCGAAAAAGTGTTAATGACCAGGCGGATCCGTTCGAGGGTCGCGGCGCGGTTCTCCTCGAGGTAGATCGACACGAGTTGGCGGAAGAAGCCGCCGTGGGCCGCCTCGTC
>JAYTUC010000195.1:0-5567 GCA_043744775.1 Fimbriiglobus sp. | reverse complement strand
GGGGCGCTGCTCGTCGGCGTGAGCGCGGCCAAGATGCTGAGCGTCGCGCTGGGGGTGCCGTTGGTCGGCGTCAACCACGTCGCCGGGCACATCTACGCCTGCCGGTTGGCCGCGGGCCGGGACATCTTCCCGTGCGTCGGGCTGGTCGTGAGCGGCGGCAACACGGCGCTGTTCCGCTGCGACACCCCGCTGTCACTCGACCTCTTGGGCGCGACGCGCGACGACGCGGCGGGGGAGGCGTTCGACAAGGTCGCGGCGATCCTCGGCCTAGGCTTCCCCGGCGGCCCCAACGTCGAGCGCGAGGCGAAACTGGGCAACCCCAAGGCGTTCGCCTTCCCGCGGGCCTTCGCCGACGACGCCCGGCTCGAATTCAGCTTCAGCGGGTTGAAGACGGCGGTGCTGTACGCCTGCCACGGCCAGAACGTGACGAAGGCGAGTCCGCCGCCGGCCGGGGCGAGGCGGGCGGACCTCGCGGCGAGCTTCCAGGCCGCCGTCGTCGAGGCCCTCACGCTGAAGTGCAAGCAGGCGCTGCGGCAGACGAAGCTGCCCCGGCTGGCCGTCGGCGGCGGCGTGTCCGCGAATCAGAGTCTGCGGGCGGCACTCGGGGCGATGTGCGCCAGGGAGGGGGCGGAACTGATCATCCCGCCGCTGGAGCTGTGTACCGACAACGCCGCGATGGCGGCACTCGCCGTCGAAAAGTTCGACTGCGGCGAGTTCGCCGACGCCGACCTCGACGCCCAGCCGAACTTCCTGTGAGTCGGTGACCGACGGCGGAGTGCGACGCCAATCGGGCGAAAGGGTGTGGGGGTGGGTACCGTGTCTCGACAGTCTCCGGCGGGCGTCCGCGTCTTGCTCGTCGAGGACGAGAGCGAAATCGCCGACTTCGTACTCCTCGGGCTCCGCGAGGAAGGCTACGCTGCCGAACACGCGGCCGACGGCGTCGCCGGCTGGGCCAGACTCGCGGCGGAGCCGTGGGACGTGGTGCTACTCGACTGGTGGCTGCCGGGGGTCGATGGGCTGACACTCTTGCGGCGCTTCCGGGCGGCCAACGCGACGACCCCGGTGATCTTCCTGACGGCCCGCGACGCCGTGTCGGATCGGGTCCGCGGCCTGGACGCCGGGGCGCAAGATTACCTCTGCAAGCCGTTCGCCTTCGAGGAACTGCTGGCGCGCGTCCGCTCCCTGACGCGGCGGCTCGACCGGCCGAGCGCCACGCTGACGCACGGCGACGTGACGCTCGATTACGAGTCGCAGCGGGCGACGCGGGCGGGTAAGCGGCTCGACCTGACCGCCAAGGAGTTTGCTCTGCTCGCGCTATTCCTGCGGCACCCCGACGCGGCATTGAGCCGGGCGCGCATTTACGAGCAGGTTTGGGACGAGGAGTACGACGGCCTGTCGAACACGTTAGCAGTCCACGTCGGCGAGCTGCGCCGTAAGTTGGAGGCGCACGGGCCGCGGCTGCTGCACACCGTCCGCGGCGTCGGCTACGCGCTGCGCGACCGGGACGCCTGATGACCCTCACCAATCGTTTGCTCGCGTTCTTCCTGCTCACGCTCGCCGGGGTGCTGCTCGCCTTTGCGGCGGCGGTGGACTTGCTGGCCCGCGCCCACGTGCGGCAGACGATCGACGCCGCGCTGACGGGGACGCTCAACGCGCTGGCCGGGGCGGTCGAGGTCGAGGAGCGCGGCGTCGAGTGGGAGCCGGACAAGCCGAAGTTCGCCGAGGCGCGGCCCTACGGCGGGGTGACGCGCTGGGCGGTGCGCGCCGACCGCTTCATCGCCAACGCGCAGTCGATCGACCCGCCCGAGTGGCCGGCGCTGCCGGAGTTTGGCCGGCCCGACGCGGAGCCGTTCGACTACGCCGACGCCGGCGGGCAGCCGTGGCGGGCGCTCGAGCGCGTCATCGCACGCGACGACCTCGCCGCGCCGCCCCCGATCGACTCGAATTTCCACAGCGCCGTGCGGCTGACCGTCGCCGTGAGTTGCGGGCCGGCGCGGCGGACCTTACGCGAACTCGAAGCGGCCCTGGTGGCGGCCTCGCTGGCGATCCTGGCGTTCGCGGCGGCCGTCGGCCGCTGGGTCTGCCGGCGGGCGTTGTCGCCGGTGCGGCGGATGGCGGCTTCGGCGCAGGCGATCACGGCGGCCGACTTGCGCGCGCGCCTCGCGGTGCCGGCCCCGCCCGACGAGTTGCGCGACCTCGCGCTGAAGTTCAACGGCCTGTTGGCGCGGCTGGAGGAGTCGTTCGAGCGGCAGCGGCACTTCACCGCCGAGGCGTCGCACCAACTGCGCACGCCGCTCGCGGCCCTGCGCGGCACCCTCGAAGTGGCGCTGCGGCGCGAGCGCGACCCGGCGGAGTACCGCCGCACCCTCGCGGCGTCGGTCGCCCAGACCGACCGGCTGACGCAAATCGTCGAGTCGCTGCTGTTCCTGGCCCGCGCCGACGCCGAGGCCCGCCCGCCGGACCTCGAAGCCCTCGACTTGCGGGCCTGGCTCGCGCACCACCTCGACGAGACCTGGGCCGACCACCCGCGGGCCGCCGACCTGCGGCGCGACTTCGCGGCCGGCGAGCCGCTGACGGTCCTGGCCCAACCGACGCTGCTGGCGCAAGCCTTCGACAACGTGCTGGACAACGCCTTCAAGTACAGCGAGCCTGGCAGCCCCGTCGAGGTGGGCGTGCGCGGCGACGGCGCGGCCGCGTGCGTCTCCGTGACCGACTGCGGCGTCGGCATCCCGGCCGGCGACCTGCCGCGAGTCTTCGAGCCGTTCTTCCGCGCCGACGCCGCCCGGCTGCGCGGGGTCAAGGGCCACGGGCTGGGCCTCGCCGTCACCGCGCGCGTGGTCACCGCGCTGGGCGGGACCGTTTCCGCGAGCGCGACCGCCTATGGGGGGACGGGCGTCGTGTTGCGGTTGCCGCGGGTCGCCCCGGAAGTCTTGTAAACTTGAGCAATTCCGCTCGCGATTCCGCGTCGTGGGCGGTTTGGTTCAGGTCGTGACGGTCGCCGCGTCGATAAGGGACCGGTGGCTGGTCGCGCGAGGGGTCGGACATGCGGTGGCTCTGCGGCATCTGTGGGCTTCTCGTGGCGGGCACCGCCGGTGCCCAGGAGCCGCTCACGCCACTCGCCCCGACGCCGCGCGACTCCGGCGAGTTGCCGCCGCGCGTGCCCCGGCTGCGCTGGCGCTCCGAGGTCCAGGCGGTGTCGCACGAGACGCGCACCGCCCAGCGCGAACCCGAGTCGCAGCCGCCGTCGAAGGCGGCCCGAGTCGAGGACCTGTTCGAGACGGCCCGCGGCCGCGCCGGCGAGGGGCTGCACGAGGCGGAGCGCGACGCCGAGGACGCGCTGTCCGCGGCGCGTGCGAAGGGTCGCGCCGCCCGCCGACGCCTGGGCGACGGCGAGAGCGAGGGCTTCGGCCGCCGGCTGGGGCGGGTGTTCAACTTCGACCGCGACGGCCTGTTTTGCAGCGACGAAGACTTCGAGACGTTCGTCTCGCCGGTCACCAACCCGTTCCTGTTTGAAGACCCGCGGTCGCAGAGTGAGTTGCGGCCATTGGCGATTTACCAGCGCGTGCCGAGTTCGCAGCCGAACTTCCAGGGCGGCAGCCTGTGGTACGTCGGCGTCCGCGGCAGCCTGGCCCTTACGAACCGCCTCTCGGTGACGATCAACAAGGTCGGCCTGAGCGGCGTGTCGGCGTCGGGCGACTCGGACCTCGGCAGCCACGTCGGCCTGAGCGAACTCTGGCTCGGCCCCAAGGTGACGATCATCCGCGATGTCGATTTCGGCACGCTGCTCGCCGCTGGCTTGCAGTTCCAGGTCCCGCTGGGGTCGAGCGGCGTCTACCAGAACACCGGCAAGCTGTCGGTCGTGCCCTACGTCAGCGTCGGCCAGACGTTCCTCAAGACGCGACTCGGCGGCTTCAACACCCTGGCCAACGCGGGCTACAGCTTCTCGACCAACGGCCAGCGCAGCGACTACTTTTACGCCAGCGGCCACGTCTCGTTCGACCTGCTCAACCGGCAAAAGTTCTTCCCGCTCGCCGAGGTGAACTGGTTCCACTACACGACCAACGGTGGCGCGAACTTCCTGGCCGGCGAGGGCCGCGACCTCGTGAACTTCGGGGCGCTGGCCAAGGGCAGTTCGCTCGTCACCGGGGCCGTCGGGGCGCGCTACCGCCTGTCGAAGCGCGTCGAGTTCGGAGGGGCGTTCGAGCTGCCGATCGCCGGCAACCGCGACTTCTTCCGCTACCGGCTGCTGTTCGATGTCATCTACCGATTCTAACCCCGCCGACGTACACGCCCCTGACCGCGAACTCGCCGTCCATCACGACGAGGTCGGCGCGCTTGCCGACGGCGACGCTGCCGCACTCGGCGTCCAGCCCAAGGCTGCGCGCCGGCGTCAGCGACGCCATGCGCACCACGCCCGGCAGGTCGGCCCACGGGTACGACGCCATCAGTCGCACGGCGTGGTCGAGGCCGACGACGGCGGACGCCAGCCCCTTGCCGTCGAGGGTGACGCCGACGCCGCCGAGCTTGCGGACGCGCTCGCCGCTGCCGGCCGCGCCGAACCAGTACTCGCCGTCGGGGCAATCGACGGCGCGCATCGTGTCGGACACCAGCGCGAGCCGGTCGGGGCCTTTGAGCTTGTAGGCGAAATGCAGTAAGCCCTCGTCGAGGTGGTGGCCGTCGGCGATGACTTCGGTCGTGAGTTCGTCGAAGGCCAGTGTCGCTTCCATGACGCCCGCGCGCATCGGGAACGCCTGCGTTTGCCGCAGGCGGGCGCGGTCGGACATCGCGCAGAAGAGGTGATCGACGTGCCGCACCCCGGCCTCGACGCCGGCGCGCAGTTCGGCGAAGGTCGCGTAGGTGTGCCCGGCGGTGACGAGCAAGCCGTGTTCGCGGGCGGCACGGATCAGGGCGAGAGCACCGGGCAGTTCGGGGGCGACCGTCAGCGTCCGCAGGCCGCGGCCGGCGAAGGCGAGCAACTCGGCGTCGCGGCCCGGCTCGGGGCTGAGGAACGCGGCGTCGGGGTGGCAGCCCTTCGCCTCGCGGCGGAAATATGGGCCGTACAGGTGGCCGCCGACCAGCCGTGACCCGCCGTCGGCGGTGCCGGCGAGGTCGGCGTTGATTTCCAGGAAGCGGCGGTACTGCTCGAACGTGCCGACGGTACTCGTCGGCGTCATCGTCGTCGTGCCGTGCCGGGCGTGGCACCGCGCCACCGTGCGGAACGCCTCGACGGTGAGGTCCATGAAATCCGCGCCGTCGCCACCGTGGACGTGCAGCTCGACGAAGCCGGGCATCAGGTAGTGCCCGCCCAGGTCGATCACGTCGCCGACGGCGGCCGCGTCGCCGACGGCCGCGATGACGCCGTTGTCGATCACGACGGAGCCGGTGACGACCGCGTGGGGCAGGACGATTCGGGCGTCCGTGAAGGTCGTCGGCGGCATCGGCGCGGCTCCGGTTGGGCAAGGCGGCGGTCGGTGCCTATCCTACTTGCTGGCACCACGAACGGGGGCGACGATGGCAGCGCGGGAATTGGCGGGGTTGCGGGTCCTCGTCACCGGGGCGTCGGAGGG
>JAYTUC010000194.1:0-5586 GCA_043744775.1 Fimbriiglobus sp. | reverse complement strand
GGGCTTCGATCAGGCTGAGCGCGTGCATAAGCACCTCCGCCCGCCAGGTATCCAACCCTCCCCCACTCTGCCAAGTCCAAACAGGAAACGGCCCTGGGGGCGGGCGTGACAGGCTTGTTCGGCGAGCACCGTCTGCACACGCCGGCTGAGGTCATCGAGCATCACCAGATGTTCGACGAAAATTGTCTGCTTGACTCGCCCCCCGCATTCCCGCCCCTGCCCGACGAGTGGGGGTATTGGGTCACCGAACTCATCCCGTTCGCTTCGTGGGACGCTTACGACTTGTGCGTCCATGCGGAGACGGGGGAAGTTTGGGAGTTCATCCCTAACAGCGGTCTTATCCAACACCGCCCGAGCATCGCGGCAGTCTTGCGGGAAGTGATCGCGTCTGTCCGTGCAGGTGGGGAGCCGCAACTCGGGGCAATGCGTGGCCCGCCATAACCGTCCACGCGCACATGGGTTGGTGGCGTGACGGAGGCGATAGTTGTGTCTGACCTTAGTCAATCGCCGACAACATGGGATTTCACAATGTCCGCCCAGTCTGGCAGTACGCCGATGCCGCTCCTCGCGTCCGCGGAGGAACGCGAGCCGCTTTTGGCGACCGCGCACGTCCTGTTCCGCGAGGTGGACGCCGCAGTCCACGCCTACCTCGAAGTCCTGACTGCCAACCCTGATTGGGAAGACGACCGCGTCGAGGCGGAACTGGTCCGCCGGGGCGTGAATGCGGGGCTGGCCGAGGACTGCGTCGTCTTCGTTCCGATGGCGTGGGGCCGCGATGTCGTCGAGAGTCTGGGCCTGGAATGCAGCCCGGATTACAGGCTCCACAGCTTGACCGACGGGGGCGAGGTCGAGCGGCCACTGACCTACGAGTTCGCTTACGCCTGGGGCCGGGCCATGCTCGGGGTCTACAGCACGGCCGAACGCGGCTCGGTCTTGGCTCTGGTCGCGATGCGGAGTTCCGAAGTCAACGCCGTGAACAACGCGCTGAACGGCGGGGCGTCCGCGGCAGACCTTCGCGGCTCCAAAATGTCACCCACACTGGTCTACCTCCGGCGGACATCCCAACCAGGCCCAGAGTCTTGACGGATAGGCTTCGGCCGTCAACGCTTCGGGTTCGCGCGGTCACGAGTGCATGACGGTCCCGCCATCGACGTTGACGGTTTGGCCGGTGACGTGCGCGGCGCGGGCCGACGACAGGAACACAATCATGTCCGCGACCGCCTCGGGCGTCTGCCAAACCCCCAGCGGCACCGTCGCCCGCAACTTACGCTCCGCCCAGGCGTCATAGCTCAGTCGGTCGGCCGGCGGCGACTGGTCGTGCCAGGCTTGCCAGACGGCGCGGTTCAAGGGCGTTGGCACCATGCCGGGGCAGACGGTGTTGACCCGCACGCCGCGCGGGGCCAGGTCGCGCGCCAGGCACTGAGCGAAGTTGATGTTGGCGGCCTTCGAGGCGCTGTACGGCGGGTCGGTCTGCGAGCCGATCTGCCCGGCGACCGAGGCGACGAACACCATCGTGCCGGTGCCGCGGGCGGCCAGGTGTGGGGCGACCGCGTGGGCGACGTGGGTCGTGCCCATGACGTTGACTTGCAGCACGCGCAGCCAGTCGGCCGGCGTCAGGTTCGTGAACGGGAAGCCGAACTTGCCGGAGCCGATGGCCGCGGCGTGGACGAGGTGATCGACGCGGCCGAAGGCGTCGATGGTCCGCGCGAACGCCTCCGTCACGCCGAGTTCGTCGGCGACATCGACTACGAGGCCCAGCGCCGACTCGCCGCAGGCTTGCCGGGCGACCGCGGCGACGCCGGGGTTGCAGTCCCAGAGGGCGACGCGACAGCCTTCGGCGACCAACGCCCGCGCCGTGGCGAGGCCGATGCCGCTAGCCCCGCCAGTCACGACAACTCTGTGCCCGCGGAGTTCGAGGTCCATCGGGGAACCTTCGTGGCGAGCAGAGGAAGCCAAGAAACGACGTAACCCCCGGCGTAAGCCGGGGGTTACAGGAGTGCGCGATACTGGATTCGAACCAGTGACCCCTACAATGTCAATGTAGTACTCTAACCAACTGAGCTAATCGCGCCTGACCCCATTTTGATACCCGATCCGCGCCGTCGGTCAAGCCGAAACACGCCGCTCACTCGCGGATTTGGCCGCTGCCGGTCAGCACATACTTGGTGCTGGTCAGCTCGCGCAGGCCGCAGGGTCCTCGGGCGTGGAACTTGTCGGTACTGATGCCGATCTCGGCCCCCAGGCCCAACTGGAAACCGTCGTTGAAGCGGGTGCTGGCGTTGACCACGACCGCGGCGCTATCGACGGCCTGCGTGAAATGCTGCGCCGCCAGCAAGCTCGTCGTCAGAATCGCGTCGGTGTGCTTCGAGCCGTAGCGGCCGATGTGCGTGATCGCCGCTTCGAGGTCGGGCACGACCTTCACGGCCAGGATCAGGGCCAGGAATTCGGCGTGGTAGTCGGCCTCAGTCGCCGGCTTGGCGGCGGGCAAGTACCGCCGGGTCATGTCGCAGCCGCGAAGTTCGACTCGCTCAGCGGTCAAGGCCGCGCCGACAAGGGGTAGGAATTGGTCCGCGATCGACTCGTGGACGAGCAGGGTTTCGAGCGCGTTGCAGACGCCCGGCCGCTGGCACTTCGAGTTCACCACGATGGCGACGGCCTGGGCGAAGTCGGCGCTGGCATCGACGTAGACGTGGCAGTTGCCGGCGTAGTGCTTCAGCACCGGCATCGTCGCCTCGGCGGCCACGCGGCGGATTAAACTCTCGCCGCCGCGCGGGATGGCGAGGTCGATCAGGTCGCCGAGCTTGAGGAAGTGGCCCACGGCGTCGCGGTCGGTCGTCGCCACGAGTTGCACGGCGTCCGCCGGGAGGCCGTGCTTCGGCAACTCGTCGGCGAGCAGACGGTGCAGGGCGGCGTTGGTGCGCAGCGCCTCTTTGCCGCCGCGCAGGATCACGGCGTTGCCGCTCTTCACGCAGAGCGCGGCGGCGTCAGCGGTGACGTTGGGACGCGACTCGTAGAGGAAAAAGATGACGCCGAGTGGCACGCCGACTTTAAGCACCTGCAAGCCGTTGGGCCGGACGTGGCCTTCACGCACCTCGCCTACGGGGTCGGGCAGGGCCGCGACTTGCCGCAAGCCTTCGGCGATGGCCGCGATGCCCTTGGGCGTGAGGGTCAGCCGGTCGGTCGCGGCGGCGTCGAGGCCGTAGACGGGGGCGTCGGCCACGTCGCGGGCGTTGGCGGCGAGCAGGTCGTCGGCGTGCCGCGGCAGCTTGTCGGCGCAGGCGAGCAGCCAGGCGTTCTTCGCCGCCGTCGGCACGCACGCCAGCGTGACCGACGCCGCCTTCGCCCGGCGGGCCGTGTCGAGGCATTGGGTCGCGAGGTCGGCGGCTGTCACAGGGAGTCTCGCGTCAGGGAGGGGTTGCGGTGCTTCACGATCGCGGCGTGCATCAACACGGCGTCGCGGGTCGGGCCGACGTCATGGACGCGGAAAATCTGGGCGGAGTTCGCGGCCAGGGCGAAGCAGGCGACCGCCAGCGACGCCGGCATCCGCTCCGCTACCTCCCGGCCGGTGACGCGGCCCAGGAAGCCCTTGCGTGACACGCCCAATACGACCGGCCGGTTCAAGTTGCCGAAGGCGGGCAGGTTCGCTAGCACGGTCAGCGAGTGCTCCGTGAACTTGCCGAAGCCGACGCCGGGGTCGATGGCGACGCAGTCCGGGTTGACGCCGGCTTGCGTTAACGCCTCGATACGGCCGCGCAAATACTCGGCGACTTCGGCGACAATGTTGGCGTAGAACGGCGCGTCGTTCATGGTCCGCGGCGTGCCGGGCATGTGCATGACGATCAGCCCGGCACCGGTCTCGGCCGCGACGCGGACCATGCCGGGGTCGCGGAAGCCAGACACGTCGTTGATGACGACCGCCCCGGCCTCGACGGCGGCGCGGGCGACTTCGGGCTTCATCGTGTCGATGGAGATCGGCGTCTTCGACTGCCTCGCAACCGCCTCGATCACGGGGATGACGCGGGCCAACTCGTCGGCCAGCGGCGTCGGCGTGGCACCGGGGCGGGTCGATTCACCGCCGAGGTCGAGCAGGTCCGCGCCCTCCGCGGCGAGCCGGAGCGCGTGGTCGATGGCGCGGGCGGGGTCGGCGAACTGGCCCCCGTCGGAGAAGCTGTCCGGCGTGACGTTGACGACCCCCAGCACGAGCGGTTGCCGCGCGGTGTCGAAGGTCAGCCCGCGGCAGTTCCATACGATTGGCGTCATGGTGCTGTCTTACGCCGCGCCCCCCCGAGTAGCACCCCCTGAGCACCCCGGAGCCGCCATGAACTCGTTCACGATCTGGAACCCGACGCGCATGTTCTTCGGCCCCGGTGCCGACGGCCACCACGGCGAGGCGTTCGCCCAGGCCGTCGCCAAGCTCGGCACCCGCGCCCTGGTGGTGAGCGGCGGCGGCAGTGTCAAGCGGCTCGGCCACCTCGACGCGGTGATCGACTTGCTCAAGGCGGCCGGCGTCACCGTCGAGACGTTCGAGGGCGTCGAGCCGAACCCCAACGCGCCGACGGTGAACAAGGCCGCCGCGAAAGGCCGCGCGTTCAAAGCGGAGGTCGTGGTCGCGGTCGGCGGCGGCAGCGTGATGGACGCCGCCAAGGCGATTGCGGCGCTGATCCGCACCGGCGAGCCGGACATCTGGCCGTTCGTGACCGGGCAGCCGCGGGCGGGGGAACTCGCCGGGGCACTCCCGGTCGCCGCGGTGCCGACGACCGCGGCGACGGCGTCGGAGGTCACGCCCTACGCCGTCATCAGCTACTACGAGCGGCACGAGAAATCGACGCTGGCTTACGACTTCCTCAAGCCGCTCGTCGCCTGGATCAACCCGGCGTTCACGACCGAAGTCCCGGCGACCACCACGGCCGACGGCGGGGCCGACATCATCAGCCACGCCATCGAGAACTACCTGCTCGGCGGCGGCGACTCGCCCCTGGCCGACGGCTACTCCGAGACAGTCATCCGCACCGTGATCGAGACGCTGCCCAAAGTCCTCGCGGAGCCGCAGAACGTCCACTTACGCGGCCGGCTGTTGTGGGCGAGTACGCTGGCGCTCAACGGATATCAGACGGCCGGGCGGCACCCGGCGGAGTTCGTGCTGCACAGTATGGAGCACGCGCTGAGCGGGCTGATGCCGAACTTGGCCCACGGCCGCGGCCTGGCGACGCTGTACCCGAGTTACTTCCGCTGGCTGTGCGACACCGGCCGCGCCCCCGACCGGCTCGCGCAACTCGGCCGCGCGGTCTTCGACGTGACCGAGGTCCACACCGAAGCGGCCGCCGAGGCGACCGTCGAGCGGTTCGAGGCGTGGCTGAAGAAGTGCGGGCTGTACCAGTCGCTCGAATCGCTGGGCTTCGCGTCGAAGGACTACGACGGCGTGGCCGACTACTGCATCAAGGTGTACGGCAAGGACGGCCAGTTGAACGCGCTCGGGGCGATGACCGCCGCCGACATCGTGGCGGTCTTCGAGGGCACGTTCCGGCAGGCGTGACCCGGCGAGCCGGAAGCGTCAGCGCCCGGAGGGAACCCCTCCGGGCGCTGACG
>JAYTUC010000193.1:0-21795 GCA_043744775.1 Fimbriiglobus sp. | reverse complement strand
CCTGACCGGGTACGCCGTCGGCCCGCAGTGGCAGAAGCTGATCGTCGCCCCGACGCGGTTGCAGCCGTTCATGCTCGAAAAGATCGAGCAGGAGGCGGTGAACCAGCGCGCCGGCATCCCCGGCCGCATCGCGGCGAAGATCAACGGCCTCCTCGAACCGGTCATCGTCCAGGCGCTCTACCGGGCGAGCCAGGCCGGCGTCAAAATTGACATCGTTTGCCGGGGGATTTGCGCCCTGCGGCCGGGGGTGCCGGGCGTGAGCGAGAACATCCGCGTTACGTCGGTGGTCGATCGCTTCCTGGAGCACAGCCGCATCTTCTACTTCGAGGCCGGCGGGACGCGCGAGGTGTACGTCGGCAGCGCCGACTGGATGGACCGCAACCTGAGTCGCCGCGTGGAGGTGGTCTTCCCGATCGAGCAGCCCGACTTGAAGGCCCGCGTCATCGACGAGATTTTGGCCACGAGCCTGGCCGACAACGTGAAGACGCGCGAGTTGCAGCCCGACGGCAGTTACACGCGCGTGGTCGTCGGCGAGGGCCAGACGGCGGTGCGCAGCCAGCAGCGCTTCCTCGACTGCGCCAGCGAGGCGGTGCGCATCGCCGCACTCGCGGTGACGCCGGAGCAGCCGTCGTCGCCGAAGGTGGCGCGCAAAGGCCGCCGGCCGGGCAACAAGTCGCCGAACAACCCGTACCGGTAGAATGCCTGCATCAACCGTGGAGGTCCGCCATGTCCGCCGCCGCCCAAGAACTCCTGGCCGCTTTCGACTCGCTGCCCGCCCCTGAGCAAGACGTGGTCGTCGGCCAACTGCTCCTCCGTCGCCCCGCCGGCGCGGACGACCCGGCTCGATCGGGCTACGACGAGTTGGCCGACGAGTTGTTCCAGACCTACGACGCCGCGGAGGCCGCCGATGCCGATGCCGACCCCGCCCGTTGAACGCGGCGAGCGCGCGACGGGCCGGATCGTCGTCGTCGGGGCCGGGCGGCCGTGGTAAGCTGACAGCCAGAGCGTCGCACCTCGGCCTCAGCCCCAACGCCGGCCCCCACTATGCACCTCATCACCCTCGCGATCTCCGGGCTGATCCTCCTCGCAGGTGCCGCGACCGTCGCCGGCTGCCTGTACTACGCCTACCGGACGCAGGCCAAGGTCGTGGCCATCCGGGACGCCCCGCTGCGCGACGTGGCCGACCTGGTCGAGGGGTACGCCAAGGCGGTCGGCCGGGTCGTCGCCCTGGAAGCCCCGCTCGACAGCCCGCTCAACGACACCCCGTGCGTGTTCTTCCACTTCAAGGTCGAGGAGCAGCGGACGCGGACCGTCACCGAGCACGACCACGGCGGCCGGGCGGGGTCGTTCAACCGCACCCGGACCCGAACCGAGACGTACTGGGCGACCGTCCTCGACGACCGGCAGGCCGTGCGGTGCGGGGTGAAGGACGGCACCGGCGTGGCCCAGGTCGAGGTGCTCGACGCCGAGGCGGTCCTCAGCCCGTCCGGCCACACCACGTCCGGGCTGTTGAGCGGCTGCCCCGCGGGCGTGCGGCGCGAGTTGGCCCGGCGTTACAACTTCTCGACCAAGGGGCTGCTCTTCAACAAGACCTTGCGGTACAGCGAAACGGTCATCGAGGAGGGCGACAGGCTGTTCGTCGTCGGGGAAGTCGAGGTCAGCCGCAAGGGCCGGCCGGGGTTCGTGAAGGGCCGTCAGCCGTTCATCGTGTCCGACCGGAACGAGGCGAAGCTGCTCGGCCACTACCGGGTTCGGGCCATCTGGGCGATCGTCGCGGCGGTGGCGGCCGGGGTGCTGGGGCCGGCGCTGGCCACCGTGCCGCTGTTGGTCGGCGTCGCCAGGGCGGCCGCCCGGCCCCCGGTGGCCGGCAACCCGGCGTTCCCGCCGGTCGGGTTGCCGGCCCCGGCCGCCCCGGACCCGGCCCGCTGGCCGAACCCCGTCGCGCCGGTCCCGGCCGTCCCTGTCGTCCCGACGCCGTGGCCGAACGAAATCGACCGGGCCTTGGCCAACCTCCGGTCGCCGGACCTGAACGCCCGCCGGGCGGGGTCAGGACTGTTGAACGTCCTCCAGATCGACCTGGCGCGCCGGGGCGAGGTGTTAGCCGCCCTCGGTCCGTCCGCGAGCGACCCCGACTTCCACGTCCGCACGGCCGCCCAGAGCGCCATTCGCCGGTGGGATGCGGCCGGCGGCCCACCGTGAGCGGCGGGGTCTGCCGGCGAGGAGTCCAGCGCCGAGCGGCGGACCACAGTCAACCGAGTCCCGGCGGTGTCCCGACACAGGGCGCACTCGGGGGACTTTCGCCCCCCGCTCGCCGTCGGGCTACTTGCCCGTCGTCGCCGGCGGGATGACGATCGGCGCGGGCACCGGTGGCACCGCCAGCGGCATCATCGCCGGGGCGCTGCCGGTCACCGGGGCGGCCGCGGCGTTCGCGCCGATCACCGGGTACGGGTTCGACGCCGGGGCGATCACCGCGTTCGCCGGGTTGTACTGGCAGTCGCAGCGGCCGGCGACGTAGTTGGGGTTGCAGCCGGTGCCGAGGGCCGCGAGCGCGAGTAGAGCCGCGCCGAGAATTTGACGTTGCATGGTGGGGGTCCCGTTCCGTCCGTGGGGGGTTGAATCGACGCGGGGCGAAGTCGCCACCCACCCGGACCGCCGACCGCGCCGCCGCCGGGGTGGGTGGCGACGGCGCAGCCGTGGTCGCGGGCGGGGGGACGTGTCGGGCGGCCCGCCTCCGTGCGCGAACCCCCGACCCCCCGGCCAAGTCGTCCGTCGGCTCCTGCCGTGCGTCCGACCTGACGCGATCCTTTTCGTCTTGCGGGGTTTGCCGGCTTGACTCATTTTGCCGATTCGCCCAGGCCCGACTGCCTAAGCTAAGCCCCGCCAACCCCGAGAAGCCCCGGAGCGTGCTGCCCATCGACGCCATCATTCTCGCCGCCGGCAAGGGCACCCGCCTCCGGCCGCACACCGAGACCTGCCCCAAGCCCCTGCTACTCGTGCAGGGCCGGCCGATCCTCGACTGGATCCTCGGGGCGCTGCCGCCGGTCGATCGGGTCGTCGTCGTCGTCAACTACCTCGCTGAGCAAATCGACGACTACCTGCGGACGCAAACGCACGTCAAAGATTGGGTGACGGTTCGCCAGGTGGAGCCGCGCGGCACCGGCGACGCGCTGATGAGCTGCCGGGGCCACGTCACCGGCGAGCGGGTCATGGTCCTCAACGGCGACGACCTGATCGGCCGCGCCGACCTCGCCAAGCTCGCCGCGGTGCCGATGGGCATCCTGGCGCGGCCGGTGGACGACCCGGCGAGCTTCGGCATCCTCTTCCGCCGGCCCGACGGCACCCTCGAACGGGTCGTCGAGAAGCCGATGGGATTGAGTGCCCCGCAGCTCGCCAACATCGGCGGCTACCTCTTCCCGCGCGGCGTCTTCGACCTGACGCTGCCGCTGTCGCCGCGCGGGGAGTACGAGATCACCGACGCCGTCGCGCAACTCGCCGACGCGGGACGCTTCGAGGTCGTCGAGGCCGACTACTGGCTGCCGATCGGCACGGTGGAGGCGTGGCAAGCGGCCCAAACCGCCGACGTGGGGCCGGCCCGGTGACCGCCGAGCCGCTGGGCGACCAGGCGGTCCTCGTCCGCCCCGGCGACGAGGCGGCCGCCTTCGCCTGGGGCGAGGCCGCGCGGCGGGCGGCCCCGGCGTGGCTGCACGATGTCGTCGTCGCCTACGCCGCCGTCGGCGTCCACTTCGACGCCGACCGCGTGTCGCTCGCCGACGTGCTGGCGTGGGCTAACACGCTCGAAATCGGCGAGTCACAACGCCCCGACTCGCCGCCGGTAACCATCCCCGTTTGCTACGAGCGGCAACTCGACTTGGCCCGCGTCGCCGGACTCACTGGGCTGTCGGCCGACGCCGTGATCGCGGCGCACGCCGGCACGCCGTACACGGTCTACGCCATCGGCTTCGTGCCCGGCTTCCCCTACCTTGGCTACTTGCCGGCCGCACTGCAAGGGGTGCCGCGACTGGGGTCACCGCGGCTGCGCGTCGAGCCGGGCAGCGTCGGACTGACCGGCCGGCAGACGGGCGTTTACCCCCTGCCGCGGCCCGGCGGCTGGAACCTCGTCGGCCGCACGCCGCTCACGCTCGTCGATGTCGCCGCCGGCTACTTCCCGCTGCGTGTCGGCATGGCGGTGACGTTCGCCCGCATCGACGAGGCGGAGTTCACCCGGCTCGACGGCACGCGGCTCAGCGGGTGAGCAGCCCGCGAATTCGCCCGGCCAGCCACGGCGCGAGCGCGCCTTCGCCCTGCCGCCGCAAGGCCTTGCCCGCCAACACCGCGAGGTGCAGCGGCAGGCCGCGCAGTCGCTTGGCGCGCGGGGTGTTGCGCCACCAGACGCGCTCCTCGTTGCACGACTGCGCTTCGAGGGTGCGGCGCGACGGCCGCCGGCCGTAGGACGCCGAGACGTGGTGCCAGACCACGCTCGCCGGCTCGTACCAGACCTCGCCGCCGGCGGCGCGCAGTCGGTGCGACACGTCCACGTCCTCGAAGTACGCCCCGAAGTCCGCCGGGAAGCCGCCGACCGCTTCGAGGGCCGCGCGCCGGTAGAACCCCGCCGCGGCGCTGACGCCCCAGACCGACCCCGCCACTCGCAACACGGCTGGCGCGTCGGTCCAGGCGACGCCGTGGCCGCGCTTGGTGGCGTAGCCGCCGCGGTGGTACTCGTCGCCGGCCGTGTCGATCGTTGACGTGCCGTGCCGCAGGACCAGCGGCGCGACGGCGACAACGCGGAGGTCGGCGAAGTGTCGCAGCGCGGCGTCGGCCCAGCCGGATCGCACTTCGGCATCGTCATTGAGCAGTTCGACCACGTCCCCGCGCGCCACCGCCAGCCCGGCGTTCACGGCCGCGCAGAAGCCGCCGCGCCGCGGCAGCCGCACGCAGCGGACGCCGAACGACTCCGCGACGCGCGTGACGGTGTGCCCGGCGGAGGCGTCGTCGGACACAATCACCTCGGTGCCGGCCGGGGCGTGCCGCAGCACGGACGCCAGGCAGGCCGCGAGCAGGCCGGCGTGGCGGTGCGACGGGACCACAATCGACAGGATTGGTGTCAAAGGAGTGTCACCAAATTTTTCACGGTGACACGGCGGCGTCACCGGGTGACGATGGGCTGTCACTGCGTGCGGCCGTCCTGCGCGGCGGCGATGCCGTGCAGGGTGTCGGCGGCGCGGCGGACGTGCCCGGCCACGGCGTCGGCCCGGCCCGCCGCGAGGTCGCCGGTCAGCCGGCCGAGTTCGCCGTACCAGTGCTCCGCCGAGTCGTCGCCGCGGCGGCGCGCCAGGTGCCGCCGCGCGGCCGCCTCCGCCCTTACGACGCCCGACAGCACGCGAGACTGCCAGCGCGGCCAGTGCTTGCGCGAGTACGTCAACAGGGCGTGCCGCGTGACCAGTCGCAAGGGCGGCGGCACCTCGCGGACGTGCAGCGGCCAGTGGTGCTTCACTTGCAGCGCGGGGTCGTACCAGATCGACCAGCCGGCGGCGCGGGCACGCAGGCAGAAATCGACATCTTCGTAGTAGAGGAAGAAGCCCTCGTCGAGGCCACCGAGGCCCTCGTAACAGTCGCGCCGCACCAGCAGGCAGCCGCCGGTGACCCACGGCACCGGGGCGCGGCCGGCGAGCGCCTGGTGGTCGCACTTGCGCCGCGAGCGCGGCAGCAGCATCCCCGCCGCGGTGCGCAACAGCGTGGGGAAGCGGCCGGCGCTGGCCTGGCGGGTGCCGTCGCGGTTGCGCAGCTGGAAGCCGACGACCCCGCAGCGCGAATCGGCCGCCGGCCAGCGTTGGGCGGCGTCGAGCACGTCGTCGAGGAAGCCGTCGGGCACGCTCACGTCGGGGTTCAGGAGCAGCACCCACTCGCCGCGGCTCAGGTGCGTGCCGCGGTTGACGGCGCGGGCGAAGCCCTCGTTGGTGCCGCTGAAGTGGACCGACACCCCGGACAGCCCGGCGAGCGTCGAGGCGACGCGCTTGCGCGGCGAGTGGTTATCGACGATGACGACCTCGGCGGCCCCGCGGCGGACCGCCTCGCAGCGCCGCAACTGCCGCGTGAGCCGGGCGGTGTTGCGCCACTGGCAGAAGTTGACGACGACGACCGAGAGCAGCGGCGTCCCCGCGGCGGTACCGACGCTCGGGCGGGGGCGCAAAACGCCCTTGGCCTCGGGGGCGGGTGGGCCGCCGAGCCGCGGGGCGGGGCTTCGCAAGTCGGCAGTCGCCGTAGCCATCGGGATCCATCCCTCGGCGCAAGTCGGGGTCACGGGCCGGACTATAGGCAGCCGCCCGCGGATCGTGCAACCCCACCCCGACCGGCCCGGCGACAGTGCCCTCGACGCGCCGGCCGCGACCGCGTTACCCTGGCCGCGAACTCTTCGCGCGATTGGGGGTCACGATGGGGCGGGCGGCGGTGGGGGCGGCGGTCAACGCCTTGGCATTCGCGGCAGTGCTCGGCGTCAGCTTCGCGCTGACGCCGCACCTGATCCGCGAACTCGGCACGCCCAACTACGACGTCTGGTGCGTCGTCGAGGCGGTGCTGGCGTACTTCACGCTGCTCGACGGCGGCGTCGCGGCGGGGCTGGTGCGCGTCGTGGCGCGCGGCACCGTGACGCGCGACCTCGCGCACGTCAACGCCTACGCCTCGGCGTCGCTGGCGGTGTTCCTGGCGGCCGCGCTCGTGGCCCTCGGCGTCGGCGCGCCGGTGCTGCTGGCGCTGAGCCCGCGGCTCACCGCCCAGGCCCCGGACGCCGTGCCGTTCATGCTCGTGATGCTCGTGAACCTCGCCGTGACGCTGCCGCTGAGCGTCTACCCCGCCGCGCTCGACGGCCTGCAACGCTTCACGGCCAAGGGCGTCGTCCGCGTGGTGACGCTCGCCGTGCGCACGGCGGCGACCCTCGGCGTGCTGGCGACGCACGCCTCGCTGTTGCCGCTCGCACTCGTCTTCCTGGCGACGAACCTGCTGGAGCAGGCGTGCTACGCGGCCCTGTGCCACGCCGCCTGCCCCGGCCTGCGGCTGCGGCCGTGGGCCGTCGATCGCGCGACACTGCGGCACGTCCGCGGCGAGAGTTGCGATGCGTTCCTGGCGATGCTCGCCGGGCGGATCACGCTGCAAACCGGCGCGATCGTGGTCGGCGTGATGCTGGCCCCCGGCGCGGCGACCTTCTTCGCCACGGCCGTGCGGCTGACCGAGTACGCCAAGCAGCTCCTGCGGCAAGTCACGACGACGCTGACCCCCGGCGTGAGTGCGATGCACGCCCGCGGCGACGACGCCGGCATCCGCGCCCTCGTGGTGACCGGCACGCGTTGGGTGCTGTACGCGGCGCTGCCGGTGAACGTCGGCCTGGTGCTGTTCAGCGGCCCGTTCCTCCAGCGTTGGGTCGGCGTCGAGTTCGCCGGCGGCAGCGGCCCGGCGGCGCTGATCCTGAGTGGCACGCTGGCGCTGGGCCTGGCGCAGTCGGTCGCCGCGCGCGTGCTGTACGGCCTCGGGCACCTGCGCGTCTTCGCCCGCGCGGCGCTGGTCGAGGGTGTCGTCAACGTCACGCTCACGGCCCTGCTCATCCGGCCGCTGGGCGTCGAAGGGGTCGCGGTCGCGGTCGCCGTGCCCAACGCGCTGTTCTGCCTGTTCGTCATCGGCCACACGTTGCGTCTGTTGAAGTTGCCGCTGGCGCAGTACCTGCGGGCCTGGCTGCGGCCGCTGACGTTGACTCTCGTGCCGCTGGGGGTCTGGCTCACGCTCGGCCCGCCGGCGGCGGACTGGCTCGCGCTGACGGCGACGGTCGCGGCGGGGTTGGCCCCGTATTTCCTGTGCGTCGCGGCGGCTGAATATAGTAGCCGGGCCGCCCGGAAGCTCGCCGGCGGACCCGCGACCCCCCACCCGGAGACGCCCGATGAACCGACGCGATTTCTTGCTCTCGTCCGCCGCGCTCGCCGCCTTGCCGCTGGCCGCTAAGGCCCAGGAGCCGAAGGCCAAGGGCGGCTTCACGCTCGCCAAGTTGCCCTACGCCTACGACGCCCTCGAGCCGGCCATCGACGCCGAGACGATGACGATCCACCACACCAAGCACGAGCAGACCTACGTCGATAACCTGAACAAGGCCCTCGCCGGCCAGCCGGAGTGGCTGGGGCTGCCGATCGAGGAGGTCGTCAAGAAGGTCAAGGAGGCCCCTGAGACGGTCCGCGCCGCCGTGCGCAACAACGCCGGCGGGGTCTGGAACCACGACTTCTTCTGGGGCGTCATGGCGAAGCCGGGCACCGCGCCGAAGGGCGAGCTGCTCGAGGCGATCAACGCCAGCTTCACCGACCTGGCCGGCTTCCAAAAAGCGTTCACCGCCGCCGGGGTGGGTCGGTTCGGCAGCGGCTGGGTCTGGCTCGTCCCCGGCAAGGAGAAGCCGCTGGCGATCGTCACGTCGCCGAACCAGGACAACCCGCTGATGGACGGCGGCCCGCGGCCCATCTTGGGCGTGGACGTGTGGGAGCACGCGTACTACCTCAAGTACCGCAACCTACGCGCGAAGTACCTCGAGGCGTGGTTCACGGTCGTGAACTGGGACGCCGTCGCGGCGAACTTCGCCAAGAAGTAAGCCGCGAAAGGCGACCTCATGCCTCTTGCTCCCCTCTCCGACGCGGAAGCCGCGAAAGGCGACCTCACCCCCCGGCCCCCTCTCCGAAGCGGAGAGGGGGAGCAAGTGGGCGCGAGTCGCTGGCTTCGACTCACTTGCTCCCCTCTCCGCGTCGGAGAGGGGCCGGGGGTGAGGTCTCTTCGATCGCCACCCGCTTGCTCCCCTCTCCGCGTCGGAGAGGGGCCAGGGGTGAGGTCTCCGCTACCCGCCCTCTCCCGAGAAGCCGGCATGACCCCCACTCCGCCCCCGCCCGGCGAGCCGCTGTTGCGCATCGCCAACGTCAACCACGCCTTCGGCGCGGGCGACGCAAAAACCCAGGTGCTCTTCGACAACGACCTCGAAGTCATGCCGGGCGAACTCGTCATCATGTCCGGCCCCTCCGGGTCGGGCAAGACGACGATCCTCACGCTCATCGGCGGCCTGCGCTCGGTGCAGGAGGGCGACATCCACATCTGGGACGCCCGCCGCGGCGACTACCGCAGCCTGCGCGGCCTCGACGAGGCGGGGCTGGTCGAGGTCCGCCGGCTGATCGGCTTCATCTTCCAGCGGCACAACCTCTTCGACTCGCTGCAAGCCGTGCAGAACGTGCGGCTGGCCCGCGAACTCTTCCCCGGCGCGGACCCCGAGCGCATCGAGCTGCTGCTGACGTACCTGGGCCTCGCCTCGCGCATGGGCTACAAGCCGGCGGGGCTGTCCGGCGGCCAGCGGCAGCGGGTCGCGGTCGCGCGGGCGCTGATCAACCGGCCCAAGATGATCCTGGCCGACGAGCCGACCGCCGCCCTCGACGCCGACTCCGGCCTGGCCGTCGTGACGCTCTTGCAGCACCTGGCGCGTGGCCGCGACCCCGCCGACCTGGCGCGGCTGGTGCGGCGGCCCGGCGACGAGGACGACGGCAGCGGCCGGCTGACGCCCGAGCAGGCGGCGATGCTGCCCACGCTGACCGCCGAGAAGGGGGCGACGAGCCTGATCGTGACGCACGACGCCCGCATCATGAACCGCGCCGACCGCATCGTCCACATGGAGCGCGGCCGCATCGTCTCGAACGTCGTCGTCGCCGAGCGGCTGTTCGTCGCGGAAGGGTTACGGCGCTGCGCGTTCTTCGCGGCGATCCTGCCCGAGCAGCAGCAGGCGATCGCCGACGGCGTCTGCATCGGCCTGCACCCCGACTTGCCGGTTCGCGGCGTCAGCGAGGCGAAGTACGCCGGCAAGCTGGAGGTGTTCCGGGCCGGCGCGGTGGTCCTGCGGCAGGGCGACCCGGTGACCGACGCGAGCCGCTTCTACCTGATCCGCCGCGGCACGGTGCGCGTCGATATCGGCCCCAAGACGGTGGCCGAGTTGACGACCCGCGACTTCTTCGGCGACCGGGCGCTGGTCACCAACGAGCCGCGCAACGCGACGATCACGGCGACCGAGACGACGGAGGTGTACACGATCGGCCGCGAGACCTTCCGCCGCTTCGAGGCGATCAGCCGCCCCTTCATCGAGCGCATCGCCGCGGTGTACGGCAACGCCGCGGTGGGGTGACGGCCTGGCGGGGGTCTTCTCTTCTGTAGCTGGCCTCTGTGAGGCCGGTCCGCTTCCTGAGTCACCGGCTTGAGAGTCGGGGGGCGGGTCCGGCCTCACAGAGGCCAGCTACAGGAATAACCACCCGTCGCGACACTTACCGCAACGACAGTGTCAGCGGTCGAGGTCGCGCGCCCCGAGGCCGACGTTGAGCTTCAGCCCGACGACACTCTGCATCTCGACCAGTTCGCCCTCGCCGCCGACCGCCTTGGGGGCGTCGTAGGCCTCAAAGCGCACCGGCAGCCTCGACTCGGACTCGACGAACAGCACGACGCGGTGGGCGTAGCGGGCCGGGTGGGGACGGTCGGCGACGACCTCGAAGCGCGTCACCGGCTTGCCGGCGATCGTGAACCCCGCGGCGTAGACGGCCACCGGGTTCTGCAAGTGCCGCTCGACCTCCAGCACTTTTTCGACGCGGCCCAGCATCGCCGCCAGGCCGTACTCGGCCGCGGGGTGCCGGCAGTTCGTAAGGGCCTTGGCCCCGGCCGCCTCGACGGTCGTGAAGCCCTTGACGCCCTCGACACCGGGGGCGCGGTAGCGGGCGTTGAGCCGGCTCTTGAGCGGGGCGTAGCTCGTCTCCTCGCCGGCCAAGTTGGCGGGCTTCGTAGTGGCGATGTCGATGGCGAACGGCTCCATTTTGACGCGCAGCTCGGCGACCGTCTCGGGGGCGAGTGTGCCGCGGACGCGCTCCTGGCGGACGAGGTGGCCGTGGTAGTCGCGGGTTTTGGCGAGCGCCGCCCGCGCGTCGGCGAGTGCCTTGGGTAGCGCCTCGGCGGCGACGGCGGCCGGCTTGGGGGCGACCTCGACGCGGGCGACCGGCGTGGCGGCCGACTCGCCGGAGGCCAGCTTGATCGGCTCCTGGCCGGCGGCGACCGTGCCGAAAGCACCGACGAGGAGCGTGAGCGCGAGACGGGTCATGGCGGTCCCTGCCGGGGCGGGTGCGGAAAAGCAGTCGGCGGCCGAATAGCCGCGCGGCGGCGACAGTGCAAGCCCGGCCCGCCCGGCCGCCAGGCTTCCCGGAGGTCGGGTCACGGCAGGGTGATGGCAAGGCCCCCTCGCCCACGGCGTCGGCGATTCCCGTAGACGCAACGCGGGGGGCGGGGGTATGCTCGCCCGCTTCCGCGGCCACTCGAACGCTCGGGGCTTGACGTATGACGGAACTCTCCCTGGTGACCGGCGGCGCGGGATTCATCGGCTCGCACCTCGTGGAAGCCTTGTTGCAGTCCGGCCGGGCGGTGCGAGTCCTCGACGACTTCAGCACCGGCCTGCGACAGAACCTCCGCCACCTGAGCCACTACGGCCACGCCCTCGACATCGTGGACGGCTCGGTCACCGACCCCGCCGCGACGGCCAGGGCGGTCCGCGACGTGGGCGTCGTCTACCACCTGGCGGCCCTGGCGAGTGTGGCGCGCAGCGTCGAGAACCCGGCGGCGACGCACGCGGCCTGCGCCACCGGCACGCTCAACCTGCTCGACGCGGCCCGCAAGGTCGGCGTCCGCCGCGTCGTCTACGCCGCGAGTTCGAGCGCCTACGGCGGCGACACCGGCTCCGGCGGGCAGCGCGAGGACCAACTGCCGGCCGCGCGGTCGCCCTACGCCGCCGCCAAGCTCGCCGGCGAGCTGTACATGCAGGCGTTCGCCGCGACCTACGGCATCGAGACGGTGCGGATGCGCTTCTTCAACATCTTCGGCCCGCGCCAGCGCAGCGACAGCCCGTACTCCGGCGTGATCGCGCTGTTCACCGCGATGATGGCCCGCGGCGACCTGCCGATGGTCCACGGCGATGGCCTGCAGAGCCGCGACTTCACGTATGTTGCCAACGCCGTCCACGCCCTGCGCCGCGCCGCCGAGGTGCCCGACGTGAGCGGCAACGTCTACAACGTCGGCACCGGCCGCAGCGTGACGGTACGTGAGTTAATCCAGGCGCTCAACGACGTGCTGGAGACGGAGTTGGAGCCGGTTTACGGGGCGAGCCGCGTCGGCGACGTGAAGTTCTCGCGGGCCGACCTACGCCGCACCTCGGCCGACTTGGGGTATGCCCCGAAGGTGTCGTTCGAGGACGGCCTGCGGACGACCGTCGCGTGGTACCTCGAGACCAGCGGCGCGTTCCGCACCCTGTCGCGCGTGTAGCCGCTAGGAGACGCCGGCGAACGCGGGTAAGATGGGCAAACCCTTCCCGAGGACTACGCCATGAGCTTCACACCCGAGAACATCAAGAGTCGCCTTCACGAGCAGCCCTTCAAGCCGCTCCAACTCGTGACCACGACGGGTCAAACTTACGAGGTCTACCACCCCGACATGATCTTCGTGACCGTGCGATACCTGTACGTCGGCCTGCCCAGCACGCCGAACCGCGTCGTCGCCGACGACACGACGCGCATCGCCTTGATGCACATCACCGAACTCCGTGACCTACCGATCCTGGTGAATCCCGCAACCGAATGACTTCGACTCCGTCAACGAAAGAGGGCCGCCGACAAATCATTGTCGGCGGCCCCGCACAAACATTTGGTTACTTCGCTTCGCCGGCGGCGACGGGCATCGTTAACTCGGACTTCGAGGCGTTGCTCGTCGCGTCGAAGGTCAGCTTCTTCTCGCCGTCGTCGCCGACCGCCGTCCGCACGGTGACCGTGTCCTTGCCGGCGAATTCGCCCCGCAGTAGCGACTCGCTCATGCCGTCTTCGAGGTACTGTTCGACCGAGCGGCGCAGCGGACGCGCCCCGTACTCGACGCTCGAACCCTTCTCGATGATGAACTCCTTGGCCTCGTCCGTCACGTCGAGCTTCAAGCCCTTCTCCTTCAGCCGCTTGGCCAGCTTCGCCAACTCCATGTCAACGATCTGCTTCAGGTTCTCCTTGGTCAAGGAGCGGAACACGATCGTGTCGTCGAGCCGGTTCAGGAACTCCGGGCGGAAGACCTTGCCCATCTGTTCGAGCAGCTTACGCTTCATGTCGGCGTAAGTCACGTCGGCCGACTTCTTGACGCCCGAGGTGAACACGTTCGACATGTCGTCCGGCGCGATGATCGTTTCGGCCCCGACGTTGGTCGTCAAGATCACGACGGCGTTCTTGAAGTCCACCTTGCGGCCAACGTTGTCCGTCAAGTGGCCTTCCTCCATGATCTGGAGCAACATGTTCCACACATCCGGGTGAGCCTTCTCGATTTCGTCCAACAACACAACCGAGTACGGCTTGCGGCGAATCTTCTCGGTGAGCTGGCCACCCTCTTCGTAGCCGATGTAGCCGGGGGGTGCCCCAACCAGCCGGCTGACGTTGTGCTTCTCCATGTATTCGGACATGTCGAGTTGCACTAGCGCGGCCTCGTCGCCGAACATGAACTTCGCCAGCGTCTTGGCGAGCAGCGTCTTGCCCACGCCCGTCGGCCCGGCGAAGATGAAGCAGCCGATCGGCCGCTTCGGGTCCTTCAGCCCGGCGCGGCTCTTGCGCACCGCCTTCGACAGCGACCGGATCGCCTCGTCCTGGCTCACAACCGTACCGTGAAGTTCGTCCTCCATTTTGAGCAGCCGCTTAGTCTCGTCCTCGCCGACCTTCTTCAGCGGCACGCCGGTCATCTTCGCGACGACCTCGGCGACGACTTCCTCGTCCACGACGCCGTCGGTCTCCTTGGCCTTCTCGCGCCACTCCTTGGTGACCGTGTCCTTCTTCTTCTTGAGCTTGTCGGCCTGGTCGCGTAAGCTCGCGGCCTTCTCGAAGTCCTGCTCGGCGACGGCCGACTCCTTCTCGGCGTTGAGCTTCTCGATCGACTCGTCGATGTCCTTGAGGTCCGGCGGCCGGGTCATCGCCTTCAACCGCACGCGGGCACCCGCCTCGTCGATCACGTCGATCGCCTTGTCGGGCAAGCAGCGCGCCGAGATGTAGCGGTCCGACAGGTCCACGGCAGCCTTCAGCGCTTCGTCGGTGATTTGGACGCGGTGGTGCGCCTCGTAGCGGTCGCGCAGACCTTTGAGGATCTCGACCGCCTCCTCCTTGTTCGGCGGGTTGACCATGATGTCCTGGAAGCGGCGGGCCAGCGCCTGGTCCTTCTCGATGTACTTGCGGTACTCGTCGAGGGTCGTGGCCCCGATGCACTGGATCTCGCCGCGGGCCAGCGCGGGCTTGAGCACGTTACTGGCGTCTATTGCGCCTTCGGCACCGCCGGCCCCGACGAGCGTGTGCAACTCGTCGATGAACAGGATGGTGTTCTTAGCGCGGCGGACCTCGTTCATGACCGCCTTGATGCGCTCCTCGAACTGGCCGCGGTACTTCGTCCCGGCCACCATCATCGCCAGGTCGAGCACGACCAGCCGCTTGTCGCGGAGCAGTTCGGGCACGTTGGCGTCGATGATGAGCTGCGCGAGGCCTTCGACGATGGCGGTCTTGCCGACGCCGGCCTCTCCCAAGAGCACGGGGTTGTTCTTCTGGCGGCGCGACAAGATCTGGACGACGCGCTCGATCTCGTTGGCGCGGCCGATGACCGGGTCGAGCTTGCCCTGCTTGGCCAACTCGGTCAGGTCGCGGCCGAAGCTGTCGAGCGCGGGCGTCTTCGACTTGGTGCGGCTGCCGCCGGCGCGCTCGCCGCCCCCGCCGCCCTCGGGCTTCGCCCCTTGACCTTCGTTCTCGTTCGGCATGGGATTGTGCCCCAAAAGGTTCAGCACTTCTTCGCGGACATCTTCGAGTTTGAGCCCCAGGTTCATCAGAACCTGGGCGGCCACGCCTTCTTGCTCGCGGAGGAGTCCGAGCAGGAGGTGTTCGGTGCCGACGTAGTTGTGGTTGAGGTTGCGAGCTTCTTCGATCGAATACTCGATGACCTTCTTGGCCCGCGGCGTGTGCGGCAGCCGGCCCATGACGACCTGGTCGCCGCCGGCACCGGGCTGGACGATGCGCTCGACTTCGAGCCGGATCTTGCGCAAGTCCACGTCGAGGTTTTTGAGGACGTTCGCGGCGACGCCGGAACCCTCCTTCACCAGCCCGAGCAGGATGTGCTCGGTGCCGATGTACTCGTGGTTGAACCGCTGGGCCTCTTGGTTGGCGAGTTGCATCACCTTCCGGGCGCGGTCCGTGAATCGTTCGTACATCGAGGCCGTCTCCTCTCGGGAAGATCGTTGGGCCGGGGTGAGCGGCGCGGGACAAAAGAACGAGCGGCCTTGCTCCCGACAGAACACTACGCCCCGCCCAGGCAAGCCCAGGCGGGGCGCGGCCAACAGTCATCATAGGCCCGCGACGGGCACGGTCCCCGAATCGCCCGGCCGCCGCGACTTGTCGGGGCCGTGACGGGCGTCGGGAGGTGCCGCGAGGGCGAGCCGCCGGCCCCCGATCGAGACCGGGGGCCGGCGGTTTCGGACCGCCAGCGCGAAGCATTAGCCGGCGACGGGACAGCCTCACGGGCGGGCGGAACGGCGGGGGCGAGGCTCAACGCGGGCGGCGAAACCTGCAAGATTCTAGAGGCGTTTCCGGCGCGAATCAAGCGCAGTGGCCGCCCGCCGCGCGGAATGTCCGAAGCGCCGCGAACCCCGGCCGAAACGGCAGCCCCGCGACAGTTAGACTGGCAGGCCCCGCGCGTCACTCCCGATCCCGGAACCGCTGGCCGTCCGCGGTCTCCCACGGGTCGCCGCGCAGGTGGTAGCCGCCGTTGGCGAAGCTCTCCCAGTAGCCGGGCCGGTCGGCCGCCATGAACTCGACGCCCCGCACCCACTTCGCGCTCTTCCAGGCGTACAGCCGCGGGACGACGAGCCGCACGGGGCTGCCGTGGTCGGGCGTCAGGGCTTCGCCGTTGTGGTGCGTGGCGAACAGCGCGTCCTCGGCGAAGAAATCCGCCAGCGGCAGGTTCGTCGTCCAGCCGTACTCGCAGTGGACCATGACGAACTGCGCCGCGGCCGCCACCGCGACGTGACGCAACAGCTCGCGCGTGGCGACGCCCTCCCACAGGTTGTCGAGCTTGCTCCAGCGGGTCACGCAGTGCATGTCGGCGTAGACCTTCGTCCGCGGCAGCGCCTGGAACTCGGGCCAGGTGAAGCGGGCGACCGCGGCCACCAGCGGCACGGGGAACACGGTCAAGTCCCACGCCGCGGGCTTGAACGCCGGCGTCGGGCCGACGTGCAGCACCGGCCACTTCGCCGTCAAGGACTGCCCCGGCGGCAGCCGCTGCGGCCGCGCCGTGTCGGGGCTAATAACCGGCTCGTCGGCCATCGGTGGACTCCTGGCGGGGGAGACGGGTCACCCGGCTTAACCGGGACTTCTCCGATTTGACACCTGCAACGCGGCGTCGCCGTTGGTATACTTTCCAGCGCGAAGTGCCGCCAGTTCGGCCGCACGGCAACTCCAGAAATTGTGTCGCCTTCAGGGGACGGGAATCATGGGCAGTCCGAGTTCCGCGGGTCAGGGCCACTCGACCGAACCGATCAGCGGGGCGGACATCCTGGTCCAGTCCCTCATCCAGCACGGCGTCGATACGGTCTTCGCCTACCCCGGCGGCGCGAGCATGCCGATCCACCAGACCCTCACCCGCTACGCCGACCGGGTCCGCACCATCCTGCCGCGCCACGAGCAGGGCGGCGGCTTCATGGCCCACGGCTACAGCCGCACCACCGGCAAGCCGAGCGTGTGCATGTCTACGAGCGGCCCCGGTGCCACCAACTTCGTGACCTGCCTGGCCGACGCCAAGATGGACTCGATCCCGATGATCGCCATCACCGGGCAAGTCTCGACGCCCGTGATCGGCACCGACGCCTTCCAGGAGACGCCGATTGTTGAGGTCTGCCGGGGGATTACGAAGCACCACTTCCTCGTGACCCGCACCGAGGACTTGCCGCGCGTGATGAAGGAGGCGTTCCACATCGCCACGACCGGCCGGCCCGGCCCCATCATCATCGACGTGCCCAAGGACGTGCAGATCAAGCGCATCGTGCCCGACTGGAACGTCGCCATGAACCTGCCCGGCTACCGGCCGATCCCGGCGGTTAAGCGGGCGAAGCTGCAGCCCATTCTGGAGGCGATTCGCGCCTCGAAGCGGCCGATCTTTTACGCCGGCGGCGGGCTGACGCACTCCGGGGCGGCCGAGGTCTTCAAGCAGTTCGCCGAACTCATGGGCATCCCGGTCGCGCTGACGCTGCACGGCATCGGCAACTTCCCGGCCGACCACTACTTGTGCCTGCAAATGATGGGCATGCACGGCACCGTGACGAGTAACTACGCGGTGAACGACGCCGACTTGCTGCTCGCGGTCGGCGTGCGCTTCGACGACCGCGTGACGGGCAAGCTCTCGGAGTTCGCCAAGCACGGCAAGATCGTCCACATCGACATCGACAAGTCGGAGATCAACAAGAACAAGTTCGCGCACATCCCCGTCCACGGCGACGTGAAGCAGGTGCTCACCGAACTCCTGGCGATGGCCCGCGAGGACGCCAACGCCGACATCAGCGGCGGCGGCCGGTATCTCGAGTGGATGCAGCAGATCGACGCGTGGCGCGAGGCCGAGCCGCTGGTGTTCGAGGAGCGCGACGACGCCATTCTCCCGCAGGCGGCCATCAAGCGGCTGCACGAAATCCTCAAGGAGCGTGGCCAACTCGACAAGACGATCATCTCGACCGGCGTCGGCCAGCACCAGATGTGGGCGGCCCAGTTCTTCGGCTTCAACCACCCGCGCACCTGGGTGACGAGCGGCGGCCTCGGCACGATGGGCTTCGGCCTGCCCGCGGCGATGGGCGCGAAGGTCGCCCACCCCGACCACGTCTGCATCGACATCGACGGCGACGGCAGCTTCCTGATGAACGTCCAGGAACTCGCCTGCTGCTACACCGAAAAAATCGGCGCGAAGGTGCTGCTGCTGAATAACCAGCACCTCGGCATGGTGATGCAGTGGGAGGACCGCTTCTTCGGCTCCAACCGCGGCCACACGTACTTGGGTTCGGGCGAGGAGGCCCCGTACCCGGACTTCGTCAAGGTCGCCGAGGGCTTCGGCGTGAAGGGCCAGGCGATTGTCGAGAAGGGCGACCTCGACGCGGCGATCCACGCGATGCTCGACCACGACGGCCCGTACCTGCTGAACGTCCACGTCCCGCACCAGGAGCACGTGCTGCCGATGATCCCCAGCGGCATGACCGTCAAGGACATCATCAAGGCGTGATTCCGACAGGGAGTTCATGTCGCACGTCGGGGGAGTCGATTGATGCCTCTCGACTTCCGCGACGTTGACCCCCGCGAACTGCGTCCGCCGCACTCGCGGCCTGAGGCAGACCCGGCGAAACTCCACCGACAGATCGCCCGGTACGGGACATCGACTGTGGGAATGCCCACGCTGGTGGTGTATGAGGCTTCAGACGGGGTTCTGGTGATCTACAATGGGGTGACCCGAGCCACACGGGTCGCCAAACTTTCGCCCGGCACTCTGGTCCGCGTCGAGGTCATCGGCCGCCTCCGCCGGGCTTGCGGTTCGGACGCCACGATTGGGGACACCCTGTGATGGCGCAAACTACGACCGAAGCCCTGGCGGTCCTGGCGGAGTTGTGCGAGTTATCGCCGGACGTGCGGCTCGGCCAACTCCTCGCGCACCTCGGGTTCTTGGGCGAAGACCAAACCGGCCGGACGCTTTGGGACATCGACGACGACCAGTTACTCGCGGTTCTACAGCATCACCGAACTGAGTTGGTCGCCAGACTTCAGCCGGCGAGCGGCGGACGATAGTCCGCCGAGTCAGCCCGGTGCGGTGACGACTACCCATACAGGTTGACTCGGCGGACTATCATCCGCCGCTCGCCGGGAAAAGTCACTTCCCCGCGTTGCTGCGCTCCAGCTCACGCAGGTACGTCAGCGCTTCGTCGGCGGTGCCGACGGTCGCGCCGCAGACACGGCCAGCCGTGTCGCACTGCCGCAACGCCATCAAGTCGTCGAAGTCCGGGGACGCTTCGAGCTTCACGCGGGCGCGGTGGCCCAGCGTGCCGGCTTGGTAGTCGAGCGCGAGCATGTGGTTGCCGATCAAGAACGCCGTGCGCTCGGTGATGAGGCCGTCGAGGGCTTGCAAGCCGGCCGCGACGTGGTCGGTGGGGTCGATGCCCTTGCCCACGTCGTGCAACAGTGCGGCGATCAGGAACTCCTCGTCGTAGGTCGAGACGTCTTTGGCGCGCTCGAAGACTTGCAGCGAGTGGTACAGCACGTCGCCCTCGGGGTGGTACTTCGGGTTCTGCTTGACGCGCTCCAGCGGCAACAGTAGCAGTCGAAAGAGTTGGTACGGATCAACCTCCTCGTCCTGGTCGCGGATGGCCCCGTCGATGTCGAGTTCGGGGTACTCGGCCGCGAGCAGTTGCTCCAACTCGGCAATCGACGCGCGCTCGATCGCCTTGCCGGTGATCGACGACTTGAACACGTAGTGGGCCTGGTTCTCGGCGTAGATGGTCAGCTCGAACGGGAAGGCGTCGTAGACGTGGACGTGGTTGAACACCCGCGTCTCGCCGTGCTTTTCGAGCTGCTTACGCTCCACGTCGTACTGCAAGCCTTCGGCTTCGAGCAGGCTCGTGATCGCCTCGACGGAGTCGCTGAAGAGGTGCAAGTCGATGTCCGACCCCTTGCGGACGTGCCCGGTCATGACACTCCCGATGAGGCGGGGGCGGAAGCGGCAGAGTTGCCGCATGAAGCGCAGCGCGTGCAGGCGCATGGCCCGCAGGTCGGACGTGCGCTGGTCGCCCTCGTGCATCCGCGCGAAGGCTTGCACCTGGTCGCGGACTTCGCTGTTGGACGGCAAGTCGCTGGGCTTCACGTCGCCGCGGCAAATCCGCTTGGCGGCCTTGCGCTTGGCCGTGAAGTACTCGCTCTCGGAGCGGGTGTACATGAGTCGCGCCGCTTCAAAAGCGATCGCGTGGCGCAGTTTGGCGTCGGCCATGAATTGGGTACGGCGGGTGATCTTTAACGAGCCTGTCCGTAGCCGCCGCGAGGCTCGTACCGCTAGACTACCAGCGTCGCGCGGCCGCCGATAGGGGGAAAACCCACGCATTGCCCGGCTCCGCCCCGCGCGAACTCCGGGGACAGCCGGCGTCTCCTGTTCCGGTCGGAACCCCCTTCGCTCAGGTACTCGGACATGGTCGAGCCGGAATTGTTGCACACCCCGCCCGACGAGACGGCCCCCTCGGTCGAGGGCGGCGGACCCCACGGCGGCGACGCCACCAAGCGCGTCGAGATGTCCGGCGAGGAGGCGATGACGCTTTTGCGCGAGGGCAAGGTCGTCACGAACGCGCGCGTGGGCGGGCTGAAGTTCGTCGGGCCGGTGCCGTTCGCGGTGCAGTTCCGCGGCTGCCTGCTGGTGAAGCCGGAGTTCCGCGGGGCGACGTTTGCCGAGGCGGTCAGCTTCATCGCCTGCACGATCGACCGCGCCCAGTTCAACCGCAAGACGACCTTCGCCAAGAACGTCACGCTCGACGGCTCGGTCCTCCAGAAGACGGCGATCCGCGACGTGACCGTGGCGGGCGAGCTATCCGCCGCGCACACGGAGTTCAAGGGCAAGGTCGGCTTCCAGGGCTGCGAGTTCGTCGGCGCGGTCCACTTCTGGGAGGCGCAGTTCCACACCTGGGCGAGCTTCCAGGGCTGCACCTTCCACGCGCAGGCGGACTTCCGCAGCGTCCACGCCGCGGAGGGCTTCGTCGTCGAGAAGTGCCGCTTCCTGGGCGACTTCCTGTTCCGCGGGGCCAACGTCGAGAAGAAGTTCTCGGCCGACGGCAGCCGCTTTGAGGGGTTGCTGGACTTGTCGAAGGCGAAGCTGCGCGACTTCGCGTACCTCGAAGCGATCGACGCCGGGCCGGGCCAGACCTTCGCGTTCCTGAACGCCGTCGCCGAGCGGGTGCGGGTCCGGCCGGAGCAGGTCGAGGGGCGATTGCTCAGCGAGCGCGAGGGCCGGCACGGCGACGCGATGCAAGAGTACGGCCTCTTGAAGAAGTGCTACGGGCAACTGCACCGCTTCGACGCCGAGGACTGGGCATTTTACCGCTTCAAGGTCGCCCAGCGCCGCGCCACGGGGACGAGTTGGCGGCGGCCGTGGACCAAGTGGCGCTGGCTGGCCGAGTGGCTGTTCCTCGACGTCGGCTGCGGCTACGGCACCAACCCCCTGCGGGCGGTGCGCATGGCGGCGGTGATCGTCGTCGGTTTCGCGCTCGTGTACGCCGCCAACCCCGACGAGTTCTACACGGACAAGGAGAAGTTGCCGTTCCCCACCCGCGACCGAACCGACTTCGCCAACGCCGGGATGATCGGCCTGACGACGAGTGTGTCGATCTTCACGTCCGGCATGGGCGGCATCCGCGAGTTGGCGAAGGGCTGGATGAACGTCCCGGTCATGATCGAGTCGGTGATGGGGACCTTGCTGTTCGGCCTGTTCATCGTGGCGTTTTCACGCAAGGTGATTCGGTGAGAACGGAAGATTTTCACCGCGGAGACGCGGATAAGACCAAAACTCGGATTTGGATTTCTCCGCGTCTCCGCGTCTCCGCGGCAAAATTCTTCTTTCAAAGGCCCAAAGTCCGAACGCGCCAAGAGTCTCTTACCGTGCACCGCGAAGCCGATCTCCGGCGGTCAGCCTCGGTGTCAGATGACGGACTTCGCC
>JAYTUC010000192.1:0-5652 GCA_043744775.1 Fimbriiglobus sp. | reverse complement strand
AGAGCAAACCAAATCTTAAACTTGAATTTGGTTTGCTCTGCGCACTCTGCGTCTCTGCGGCTAAAAATGTTTTCGGTAAACCACCAGTCACCCCACCGGGTTCGTCAGCGTGCCGATGCCGTCGATCGTGATCTCGACCACGTCGCCGCTGCTCAGCGTGAAGTCGTCCGGCGGGACGATGCCGGTGCCGGTGAGCAGTAGCGCCCCGTCGGGGAACTCGTTCTCCTTGAACAGCCACTCGGCCAGACTCTCGGGCGTGCGCGTCAGTTGCGCCAGCGTCGTCGTGCCCTCGAAGCCGACGCGGCCGGCGCGGCGGATGACGAGGCGGATCGTGACGCCTTCGAGCGGCGGGAGTTCGCCGACGAGCGTCACGGCGGGGCCGATGGCGCACGAGCCGCGGTAGATCTTCGCCTGCGGCAGGTACAGCGGGTTCTCGCCCTCGATGTCGCGCGAACTCACGTCGTTGCCGACCGTGTAGCCGACGATTTTGCCCGCGGGCGAAATTACCAGCGTGAACTCCGGCTCCGGGACGCTCCAGGTGCTGTCGGCCCGCACGCGGATCGGCTCGCCGGGCGACGCGACCCGCTGCGGCGTCGCCTTGAGGAAGAGTTCCGGCCGCGCGGCGGTGTAGACCTTGTCGTAGAACTGCGCCGCCCCCGCCGACTCCTCCTCGCGCGCGACTTTGCTGCGCTTGTAGGTCACGCCGGCGGCCCAGACCTCCTGGCGATCGACGGGGTGCAGGAACGTCAACCCGGCGGCCGGCTCGGCGACCGCGTTCGCGCTCAGGCGGGCCGAGACGACGGCCGGGTCGGGGGCGTGCAGCAGGTCGGCGAGCGTGGCGAAGCCGCCGCCGACCAAGTCGATCTCGTGGGCGTGGTCGCCGTGCAGCCGGACGACGGCCACGCGGCCGTCGGGTCGTCGAATCTTCGCCAGGGGCATCGCGGACTCCGTGAGGCGGTCGGGTGCCCGCTGTTCTACGACGGCCCGCGTCGCCGTGCCAACGGGCGTCCGTATCTTGACGGCGTCCCCTCAGCCCGCGAGAGTCCGAGCGCATGGATGACCTGTTCGCCAAAGTCGGCGTGATCGTCCGCAAGGTCTTCGACCTCGACCACCCGCTCGGCTTCCTCAACCCCGATGTCTGGAGCGAAGTGCTGAGCCGGCCGGAGATGTTCTGGGCGGCGATCGTCGTACTCAACGCCATCGTCTTCACCGAGACGGGCCTGCTCGTCGGCTTCCTGCTGCCGGGCGACTCGCTGCTCGTCGTGACCGGCTTCGTCGCCAGCCAGAGCGGCTGGAGTTTGCCCATCCTCATCGGCACCCTGAGTGTGTCGGCGATCGTGGGCGACAGCGTCGGCTACTGGATCGGGGCCAAGGCGGGGCCGCGCATCTTCTCGCGTCCCGACGGGCGGGTCTTCCGGCAGTCGTACATCCAGAGTGCGAAGGATTTCTACGACCGGCACGGCGGCAAGACGGTGATCCTCGCCCGCTTCGTGCCGATCGTGAGGACGTTCGCGCCAGTCGTCGCCGGGGCCGGCAAGATGGACTACCGCACCTTCCTGATGTTCAACGTCGTCGGCGGCGTCCTGTGGGTCACGAGCATGGTCCTCTTCGGCTACTTCCTGATCGACCTGATCGACCCCGTCTTGAAACCGGTCTTCGGCGCGAACTTCACGATCGCCAAGCACATCGACAAGATCGCCATCATCATCATCGCCGTCTCGGTGCTGCCGATGGTCGTGAAGGGCTTCAACTCGTGGCGCAAGCCCAAAGCGGCCGAGACAACGGTCACCGTGTAATTCCGACCATACCCCACACCCGATACCCCAGACCCGAGTTCGAGATGCCCGCCGCCGGCCTGGACAACTACCTAAGTGAGCAACTCGCGAGCCTCAAGACGCAGGGGCTGCTAAAGTCCGAGCGCTTCATCGCGACGCCGCAGGACGCCGAGATCACGGTCAACGGCCGCGCCGTCGTGAACTTCTGCGCGAACAACTACCTTGGCCTCTCGAACCACCCGGAGGTCGTCGCCGCGGCTGAGAAGGGGCTGAAGACCTGGGGCTACGGGCTGTCGAGCGTGCGCTTCATCTGCGGCACGCAGTCGATCCACAAGGCGGCCGAAGCGCAACTCGCGCGCTTCTTCGGCAAGGCCGACGCGATCCTGTACATCGCCTGCTTCGACGCCAACGGCGGGCTGTTCGAGCCGCTGCTAGGCGAGAACGACGCGGTGCTGTCCGACGCCCTGAACCACGCCAGCATCATCGACGGCGTGCGGCTCTGCAAGGCGAAACGGCTCCGCTACGCCCACAACGACATGGCCGACTTGCGGGCGAAACTCGTCGAGGCTAAGGGCTGCCGCTTCAAGATGATCTTCACCGACTCCGTGTTCAGCATGGACGGTGACATCGCGCGGCTGGCCGACATCTGCGAGCTGGCCGACGAGTTCGACGCGGTCGTCGGCATCGACGACTGCCACGCCACGGGGCACCTCGGCGCGACCGGCCGCGGGGCCGCCGAAGAGGCCGGCTGTCTCGACCGCATCGACGTGATCACCGGCACCCTCGGCAAGACCCTCGGCGGCGGGGCCGGCGGGTTCACAGTCGCCTCGGCGGAGGTCGTCGAGTGGCTGCGCAACCGCTCGCGGCCGTACCTGTTCTCGAACTCCGTGCCGCCGAGTCTCGTCGCCGCGGGCATGAAAGCCCTCGAACTCGTCGATGGCGCGGCCGACTTACGGGCGACCTTGAAGGCCAACACCGCGCGGCTGCGCTCCGGGCTGGAGGCGGCCGGCTTCGCCGTCAAGCCGGGGCCGACGCCGATCCTGCCGGTGATGCTCGGCGACGCCACCGTCGCCGCAAAGATGTCGGAGCTGCTGTTAGCGCGGGGCGTCTACGCCGTCGGCTTCAGCTTCCCCGTGGTGCCGCAGGGCCAGGCGCGAATCCGCCTCCAGGTGTCGGCGGCGCACACGGCCGCGCAGGTCGATCACGCCATTGATGCGTTTAAATCGGCCGGTAGGGAACTCGGTGTGGTCGGCTAACGGCGCTCGCCTGCGCCCGTTCTGCCGGGTGTAGCGGACACGCGACTCGGGGAACGCGAAACTCCCGACGCGGGGCGTTGCGTGGGGGTAGGCATTTGCTAGGTTAGATCGAACTCCGCCGCCCCGCGGCCCGGAAGGGGTGCCCGCCGTGACGACACTTGCGACTGCGAAAGGCTCGGGAATGGAAAAGTACCTTTGCTACGGGGCGCTCGGCGTCGCCGGACTCATGGGGCTGCTGTTCCTCCTCGACCTCGCCGCCAACGTCCCTTTCGGCGGCGGCATTGCCAACGGCGGGCCGTTCCTCATCCCCGACATTCTCGGCATCCTGGCCAGCGGAGTCGTCGGCTTCCTCGGCGTCAATGCGATGAAGGAACTCAAGTAGCCTTCGCCCGCGCCACCCTGACCACCTCCTCGATCAACCCGTCGCCCGTGTGAACCGCCGCCGTGCCCGCGACGCGGACGCCCTGCGCCTCGACCACGGCCGCCGTCTCGGGGCTGATTGCGACCAACTGCGTCTCGCCGCGCTCGATGCGGCCCAGGATCGTCGCGTCCATCGCCGCCAACAGACTCCGCGCGATGTTCGAACTGCTTAGCGGCACGAAGCTGACTTCGCCGCGGCGTAGGGCGTCCATCGGCGCGGACATCGGGTCGAGGACGTTCACCTGCGTGTAGGTGTTCACCTGCTCGACGTGGGCAACCGCCGCCAGCCCGGTGCGTAACTGTTCGCGGCCCTGCTCGGCCCGCGCCAGCAACAGCCGCTGGCCGCGGACGTGGGGCGTGAGGCTCTCGACGAAGCCCTCGGAGCGGACCGACGCCACCGGCACGAGGTCCGGGTTCAGGCGGTACTCGCGGAGGGCGTCGGCCGTCTTCGGGCCGATGGTGGCGATGCGGACTTTGCCGAGGTCGCGGAGGTCGCGGCCGTTCGCTTCGAGCCGCTTGACGAAGCCGTGGACCCCGTGGGCGCTGCTGAAGATCAGCCAGTCGAAGTGGCCGTCCCGCAGCTTGACGAGGGCGTCGTCGAGGGGTCCGAAGTCGTCCGGCGGGCGAATCTCGATCGTTGGCAGCACCAGTGGCACCGCGCCGAGGCGTTCGAGCTTGCGGACCATCCCCTCGACTTGGTCCCGCGGCCGGGTGACCAGCACGCGGCGGCCGAACAGCGGCTTCTGCTCGAACCACGAACTCGCGGCCCGCAAGTCGATCACCGGGCCGATCAGGATCAGGCCGGGCGACTCCAACCCCGCCTGGCGGCGTGCGCGTTCGAGGTTGTGCAGCGGGGCGAAGGTGGTGCGCATGTTGCCCATGCTGGCGCGCTCGACGATCGCCGACGGCGTGTCGGGGTCCTTGCCGAACTTCACGAGTTCGGCCACGATCAGCGGCAGCCGGGCGATGCCCATGTAGATCGCCAAAGTCCCAGGGAAGCGGGCGAGCGCCTCCCAGTCGAGCTTGCCACCGGGCTTCGCGGGCAATTCGTGGCCCGTGATGAGGGCCAGCGCGCTCGCCTGGTGGCGGTGCGTCAGCGGGATGTCGAGGAAGGCGGCGGCGGCGAGCGCGGCGGTGACGCCGGGCACGACCTCGTAGGGAATGCCGGCGAGCCGCAACGCCTCGGCCTCTTCGCCGCCCCGGCCGAAGACGAAGGGGTCGCCGCCCTTGAGCCGCACGACGGTCTTCCCGGCCGCCGCCGCGTCGGCCATGCGCTGGAGCGTGTACGGCGTGCGGTCGGCGGTCTGCCCCGGCAGGTCGCGCACGCACAGGCACTCGGCGGTCGGGTTCACGAAGTCGAGGATACGCTTGGGGACGAGTTGGTCGTACAAGACCACGTCGGCGGCGGCGAGCAGCTCCGCGGCCCGCAGGGTGAGCAGGCTGGGGTCGCCGGGGCCGGCACCGACGAGGAAGACGTGGGGGTCCGCGGGCGTCATGCCGGCATTATAAGCGCGGGGCCTCGCAGGCGACCCCCTCGACACTGAGTCGGAAGCACGCGCCGGTGCCGCCGTCGGCGACGCGGTAGGTCAGCCGGCCGCGCAACTGCCCCGCCCAGTGCCGCGCGAGCGAGAGGCCCAGCCCCGCGCCGCCGACGACCTCGTCGGCCGCGTCGCCGCGGCGGAACGGCTCGAAGACGCCGCCGCGCTCGCCGGCCGGGACGCCGGGGCCGCGGTCCTCGACCTCGAAGAGCACGCGGCCGCGCCCGCCGGGCTTGGCCCAAACCCAGACGCGGCCGTCGTCGGCGTCGCGCGTGTACTTCCGCGCGTTGTCGATCAAGTTGCCCAGCACCTGCTCGGCCAGCCCCGCGTCCACCCGGACGCACTGCCCCGGCGGCACCAGCGACAGCACGACCAGCGTCTTGCCGTCTGTTGCGCAGCGCTCGGCCCAGGTCTGCTCGACGGCTTGGAGCAACTCGCCGACTGGCACCGCCTTGAACGTCGCCTGCACGCGGCGGTTCTCCAGCCGCGCGAAATCGAGCACGTTCTCGACTAGCCGGTGAAGCCGCTCCGACTCCGCTGCGAGGGTGCGCAAGTAGTCCCGCTGCTTGGCCTCGTCGCCGTCGAGGAGGCCGGACGTGAGCAAGTCAAGGTAGAGCCGCAGGGTGGTGAGCGGCGTGCGGAGTTCGTGCGTCACGGCGGCGA
>JAYTUC010000191.1:0-5678 GCA_043744775.1 Fimbriiglobus sp. | reverse complement strand
CCGGAAGCGTAATCGACCGGAGTTCTTCGCGTGTTGGGGAACTCCGGTCGCTTACGCTTCCGGCTCGCCAGGGCACCTACCGGAACACGACACCCGCTTCGAGGAACAGCACGCGCTTCATGCTCAGCAGCGCCGCCAGCGTCACGATCAGCGACACGGCACCCCCGGAGATCGCCAGCACCTGCCACGGGAAGTAGAAGGCCGGCGGCGTCGATTTGACGAAGTGCGTCATCACGTACCCGAAGCCCGCGGCACCGCCGATGCCGATGCCGTAGCCCAGGAAGCCCACGACGGCCGCTTGGAGCAAGATCATGCGGATGAGCCGGAAGTTACTCACGCCCATCGCCTTGAGGCAACCAAACTGCTTGAGGTTCTCGATCGTGAACAGGTAGAACGTCTGCCCCGCGATGGCGCAGCCGACCACGAAGCCGAGCATGACCGTGATGCCGAAGTTGATCGGGATGCCGGTGCGCGTGGCGTAGTAGTCGATCGTCGTCCAGAAGAACTGGTCGTTGGTCAGGGCCTTCAGCCGCGTCTGCTCCGCGATCGCCACGCACAGCGCCTCGTGGCTCTGCCCCGGCTTGGCTTTCACCAGAATGAATGACAGCACGCGGCGCTCTTGCGGCAGGAACTTGATCGCCTGCGAGTAGGTCGAGTACAAAATCGGGAAGGTCTGGAAGGTCGGGTTGCAGTGGCACATGCCGACGATCACGGCCCGCTTGTCGTTCATCTCCAGAGTCGTGCCGGGAGCGAACGGCTGGCCGGGGAACAGGTAGCGCCAGCCGAACTCGTCGATGATCACCGCGTCCGGCTGTCGCAGGTCGGCCACGTCGCCGACGATCATGCGCTGCGGCGACGGGGCACCGACGAGCGAGGCGTCATCGAGGCCGATGAGGATCATCTGCTGGAAGTTGCCGTTCGAGAGTTTCGCCCGGCCGACGCCCTTGTAGAGCCGCACGGCCCACTCGACGCCCTCGACGCCGCGGACGACTTGCAGCTTGCCCTCGGTCATCGGCTTCACGTCATCGACGAACTGGACGTTGCGGTCCATCACCCAGATGTCGCCGCCGGCGATGTCGCGGACCTGGCTCGTGGTGTTGCGCATCAGCCCGCAGAAGATGCCCATCTGCTGGCCCATCAGCAGCGACGCGAAACTGACCCCGAAGACGATGCCGAGGAATTTGGTGCGGTCGCCCAGGAGCATCCGCAGCGCGACCCAATTCATACGGCCCCCTCGGTTCGGACGACGCTCGGGTAATCGCCCGCTAGCCCCAGGGCCGCGAACGTGAAGCGCGTGATGTGCTCGGTCACCGCGGCGAGCGACAAGGCATCGACGGCCGCCGCGCCGAAGAGCAGCGTCGAGACGGTGCGGTTCTGGCGGTAGTACAGGCACTGCCCGACGACGCTGAACCCCACCATCAGTCGCTGCCGCTCCGGCACCTCCGGCAGCAGCTCGTCGAGGATGGCGAACAGCCCCATCGCCATCGGCCGGATGAAGTCCTCGACGATCGAGACCGTCGCGGGACTCGGCTGGCTCAACTCCCGCATAAGCAGTTGCATCGACTCGGGCCGCACCGGGCCGTCCATGTTCTTGAGCATCGCCGCGACGAACGCCCGCAGGCGTGCGGCCGGCGGCAGGCCGGCGAACTCCGGCGTCGGCCCCGCCTCCGCAAGGCTGCACGCGTGGGCGTGGCGGACCGTCTCGATGTACAGCCGCTCCTTGTCGCCGAAGTGGTAGTTGATCGCGGCGACGTTCATGCCGGCGCGGTCGCAGATCTCGCGCACCGTCGCCCCGTCGTAGCCCTTGCGGGCGAACAGCGCTTCGGCCGCCAATAACAGCCGCTGCCGTGGCTCGGCGGGCCTGGCGTCGGGCATGGTGGTAGTAGTCGGTTCAGTCACGGTGCCACTTCAATCGTTTGCTTCAATCACTTGTTTCAATCAACTGTTACAATCGATGGTAGCCAGGCCCTCGTCGATGTCAAGCCGGCTTCACGGTGGCGTGCCCGACGCGCTTGCGACTTGTGGTGTTCGGCGTGGACGGAAACTTGAGCAATTCGCGGCAGTTCCCTCGACTGCCGGCGCAAGTTCCTGAACAATGGAAGTCACAGAGTAACGCATTCCGCCGCGACGCGCTCACGTCGGCACCCGGACTGCGTTGTGGTCACAACCTGACCGCGCAGCTAGACGCCCCCCACGAGGACTCCCATGACTCGCACCGTCACGCGTACCTTGGTGTACAGCATCGCCACGCTCGGCGTGCTGTGCATCCTGTCGTCCTTCGCGGACTCGGCCCAGGCCCAGAACCCGCCCACTCCGACGACGCGGCCGGGCGGCCAGTTCGTGGGCGGCATCTTCACCGGCTACGGACAGTTGCGCGGCGGCGGCTTCCAGGCCCGCCCCCCGGCACCCGGCGTGTTGCGTCCGAATGATCTCGTGACCCCGGCGGGCTACAGCTTGTTCGGTCAGCAAGGGGGCCAAGGCGGCGGTCAGCAAGGCGGCTTCGGCGGCGGCCAGCAGGGCGGCTTCGGCGGAGGCGGCCAGCAAGGCGGCTTCGGCGGAGGCGGCGGCCAGCAGGGCGGCTTCGGCGGAGGCGGCCAGCAAGGGGGCTTCGGCGGAGGCGGCGGCCAGCAAGGGGGCTTCGGCGGCGGCCAGCAAGGGGGCTTCGGCGGCGGCCAGCAAGGGGGCTTCGGCGGCGGCCAGGGCGGCCAGGGCGGCGGGGGGGGTGGGGGCGGCGGTCAGGGCGGATTCGTGAACCCCGGAGTCGGGGCGACGAACCTCGGCGTCCTCGGCTTCAGCGGCATCGGCATCCGGGATGTCCCCACCTTATCACCGCCGTCTAGCATCGGCGGGCGGCAGGGCCAAGGCGGCGGCGGCGGCCAGCAGGGCGGGTTTGGCGGCGGCGGTCAGCAAGGCTTCGGCGGCGGCGGCCAACAAGGCTTCGGCGGCGGCGGTCAGCAAGGCCAACGCGGCGGCTTCGGCGGCGGCCAGCAGGGCGGCTTCGGCGGCGGCCAGCAGGGCGGCTTCGGCGGAGGCTTCGGCGGCGGTCAGCAGGGCGGCTTCGGCGGCGGTCAACAGGGCGGCTTCGGCGGCAACTTCGGCGGCGGCGGGAACTTCGGCGGCGGCGGGGGCAAGAACGGCTTCAGCGGCAACTCCGCGCTCTAGCTCCGTCTGACACAGACCATCGTGCGGCCCGCGTTTCTCGGAACGCGGGCCGCCGTCGTTTCCCACCTTCCCGAAAGTGCCCGACTTGAGCCGATTGTGCCCTCAGCACCAAGTCCGGCGAAATACTTCCGGCACGACCGGCAAGACCCGTCGATTCCGCGCGGCGAGTGGCCGATGAATCCCGGACGACTCCGCGAGCCGGCATAATCGTGGCCGCGACGTGGGACCGACGCAGACGGGGACGACCATGAAGCCGAAGCGCTGGACGATCGCGAAACTGAGCGGACTCCTCTGGACGTGCGGCCTCAGCGGCGTCCTGGCGGGCGGCGCGGGCTGCAAGCACCAGCTCTTCATGGAACCGGCCGACCACCACGCCGCGCTCGACAAGGGGCTGCTGGCGCGCCTCGAGACTTCGCCGCACGAGGCGGTCCTGCCGATGATCGCCCCGACCGGGCGGTCCCCGGCGACGGTCCTCGACACCAGCCGCCCGCCGCGCTACATCTCGCTCAAGGAAGCCATCGCCATCGGCATGGAGGCCGGCAACGTCGGCGGCGGCCAGCAGAACAACCCCGGCCTCGTGTCCGACCTGCTGCCCAGCTTCAACGGCCGCAGCACGTCCGGCACCGACAGCATCAAGGCCTTCGCGCTGCAGCCCGCCGTCGCCGCGGCGGAGATCGAGCGGTCGCTGTCGAAGTTCGACGCCCGCTTCATCTCGAGCCTCACCTGGAACCAGGTCGATAACCCGACGCTCACGCTCCAGCAGAGCTTCTCCAACGGCGACTCGGCGACGCTGTCGAACACGCTCGCCAAGCCGCTGCCGACCGGCGGCGTCGCGGGGATCACGTTCAGCACGCAGTACCTCAAGCTCGCCCAGCCGCCGTCCAACACCAGCTTCGTGACGCTGCCGGTGTCGTACACGCCGCGGCTGCAGTTCGTCTTCGAGCAGCCGCTGCTGCAGTCCTTCGGCGTCGAGGTGAACCAGCTCAACAGCAACCACCCCGGCAGCCTGCTGATCCCCGGCTTCCGGACGACCGGCCAGGGCACCGAGGGCATTCTGCTGACGCGGGTCCGGCTCGACCAGCAGCGGGCCGACTTCGACCGCCAGGTCAACACGCACCTGCTGAACGTCGAGGCGGCTTACTGGAACCTGTACGCCTCGTACTACAACCTCGCCGCGCAGGAGAGCGGGGCGAAGCAGGCGCTCGACGGCTACTTCTACTTCGTGCAGCGGGCCAAGAGCGGCATCACCAAGGACTCGACGATCTACCAGAACCTCGCCCAGTACGAGCGCTTCCGCACGCTGGTGGTCCGGGCGCGCGACCAGGTGCTCGAGAGCGAGCGCAACTTCCGCGGCCTGCTGGGCATGCGCTCCGACGACGGCGTGCGGCTGGTGCCGACCGACGAGCCGAACCTCGCCCCCTTCAAGCCCGACTGGAACGTGATCTTCCAGGAGATGACCGTCAACCGGCCCGAGCTGATGATCATCCGCCAGGACGTGAAGGCCCGGCAACTCGACCTGCTGAACCAGAAGAACCTGCGCCGGCCGGACCTGCGGCTCTTGACCAGCTACGACATCGCCGGCCTGGGGCCTCGCCTGGACGGGGCGAACGTCACCGACAACGCCCTGCGCAGCCTGGCGAGCAACCAGTTCAACAACTGGTCCGTCGGCATCCGCTTCGAGATGCCGATCGGCTTCCGGGACGCCAACGGCCTGGTGCGTCAGGCCGGCTTGAACCTGAACATCGCCGTGGTGCAGATGCTCGACGCCGAGCGCAAGGCCGAGGAGGTGCTGGCCCGGCAGTACCGGCAGATCGACACGACGTACAAGCAGATCGAGACGAACCGCAGCCAGCGCTACGCCCTGCAGCGTCAGCTCGAGCTCGAGTTCACCCGCCGCGTCGGGGGCCTGTTCTTGGAGCAGGACACGGTCGCGTTCTTGCAGGCCCAGCAGAACCTCGCGCAGGTCATCTCCGACGAGTACACGGCGATCGCGAACTACAACGTGGCGTTGGCGTCGCTGGAGTACGCCAAGGGGACGATCCAGCGTTACAACAACGTGACGGTCGGCGAGGGCGCGCTGCCGGACTACGTGCAGAAGAAGGCGGCCGACCACTTCGCCGCCCGCGAGAACGCCCTGAAGCTGCGCGAGCGGCCGGGCGACGTGGCCCTGCCGGGGCTGCCGAACTGGAAGAGCGAGATCGACCCGACGAAGCCGCTCGCGGACTTCGCAGCCCCGCCGGCGTCGCCGTACTCGTTGCCGCCGGGGGTGCCCGCCGGGTCGCCGGCGCTGCCGCCGGCCCGCGAGTCGGCCCCCGAGCCGACGCCCAAAGTACCGGCCCCGCTGAGTGGCGGCACCGGGACGGTCAGCCAGGCGCGGCCGCAACTAGTCCCCGCCGACGCGATGCCGGCGGCGAGCACGATCCGCTCGACCGGCACCGTCGTGCTGCCGAGCCTGACGCGGCCGCCGGTGCAGTAACGACCTGGCGAGCCGGAAGCGTCAGCGCCCGGAGTCTTCC
>JAYTUC010000190.1:0-5745 GCA_043744775.1 Fimbriiglobus sp. | reverse complement strand
CTCGACCGGGCGTGGCGGGCCGGCAAGATCGAGGAAGTCTCGGGGATGTGACGATGCCGACGTTCACCGCCCGGTACGTCTTCCCCGTCAGCGGCCCGTCGCTCGAAGGCGGCACGGTCACCGTCGAGGGCGACCGCGTCATCGCCGTGTTGCCGCGCGGCGAGCGCACCGCCGACACCGACTTCGGCAACGCCGCACTGATCCCCGGCCTGGTCAACGCGCACACGCACCTCGACTTGAGCGCCGCCCGCGGGGCCGTCCCGCCGACGCCGGCCGACCGCTTCCCCGACTGGCTGCGCAGGGTGATCGCCTTCCGCCGCGCGAACGCCGTCCCCGTCGCCGACGCCGTGCGGGCCGGCCTCGCGGAGTCGCTGCGTTACGGCACGACGCTACTCGGCGACATCTCGACCGACGGCACCAGCTTCGACCTCCTGGCCGACGCGCCGCTGCGGGCGGTCGTGTTCCGTGAGGTGATCGGCCTGAAGCCTGAGCGCTTCACGGCGACCTGGAACGCCTACCGCGACTGGCGTGACGCGACGGCTGACCGGCCTCGCACGAAGCGGGGGGTCAGCCCCCACGCGCCTTACACGACTTCGTACATGGGGTATCGCTTCCTGATGACAGTCCCCCCCCACTTCGCGGCCGCGAGCCACGTCGCGGAGTTGCCGGGCGAGGCGGACTTCCTGGCGACCAAGGCCGGCCCGATCCGCGACTTTCTCGACTCGATCGGCGCGTTCGGACCCAGTGTCGAGACGGTGAGTTCGCTCCGCATGGCGTTGAACAGTTTGGGCACGGTGCCGCGCGGCCTGGTGGTCCACGGCAATTACCTCACCGCGGCCCACGCCAAGCACTTCACGCCGTCGATGACGCTGGTGGTCTGCCCGCGGACGCACGCCGCCTTCGGGCACGCGCGGCACCCCTGGCCAGCGTTCGCCGCGGCCGGGGTACGCGTCGCCGTCGGCACCGACAGCCTGGCGTCGAACCCCGACCTCGACGTGCTCGCCGAAGTCCGCCGGTTGCGTCGGACGAACCCCGACGCGCCGGGGCCGCAACTGCTCCGCCTGGCGACGCTCAGCGGGGCCGAGGCGCTCGGTTTCGCAAGCGAGTGCGGCAGCCTCGAAGTCGGCAAGTCGGCCGACTTCGTGGTGGTCCCGCTGCCCGACGCCGACGGCGACCCCCACGAGATGCTGCTGGGCGACGACTGCGGGGCACGCCGGGTGTTCTTCCGGCTCGCCGACAACGGGGCACGGGGTTGCGCCTTGCGAAACTTTCGCACTCGCTGTATCGTCGGTCCTTAAGTTAGAAGCATTCTTGCCTTACGGAGCACCGCCATGCCCCGCCGAACGACGCCACGCCTGCGGCTGACGATCCTCGAAGACCGCCTGACGCCGGCCGGGGGCCTCGTCGCGGTCGCGGTGCCGTCCGCGCCGTCCGCGAACCTATTCGCGGCGACCCCTCCCCCCGCCTGGGGGCCAGCCGACCTCGACCCGGCCTTCGGGACCGGCGGCCGCGCTGCCCTGCGGCCCGTCACGCCCAGCGAGTTCATTAACCCCGATGTCAGCAAGGTGATCAGCCTGAGTAGCGGGGAGTCACTCGTCCTCGGCCGGCTCGACGGCCTCTTCGTCCAGCGGCTGAACGCCGACGGCACGCCGGACGCCTCGTTCGGCGTCAACGGCCGCGTCGCGCTGGAGGACGCCGGCTTCCCCAACCCCCAGGCCCGGCTCCAGTCGCTCGCCGCGGCGACCGCCACGCCCGACGGCGGCGTCCTGGTCGTCGGGACTGCCAACTCGTTCTTGCCGGACGGCTTCTACGGCACGGTGCGGTTCTTCAAGCTCACGAGTTCCGGCGCACTCGACGCCGCGTACATGGCCAACGCCAACGCCGCCGGCGGCTTCGCCCCGCGCGCCGACGGCACGACCGGCAGCGACATCGCGGCCGGCGTCGTGGCGACCCCCGACGGCCGGGTCGTTGTCGCCGGCACGACGGGGGTGGTCGCCGCCCACGAGTCGGCGTCCGGCGTGGGGCGGGCCGCCGTGCTGCGGCTGCTGGCCGACGGCACCCTCGACGCCTCCTTCGGCGTCGGCGGCCGGGTCACCTTCGGCAGCGAAACCGTCTCGAACGCCGACCCCGCCCGGCCGTTCCCCGACGCGACGCAGTCCGTGGGCGTGGGGGCGGTGGCCCTCGACGGCGTCGGCCGGATCCTCCTCGCCGGCTCCGCCACCCCCATGCTCCCCCGCGGCTTCGCGGCCGTCACCGACATCCCGACGCTCGGCGTCCGGGCCTTCGCCGCGGTGCTCACGACCGCCGGGGCGCTCGACACGCGCTTCGACACCGACGGCGTGGCCCCGATCGTCTTGCCGGCCGGCTCGAAGGTCAACGACGCGGCCGGCGGCTGGGTCGGCTCGGGGCCCCACGGGGCGGTCGTCGTCGGCCTGCGCGGCAGCAGTGGCCAGTTCGCGACCGCCCGGCTGACGGAGGGCGGCCAGGCGGACACGGCTTACGGCGTCGGCGGGTTCTCCGAGTTGTCGTCCGCGGCCGGCTCCGGCCAGCCGGTGGTGGGCGTCGTGATCAGCCCCGCCGGCGCGACCCTGGTGGCGACCCTCCGCACGGTGCCGGGCTGGGAGGCCGGCCCGGCCCCTGGGGCCACCGCCACCCCGGACTCGTACCTCGTCGCGCTCGAACAGGTCGGGCAGGACGGCAGGACGGTCGATCGGTTGGGCGAAATCCGGCTCGCGAACGCCGGCGAAGCCGTCAACGGCCGGTACAACCCGGCCGTCGATGTCGATATCCAGAACCGCGTCACGGTGGCCGGCAGCGTGCCGTCCGCGGCCGACCCCCGCGTCGTGGTCGCCCGGCTGGCCGAACGGCTCAAGGTCTACCTCACCGAACTGCCCTTCGAGCCGCCCGCCGTCACGCCGCCCGTCGTCGTGACGGTTACGCCGCCGCCCCCCAGGGTGCGCGGCGACGTGAACGGCGACGGCGTCGCCGACAAGGTCGTCACCGACGGCGCGACCGTCTCCGTGGTCAGCGGCAAGGACGGCGGCGTCCTGGTGAAGGCGTTCGCCCCGTTCGAGGCGTCGTACACCGGCACGCTCAACGCCGTGCTCGTGGATGTCGATCACGACGGCAAGCCCGAACTCGTCGTCAGCCCCGGCCGGGGCGGCGGTCCGGCCGTGGCGGTGTACAACGCCGACGGCACCGAGCGCGGCCGCTTCTGGGGGATCGACGACACCGCCTTCCGCGGCGGCGTCCACCTGGCCGCCGGCGACATCGACGGCGACGGGCGGCCCGACCTCGACGTGACGGCCGGCGAGGGCGGCGGGCCGCGCGTGGCGATCTTCGACGGCAAGAGTCTGGGGGCGACCCCGAAGCGGCTCGTCGCCGACTTCTTCGCCTTCGAGTCCGGCCAGCGCGGCGGGGCGACGGCCGGCGTGGCCAACGGCGTGCTGGTGTTCGGGGCCGGGCCGGGCGGCGGCCCGCGCGTCCGCGGCATCGACGCCCGCAGCCTGATCGCCGCGGCGGGTGTGAAGTCGCTCGACGACCTGCCGGCCGGCGCGCGGCGGTTCGACCGCTTCGCCGGCGACCCGTCGTCCCGCCAGGGCGTCGCCCTCGACTTCGCGGGCGTCCCCGAGGGCGTCACCGACCACCCCGGCAAGGTCACGGCGACCGGTGCCGACGGCCAGCCGGTAACGGTGTATGAGTACCCCGGCTTCACCGCGTAACCGAGTCCCCGGCGAGCCAAGGGCGTCAGCGACTGGAGTTCTTACGCCACCAGAGGCGAGGCACTCCGGGCGCTCACGCTTCCGGCTCGCCGGTCACTTCCGCCAGCCCGCCGCGTCCTCGCCGTCGAGGCGTAGGGTCAGGCACTTCGCGCTGCCGCCGGCCTTCAGGAACTCGCCCAACTCGACCGCGACCGCCCGGTAGCCGTGCGCTTCGAGCGACGCCGCCAACTCGGGGCAGTCGGCGTTGTGGACGACGGACCTCCCCACGACGACCGCGTTGCAGCCGAAGCGGGACGCCTCCGCCGGCGTGACGGGGATCAGCGTGCCGACGTGCGCCGCCAGGACGCGCCGGCCGTAGCCGTCGAAGGCGTCGGGGTGGTAGAGCGCCACGCCGGGGGCCAGCGGGCAGAAGCAGGTGTCGAGGTGGTAGAACCGCGGGTTCACCAGCTCCAGCGGCAGGACTCGCACGCCGAGCCTCGCGGCGACCCACTGGTGCGCCGCGGCGTCGGAGCGGGTGCGGTAGCCTGCGAAGAGCGTGTCGCCGCAGAAGAGCGCGTCGCCGGCCCCCTCGTGGAACAGGCCGTCGGGCAGCGCGACCACGTCGAAGCCGTGGGCCGCGAACCACGCCTCGAAGTGCGGCGACTCCTTCGCCCGCACCGCGTGCTTGAAGCGGCTGCCCACGAAGGTCGTGCCGAACACCAGCCCGGCGTTGGCCGTGAACACGAGGTCCGGCAGCCCCGGTTGCGGCGTCAGGGTCTCGACCGCCACGCCCAGGCCGACGAGGGCGTCGTGCAGCGTCTGCCACTGCCGGCGCGCGGTGGAAGCGTCGGCCCCCTGCGAGCGGCTCATCCAGGGGTTGATCTCGTACTCGATGCCGAAGTAGTCCGGCGGGCACGTCAGGATTCGCGGCGCGGCGGCGGGCATGACCGGTCCCCGAGTTGGCGGGCCTATCATGACAGTTTACCGCCCTGCCCCCGGCCGGACGCCGCCATGCGCCGAATCCAGATCGACCCCGACCGCACCGGCGACGACGACGCCGTGCGCGGGCTGAAGTTCTCGCCCGACGGCAAGCTGCTCGGCGGCGTTCTGGGGCGGGGCGAGCGGACGCGGGCCTGGCGCTACGACCTCGACCGCGACGAGCCGCTGCCCAACCCCGACGACGACGACTACACGATCGAACTGGAGGCCGAGTCGCCCGACCCCGTCTGGAGCGACGACCTCGAAGTCCTGGCGGAGTGCCTACTCGACGGCAGCGGGCACCCCGGCCTGCGCGTGACCGACCTGTGGTCGAAGCCGATCGAGGCGGCGTGGCTGATGTTCGGCGGCGACCTCGTCGTGACGGCCTACGCCTTCTCGCCCGACGGCGGCGACCTGTACGTCGCCGGCGGCCGCGACGACCGCCGGCCGGTCACGCGCTACTCCGTCGAGAAGCTGCTGGGCGGGGCGGAGCCGGCCGACGCGGACGCCGACGCGGTCCACGACTCGGTGGACGGCAACGGGTCCGCGCTGGCGCTGGGGCCGAAGTCGCCGTGGCTGGCGTGCGGCTACTACGGCGAGGCGGTCGATCTGATCGACCCCACCGGCGACCGCCTGACGCGCCGCCTCCAGCCGAGGCGCGCGGCGAGCGACGCCCCGGTGGACGGCTTGCAGTTCTCGCCCCGCGGCGACCGGCTCGCGGCGACCGCCGGGGCCGTCCTGAGTGTCTGGGCCGTCGAGTCGGGCGACCGGCTGTTGCGCACCCCGCCCGAGGTGACGGCCGCCGCCTTCCGGCCCGACGGCGGCTTGCTCGCGGCGACGGCGTCGGGCGAAGTCGTCTGCTACGACGCGGCGTGCGCCGAACTGCGGCGGCTCGACTTCGGCGTCGGCCCGCTGTCCGGGGTCGCCGTGGCCGCCGACGGACTGACCGCCGCGGTCGGCGCGGCCGGCGGGCGGGTCGTCGTGTTCGACCTCGACTGACTCTTGGCGAGCCGGAAGCGTCAGCGCCCGGAGACCCCCGAGCACGCGAAGAACTCCGGGCGCTGAC
>JAYTUC010000189.1:0-59456 GCA_043744775.1 Fimbriiglobus sp. | reverse complement strand
ATCATCGAGAGCCTGCTCGTGCCCAACGCGAAGGTGAAAGAGGGCTACAACGGCGTGACCCTCAAGCTCAAGGACGGCACCGAAGTCATGGGCATCGCGGCCCGCGAAACCGCGCAGGAAATCATCCTCCGCAACGTCGCCGGCCAGGAAACCGCCGTGCCGAAAGCGAACATCACCGGCAAGACCGACATCGGCTCCATCATGCCCGCCGGCCTCCTCGACGCGCTCAACGACAACGAGCGCATGAACCTCTACTGCTTCCTCGCCGAACTCGGCAAACCCGGCCCCTTCGACGCCAGCAAAGCCAACGCCGCCCGCGTCTGGAAACTCTACCCCGGCACCGCCACCGATCTTGCCTTGAAAGGCGCGGCGTCTGACGCGAGCGCGAACGCCTTAACCCTCGTGGACGGCCGCCTGCTGAAAACGCAGCTCACCGAAGCGCTCCAACTCGTCACCAATCCCGGCCCCGTGATCTACGCCGTCACGCAATTCCAAGGCACCGGCAAAACCCGCCTCGACCTCACCGGCATCGCAAAGGCCTTCCTCGACGGCCAGCCCCTCACCATCACCGCCGACCTCACCCCCGAACTCCCCGCCGGCCTCCACACCCTCGCCGTGAAACTCGACACCCCCGCCCTCCCCGAAGTCCTCCGCGCCGCCAGCCCGGATGGGAGCTTCGTGACGAACTAGAAAGCACGCGGCCCGCGCACTCCGGGGAGCACACGCGTCCCGCGTGTTGGTCGCGGCGTCCCGCCGCGACGAACTTTCGCGGGGCGCGTCTGCGGGCGCGGAGCTCTTGCGCGAGTGGACGCGTCGTCTGCGCAAGAGGCTCCGCCGCGGCAGAACACCCCCACCGCAAAGTCCGTTTCGGCGAGGACGCCGAAACCAGCACGCGGGACGCGCGCGCTCCCCGGAACCTACCTCACCCGCACCAGCCGCAGACTCTCCAGCGCAAACACCGCCTCGCCCTTCGCCGCCCGCAACTCCGCCACCAGCACCACCTCGCCGCCCTCCGCGTCGAATTCATAGTTCACCGCTTTCGCCGCCACGCCTGTCACCCATTCGCCCGCCGGGTCTTTCCCCGAGATGCGCAGCCCCGCGCCCGCGCCCGTCACACCTTTCGTTTTCACCGCACCCTCGAAACGGTACCGCCCCGCCGCAAGTTCCACCGCACACCGCCACGACGCCTGACACTCCCCCTCCGCCGCCACGCGTAAATCCTTTTCCACCCGCTCCAGCTTCGCGTCGCCCTCCTGCTTCGTCGTCCAGCCCTTCATCAGCCGCGCGCTGCCCGCCTTGTCGAACCGCAGCGGCTCCGGCATCTCGCCTAGCGCCTTGCCCACAAACGCAATCCGCCGCGCAACGATGTCGCGCAACTCCTCCTGCCTCCCGCGCAGCTCCTTCGCCAGCCCCGCATCACGCTTCGCCACCGCGGCCAGCACCTTCGCGCTCGCGTCGCCGATTTGCGCCGGCCAGTCGCGCGTCTTGAGCAGCTTTTCATAAAGCTCCGCGACCCGCGCGCGATACAGCGCCTGCCCCTCCGCACAGCCCGTGAAAGCCCGCCCCACCAGACTTTCCGGCCCGCGCCGCACTGCCGCCTCCACCTCGCTCAGCGGCTGATCCATACCGTGCGGGATGAACGAAATCAGCTTCGTCTTCGGGTCTTGGTAAAGGCGGTAGTTGTTGCGGAAAAAATCGTAGCCATCGGCGATACCGAGCAGCGATTCCAGCGAGAGGAAAGTGGCGAACCGCTCGACATCGAGGATCGCCCGCAGCTTCGTCCACCGCGCCGCCGCGTCGTCCGTGCGGCACGCGGCGAGGAGCTGCTCGATGGCGCGGAAATCCTTCGCGTCGCCGCGGTCTTTCGTCAGCTCCGCGTCGATGTCCTTGCAAAATCCGCCCTCGTAAAGATCGCCCGTCGGGTCGGCGAAAAACGGCGCGAGCAAATCCGGCGTGTAGCCTTCCGCAAAAACGTACAGCCCGAGGTCGCGCCCGTTCAGCGAGACGAGCGCGTGCGTGCAGCGGATCGCCGGCACGCCCGCCGCCCGCACCATCTCGCCGCAGAGCTGCTGGCGCAGAAAGCTCGGGTCTTCATTGGCATTGTTGAGGTGCATTTTCTTGAACCCGTGAAACCGCTCCGCGCCTTTGAACTTGTCGAAGTTCAGCGTGAAGCACGGCTTTTGATCCACCGGCTTGAAACTCCCATCCGCACCCTTGAGTTTCAGCGCCACGCCTTTCCAAGTCTTGTCGCCCACGGTCATCTTCCCCTCCACGTACGACCGCGGGTTTTTCCGCAGCGCCTCCACGTCCTCGTCCTTCACCTCGAAGGCGACGCTGACAATCGGCCCGCGGAAAAACTCCGTCTGCGCCGCGCGATGCTTCGCGTCCTTCGCCGCGTCATCCGGCTTCGCCGCAAAAGCGGATGCACTCAGCAGTAAAGCGCACAGCGAGTACAGGAGCCGGTTCACAAGCGGACACTCCAGCTCACCAAATCAATAATCCTTTGCCCCCGGCTCCTCCACCGTCTCGAGCAGCTTCTTCACGATCTTGTCCGTGTCCATGCCCTCGCTGTCCGCGGTGAAATTCGTGAACATCCGATGCCGCAGCACCGGTCGCGCGACCGAGCGCACGTCATCGCACGTCACCAGCAGCCGACCTGCGATCACCGCGCGCGCTTTCGCGCCGACGAGCAGATTCTGGCAAGCCCGCGGCCCCGCTCCGCAGTGAATCCATTTCTTGATGTAATCCGGCGCGCGCGCATCGCCGGGCCGCGTCGAGCGCACGAGCCGCACCGCATATTTCACGACGTGATCCGAGATCGGCAGATCGCGCACGGCCTTTTGCAGTTCGATGATGGACTGCGCGTTCAGCACTTTGTTGAGCGTGTACTTCTGCGCCGTCGTGGTCACTTTCGCGATGATCTCCTCCTCCGCCTCGCTCGGGTAATCGACGTAAACGCTGAACATAAACCGGTCGAGCTGCGCCTCGGGCAAGGGGTAGGTGCCTTCCTGTTCCAGCGGATTCTGCGTCGCCAGCACGAAGAACGGCGGCGCGAGCGTGTGCGTCTCGCCCGCGGCGGTCACGCGGTATTCCTGCATCGCCTCCAGCAGCGCCGCCTGCGTCTTCGTCGGCGTCCGGTTGATTTCATCCGCGAGCAGCATCTGCGTGAAAAGCGGCCCCTTGATGAAGCGGTATTCCTTTTTCCCCGTGTCCTCGTCCACCTCCAGAATGTCCGTCCCAGTGATGTCCGACGGCATCAGGTCGGGCGTGAACTGGATGCGGCTGAAGTGCAAGTCGAGCGCCTGCGACAGAGTGCGGATGAGCAGCGTCTTGCCGAGGCCCGGCACGCCCTCGAGCAGGACGTGGCCGCCGACGAACAGGCACGTCAAGACGCCGCGGACGATCTCCGGCTGGCCGACGATGACCTTACCGATCTCGGCTTCGAGTGCGGCGAAGCGCTCCCGGAACTGGGCGGCGCGTTCGGTCATGGGGGCGGTAGATGGTGTCATGGCGGGAAGTGTACCCGACCGCCGGCCGCGACTCAAGCGGCCGGCGTCGGGAATGCGACTACTTTTTGCCAGCCTTGGGCGCGGCGGCGAATTCGACGGCAGTCATTTGCTTGACGGTGCCGTCTTGGAGGAGGACGGCACCGCCCTCTTTTTCTGCCTTCGTCTCGAAGGCGAGCACCGCTTGGCCCCCGGAGAGGTCGCTACCCCAATAATAGGTAAAACTTCCAGTTGAAAGACCGTGGAGGGCCGCTTGGTGAACGGCCTCGTAAGCGGCGAGATCGGAGAGCTTTTTGGGCGAGGCCTTTCGGTCACGTTGGTACTCAGTCAGCATCGCCTTAAGGTCGTCGAGCATGTCGTTGGTCGTCACGCCCACGGGGTTGGGGGCGGAACCGCCACACCCCAAACCGCTCACAGTCATCGCCATTGTGAAGCAGAGAACGAGTCGTCTCATAGGCATTCAACCTCGTGCTAAAGGGGGTCGCGTCTACAATCAGTTCGAGTTAACAGTCAGCACTTCGCCACCGGCCATCGAACCGGTATTCCGCCACACTTCAAAATCGACAGAGTCGGTCACGAACTTGAGCGACCCGTCCCCCATGCAGACGTTCGCGCCACTGGTGTGGTTGCTCGACGCAGCGATGTGCCCATACAAGTTCGAGTCGTAGCAGTGCGAAGGCGTGGTGGTGCCGACAGCTTTGTTCCAGTTCACCGGCAGGGTGTGGCTGTAAATCGAAACTTGCGGGATGAAGCGGTAGTACTGCAGCCCAACGTAGCGGATGCCCGACGTGGTTGTACCCAGGCAACCCGGCGCGAGCCTCCCGTCAGTCATGTCAAAGGCGGCACCGTTCGATCGGCACGACGTCTCGTCGAAGACGCCCGTGAGTGCCTGCTTCCCACGCTTCACCTCGGCGAACATTGCCGTGTTACTTGTGCCATCGATCACGTTCGCAACAGTCGATTCCCGCTTCCAATCGAAGTAACCTTGCAGATTTGACGGCGCGGTCTGTAAATCGACCGAGCGACCACAACTTCCGAAGTAGTTGTTACGGCCGTAAGGCTGGCCACCAGGGTACTGAATCGCTGCACCTGAGGGATCGGACGGACACAGGAAGCTCGACACGTCTTGGGAGCGAGCTGTCTCGTTGATCGTCGCTCCGTTTGCGTCTTGTAACAAGTCGAACTGGTTGTATTTATTCGCCTGCTCAAGGTACGCCAGCAGAACAGCTTGTAGAGAACCGTTAAAGGCCGGAAGGGTTGCCGGGGGGATGATTTGCCCTGAGCGACCCCTCGGGAAACGCATGTTGGTGTTCTCGTAGTTGTGGGCCGCGAGGCCGAGTTGCTTCAAGTTGTTGCTGCACTTCATCCGCGCGGCCGCTTCGCGAACTTTCTGCACGGCCGGGAGGAGCAACCCGATCAGGATCGCGATGATCGCGATCACGACAAGCAGCTCGATGAGCGTGAAGGCGCGATGCCTCACTGAGAACGAACGCATAGGAGACTCCCGAGTAACGAAGATGGAACCGCAGACGGAAGAGAAGTTCTGCAGCTGATATTTTAGTGTCAACCTGCTCACGCATTCCACACAAAACCTCGCAAACGACGAAATTATTTCGACTAGCGCAAGACGACGCGCCCGAACGCTCACTCTGGGCGGTCTTGCCGGTGGCGGCTGCGGTCGCGGGCTTGTCGTAGTTTCGCCAGCGTGTCGGTCTCGTCGGCGACAGGCTTCGGGGCCTCGCGATCCGATGGCCTCGCGGCTGGCGGCTTGTCGCCAGTCGGCACCGCGCCGAGGTAGTCGTCGGCCCCGGCGGGGGCGGGATCGACGGTCGCGCCGGCGGCGTCGAAGCGCTTCGACCCGCGGGCTTGCGCGAGCGTCGCCCCGACGGCCAGCTTGCGGCGCGACAGCCGGTCGAGCGTCTCGCCGCCCTGCCCCACCTGCGACGCGTGCCGCGCGGCCGACCAGACGCGACGGGCGAGTGCCCGGACTTCGCTGGTCTCGACGGCGATGCGGCGCAGGGCCACGTCGAGGAGCAGTGCCACGGCGGCCGCGAAGACGAGCCAGAACCAGAAGGGCAGGATCGCGCGGGTGCCGGCGGCCGTGTCGCGGAAGAGTTCGCCGGTGGCCAGCATCTTCGCGAGGTCGTCGGCCGCCTCGGTGTGGAAGGTGCCGCCGGTGATGTCGCTGAGCCGCTTCATCAGGGGCGTGTTGCTCTCGAGGTCGGCGAACTCTGGCGAGTACGGCACGGTCACGCCGGCGCGGCCCGCATCGACGGTCTTGAGCTTCGCACTGCCGTCGGCGTTGAGCAGTTGCAGCCCCTTGGCGTCCTTCTCGGGTTCGAGGGCCTGTACGTTGAGGAAGTAGCTGCCGGCCTCGTCGGCGGGGAACTCGGCCTCGTACAGGCCGCCGCCCTTCGGCTTGAACTCGACCGCCGGCGGCTTCTCGCCCGGCCCCAGTTGCTTCGGCGTCGTGACCGCGCCGCGCAGGGTCACGCCACTGACGGGGCGGTCCTTCTCGTCGCGCACGTCGGCCACGACGCGCACCCGGCCGTCGCGGTACTCGGTCGTCATGGTCAGCTTGCCCCGCTCCGGCTCGCGCATGACCCAGTTGATGAGCTGCTCCCAGAACTTGCGGTACATCTCCGAGCCGACCCACTCCTTGTCCCAGTACTGCTTCTCGGCGTCGGGCTGCGTGCGGGCGTCGGACGTGAACGCGACCGCCTTGCCGAGGCCGTAGCGCCACGACGCCAGCAGCGGGAAGCGCTGGTCCGGGTACGGCGACGGGCCTTCGAGCGACATGCCGGCGAGGATGTTCGGCTTGAGCGTCGTTCGGACGAAGCCGTGCAGTTTCGGCAGCGGGTTCGGCATCCCCGGCGGCAGGACTTCGCTGGACCCCGCCGGCCCCGTGTACTTCGGGACGAACGGCTCCTTCGAGATGAACGACTGACTGACACGGCGGCTCTCCTTGATGTAAATCGCCGGCAGTTGGTTGGGGTTGGTCACGTCGTAGAAGTTGCCCTTCTTGCCGTCGCCGTCGCGGGTGCCCTCGGCGATGAGCTTCATCTTCGATTTCTCCGCGCCACCGTGCGTGGCGACGCCGACGGTGGTGCAGGTGATGCCGCCCTTGGCCATGCTGGCGACCGCCGCCTGGCCGGGGCCGGAGTAGTTGGGGTCGCCGTCGGAAATCAGGATGGCGTGCTTGACGGTCAGGGCGTGCTTGGGGTCGGAGAGCGTGTCGTAGGCGGCGACGAGGAACGGGTCGAAGTCGGGCATGTCGCCGGGCACGAGCGAATCGACCTTGGCCAGCAGGCGGTTGCGCGTCGCGCTGTCGGCCTCGCCGACGGTCTGGAAGGGGATGTGCCAGACGACGCCGCTGGCCGCGCCGTTCCAGACGCCGCCGAACTGCGTCACACCCACCATGTCGGCCGGGCCGAGGCGGGCGATGGCGAGCTTGGCGATGTCCTTCTGCCACTTGTTGCCGTCGGCCATCTCGGAGGCGTGCATGATGAGCACCAGCCCGCCCTTCCCCGCGGCCTTGAGCGCCTTGATCTCGCAATCGACGGGCAACGCCGCCTCGATGGGCGTGCCCTGGTAGCCGCCCGCGCCGAAGCCGTCGGAGCCGCCGATCATGACCAGCCCGCAGCCCTGGTCGTAGACCTGCGTGCGCAGCATCTCGGCCTGGTCGCTGGTGAAGCGCTCGTAAGGCACGTTCGCCAAAATCACGGCGTCGTAGTTCGACAGGAACACGCCGAGTTCGCCCTTGTCGGCCGGCAGCTTGTCGGCCGGGAGGCGATCGACGCGCAGCTTGCCCTGGGCCTTGCCGTCCTTCTTGTTCAGCTCGAAGCGCAGCGTCTGTAAGAGGTAGTCGTGGCTGCTGGCGTTGGTGTCCGGCAGCGGCTCGTCGAGCAACAGCACGCGGCGTTGCCCGCGCGACACCACCGCCGTCTCGACGCGGTTGTTCTCGACGCGGTCCCCTGGCAGCCCCGTACTGGCGACGCCCCCAGCGAGCGGCCGGGACTCAGTCGGCGTGAAGGTCGCGCGGAAGGTGAACGACGAGTCGCCTTGCGGATCGACGCGGTCGCGGAAGCGGAAGACGTTCAGCCCCGGCAACAGCCGCACCTTGGGCGGCTTGCCGGCTTCGAGCAGTTGCGGGTTGTCCTCGATCTCGATGGCCGCGCTCTCGCCGGTACTCGCTTTGACCACGTCGAGCCGGCCATCGACGACCTTGTCGGGCGAGGCGTTGCGGATCAAAACACGGATCGGCAGCCGCTGGCCCTGGGCGACGAACGGCGGGGCCTCGATGGCCTGCACGAGCACTTCGCTCTCGTTGCGGTAGCCGGGGGCCAGGGCGATCGTGTCGATTTGCACGCCGTTGGTCTTGGCGATGTTGGCCTGCTCCTCGGCGTTGCCGACGTTCTCGTTGCCGTCGGAAACGAGCACGACGCGCTTGCCGGTCCCCTGCGGGAAACTCGCCAGCGCGAGCTTGAGCGCGGCGGCGATGTCGGTGTATTCGCCGTTGATCGGCCCCGCCTGCCGCTCGTCGATCGGCATCCGATCGACCTGCGCCGGCGGGAGGGCCAGTCGCGGCCGCTTGCCGAAGAGGATCAGTCCGACCTGGTCATCGCGGTGCGCCGGCGGCCGCTTCTGGACCGCGGTTTCGATGAAGGTTCGGACGCGCTCCCAGCGGCGATCGACGGTACTCGTCTCGGGGCCGCTGAGGTCGAGGTCTTGCGGCACGCTGAAGCTGCGATCGACGAGGAACAAGACGGTCGCGTTGTCCGTCGGCCGGCGCAACCGCGGCTCCGCCAGCGCCGCCGCCAGCAGGGCGACCCCGAGGCAGCGCAGCGTGATCGCGCCCCACTTGCGCGTCGGCCCGAGGCCCGACAAACTGCGGCGGGCCATCAGCACGACGACCGGTACGAACGCCAGCAGGGCCAGCCACTCCGGCCGGACGAACTGCAAGCCGCGCAGACTCTTCGACGCCTCGACCAGTGCCGCGCCCGCCGGCCGCAGGGTCAGCCCGCCGACGCCCAGCAACAGCAGCACCGCGAGCGTGACGCCCAGCCCGAAGGACCAGACGCGGAAGATGAGCATCGCGAACGTCGCCAGCGTGAAGCCGGCCAGGGCCACGGCGACAGCCACGACCGCGGGGTCGAGCACGAAGTCGAAGGCGCTGACCGGGACACCCCCGAGCAGCAGCCCGCCGAAGCCCAGCGACCCGGCACCCAACGCGGCCCCGCGGCGGCGCAAGGCCAGCGCGACCCCGGCGCACGCCACGGCGATTACGGCGAGCCAGTTCAGGCCCAGGAAGTCGAGTGTCGGTTGCATCGTCACCCCGCGGGAAAGTGCGGTCATTGTGAGGCGGGCCGTCCACACTTCGCAACCCGAAATCGGCAATTCTCAAAAATCGACGCGCTGGACGCGGTGGTTCTCGGTGTCGATGACGTGGACGCGCCCCGCCGCATCGACGACGACGGCCCACGGGTCGGCGAGCTTGCCCGAGGTCGCCCCCGGCCCGCCCCAGGTGCCCAGCGACACACCTTCGGCCGTGAACTTCTGCACGCGGTGGTTGCCCCGCTCGACGACGTACAAATCACCCCTCGGCCCGAAGGCGAGGTCGTAGGGGTACGAGAGCTCGCCGACGCCACCGCCCGGCGTCCCGAAGGCCCGCACGAACTCGCCGGCCTTGGTGAACGCCTGGACGCGGTGGTTGCAAGCGTCGGCCGCGTAGAGCAGGCCGTCCGGCCCCAGCGCGAGTGCCCGGACGCGGTTGAACTGCCCCGCCGCCTGGCCGTTCTCGCCCCAGCAAGTGAGGAACTTCCCGTCGGCGTCGAGCTTGGTAACGCGGTCGTTCTGGCCGAACTCGGCGACGTAGTAGTTGCCGTCGTCGTCCTGCACCACGTCCGAAACGTAGCCCCACTCCCCCGGCTTGGTCCCCGGCGTGCCGCCCAGGGTTTTGAGGAGTTCGCCGGCCGCGGTGTAAACCCGCACGCAGTGGTAGTGCGAGTCGGCGACGAGCAGGTTCCCGTCGCGGCCGACGCCCAGCCCGCTCGGCCGGCCGTTGCGGAAGTCCGGCGTCGTCCAGGTCTGCCCGAGGTGCTTGCCGTCGAGGTCGAAGCCCTGAATCCGGGCCGTGAAATCGACGACGAACAGCCGCCCGGCGTGGTCGATCGCCGCCGCCCGCGGCCGGTTGAACTTGCCATCGACGACGCCGCGCGTGCCCCAAACGAGGTCCGGCTTGCGCCCCCCGGCCGCCGGCGTGAACACGGCGTACCCCCCCGCGGCGAGGAGGGACAGGACAACGGCGATGGCGACGAGACGACGCAAGGGGGACTCTAGGGTGTTTCCCGGCGAGCGGGGGACGACAGTCCCCCGAGTTCCCCATCATGGCGGAGGTCACCAGTGCGGAAGTCTCGGGGGACTGTCGTCCCCCGCTCGCCGACAATAACGTCAGGAAGCCATCTTACCACACCTCGCCAACTTCGACTCCCGACGAACGCGGTCGCCGCGGCTCGTAACGGCAAACCTGTGGGCCTTCTTCGGGCGCATTGTCTGGCCCGACTCGGCGTGGCGGCGCGGCGTCGATACACCAACTGGACACCTCCCGCGGAGTCCGGTGCATGGCCACGGCGTCGAGCGAGTTGATTGTCAGCGTCTCCGGCATCCGGGGAATCGTCGGCGCGTCGCTCACGCCCGAGGCCGCCGCCCGCTTCGCCGGGGCGTTGGGCGCGTACTTGAAGGGCGGCCGCGTGGCCGTCGGGCGGGACTCGCGGCCGAGCGGGCCGATGCTCAAGCACGCCGTCGTCGCCGGTCTGACCGCCGCCGGCTGCACCGTCGATGACCTCGGCATCGTGCCGACGCCGACGGTGGGGTTAGCCGTGCGCAACTTGGGTGCCGCCGGCGGGGTGATGATCACGGCGAGCCACAACCCCGCGCCGTGGAACGGCCTCAAACTCTTCGGCCCCGACGGCGCGGTCCTGAGTGCGGACGACGGCCGCGAGGTGGCCCGAATGTACGAGACCGGCGACTTCCCGCGGGCGGCGTGGGACAAAGTCGGCGAATTGCACGTCCCGCCGGACGTGACCGACGACCACCAGCGCGCCGTCCTCGACTGCGTCAGCGTCGCCAAGGTCGCGTCGAGGAACTTCACCGTCTTCCTCGACGGCAACGGCGGCGCGGGCGGCCCCCTCGGCGTGCGGCTGTTGCGCGAACTCGGCTGCCAGGTCGTCCAGCACAACTGCCTGCCGAACGGCGACTTTGTCCACGACCCCGAGCCGACGCCGGCGCACCTCGTCGATGTCGCCCCGTGGGTGGCGCAAACCGGCTCCGCCGTCGGCTTCGTGCTCGACCCCGACTCCGACCGGCTCGCGCTGATCGACGAGACCGGCACCTGCCTGAGCGAAGAGTTGACGCTGGCGTTGGCCGTGAAGTACCGCCTGCGGCAAGTCACGGGGCCGGTCGTCGTCAACATGTCAACGTCGCGCGTCATCCGGGACCTCGCGGAGCAAGCCGGCTGCGACTTCGCGCGGTCGGCCGTGGGCGAGGCCAACGTCGTCGAGCGCATGCGGCTGCTCGACGCGGTCATCGGCGGCGAGGGCAACGGAGGTGTCATCGACCCGCGCGTCGGCTGGGTCCGCGACCCCTTCGTCGGCATGGCGATGATCCTGTCCCTGATGGCCGAGGACAACCTGCCGCTGTCGAAATTGGTGGCGTTACTGCCGCCGTATGCCATGCTGAAGACGAAGTCGCCGGTGGACCGCGACCGCCTCGCCGGTGTCCTGGCGGCACTGCCGGCGAAGTGGCCGGCGGCGAAGCTCGACACCCTCGACGGGGTGCGGCTCGACGGCCCCGACTGGTGGCTGCACGTCCGGCCGAGCAACACCGAGCCGGTCGTGCGCGTCATCGCCGAGGCCCCGACACTGGCCGAGGCGCAGGCACTCTGTGGCGAGGTGGCGTCGTTGTTGAAGGGCTGAAAGAATTTTTGCCGCAGAGACGCGGAGCAAACAAAATCATTCGAGTTGGGTTTTGTCCGGCGCTCTCAAGGGCTGTGCGTAGGGTCGAGGTTTGGACACAAGGATTTTGTTTGCTCCGCGCCTCTGCGTCTCTGCGGCATAACGGTTTTGCAAGGTCTCACCATGACCGACGAATTCGACCAGGTGGCTGACATCCTTCGCCACGTCACGCGGGTCGCCGTGCTGACGGGGGCCGGCGTGTCGGCCGACAGCGGCGTGCCGACCTTTCGCGCGTCCGACGGCCTTTGGGAGGGCCACCGCATTGAGGACGTGGCGACGCCGTCCGGCTTCGCCCGCGACCCCGACCTCGTGTGGGAGTTCTACAACCAGCGGCGGGTTAACGTCGCCGGCGTGACGCCGAACCCCGGCCACGACGCCCTCGCCGCGCTGGAGCGGCACTACGGCGACGGCTTCACGCTCGCCACGCAGAACGTCGATGGCCTGCACCAAGTCGCCGGCAGCGTGCGCGTGCTCGAACTGCACGGCTGCCTGCGACAAACCCGCTGCCTCGGCTGCGAGGCGGTCGAGGAACGCGGGCTGGGGCACCTCGGGGCGCGGCCGCTCTGCCCGGCGTGCGGCGGGCGGTTGCGGCCGAACATCGTCTGGTTCCACGAGGCGTTGCCCGAAGCCGTGATCGACGCCGCGGAGCAGGCTGCGGCGAGCTGCGAGGCCTTCTTGGTGGTCGGCACGTCGGCCGTGGTGTTCCCCGCCGCCGGGCTGATCCCGGTCGCCCAGGCGAACGGCGCGAAGGTGATCGAGTTCAACCTGACGCGCACCGACGCCAGCGGCTACACCGACGTGGGCCTCTACGGCCGCTCCGGCGACACCCTGCCGCGCGTGCTGCGGCGCATGGGACTTTAACCCCACGAAGGATCACGAATGCCCGCGAAGCGACTGGACGGCAAGGCCCTGGCGGCCGAGATGCGCGGCGAAATTGCGGCGCGGCTGGCGGCCCGTGCCGCGGCCGGCAAGCCGCCGCCGGGGCTGGCCGTCGTCCTCGTCGGCGACAACCCGGCGAGCCAGTCCTACGTCCGCGCCAAGCAGAAGGCCTGCGGCGAGGTCGGCATCGTTAGTCGGCTCGACCACCTGCCCGCGACGACGACCGAAGCCGAGTTGCTGACACTGATCGCCGCGCTCAACGCCGACGCTACGGTCCACGGCATTTTGGTGCAACTGCCGCTGCCGAAGCAGATCCGCGACGAGGCGGTGATCCACGCCATCGGCGGCCTCAAAGACGTCGATGCGTTTCACCCGGAGAACGTCGGGCTCCTCGCACTCGGCTTGCCGCGCTACTACCCCTGCACCCCGCACGGCTGCGTGGCGTTGCTGCGCCGCAACGGCCACGACCCGGCCGGGAAGCACGTCGTCGTCATGGGCCGCAGCAACATCGTCGGCAAGCCGCTCGCGCTAATGCTGATGCAGAAGCCGACCCCAGCCAACCCCGCCGGCGGCGACGCGACGGTCACCGTCGTTCACACGCGCACCAACAACCTGGCCCGCGTCTGCCGGCAAGCCGACATCCTGATCGCGGCCGTCGGCCAGGCCGGCGTGGTCACCGCCGACATGGTGCGGCCGGGGGCGGCGGTCCTCGACGTGGGCACGAATCTCGTCGCCGGCAAGCTCGTCGGCGACGTGCACCTGGGCGTCGCGGCGGTGGCCGGGGCGCTCTCCCCGGTGCCCGGCGGCGTCGGCCCCATGACCATCACGATGCTGCTGGAGAACACCCTGCGCGCGGCGGAGTTGATCGACGGCCCGGTTTCCCGGTAGACTACGCACTCGCAGACCCGTCCGAACTCCGCGAGGCCGGCCGCCATGAACTTGAACCTGACGACCGCCACGCGCTACGGGCTGAACGTCCTCGCGCTGCTGGGCACGTCGATTGCCTTGTACCTCGGCTCGTCGATCTTCATCCCCGTCACCATCTCCGTGCTGCTCGCCACGATCCTGTACCCCGCCGCGAGCTGGTTCCACGCGCGGCTGCGCTTCCCCTGGTTCCTGGCCTGCCTCGTGAGCATCCTGGGCCTGGTCTTCTTGCACCTCGCCATCGTCACGGCCGTGGCCGCGTCGGTGCCGCAACTCATCAACAAGTTGCCCACCAATGAGGAGCAGTGGAAGGAGAAGTACAGCCAGACCGCCAGCCGGCTCCGCGAGGTGTCGCCACTGCCGATCAACGACATCTTGCCGGACGACCCGGACAGCTCGAAGTTCTACCAGAGCGTCAAGCAACTCTTCTCCGCCGAGAGCCTGTCGGTCTACCTGCAAAAGCTCGCCGGCTTCGGGCTGGAGCAGATGTCGCAGGTCGTGCTGATCCTGTTCGTCACGCTGTTCTTGTTGCTCGAAGGGGAGATGCTCGCCAAGAAGGGCCGGGCGATCTTCGGCCCGAGTACCGAGTCGCAGTCGCGCGTCACCCGCGCCGTCGCCGAGATGGCCGAGGCGGTTCGGAAGTACCTCGTCTGGCGTACCATCGTCAACCTTGGCCTGGCCATCATCTGCGGCATGGTCTACAAGTACGCGTTCAAGCTGGAGCAGTGGTACTTGTGGGCCATCCTGACCGCCGTGCTGAACTACATCCCGTACATCGGCACCATCGCAGCCGGCGTAATGCCGTTCGCGGAGCTACTGATCTCCGGCCGGCCCGACGCCGCACTAGGCGTGATGGTCTTTTACGGCTGCGTGGTGACGGTCGAGGGCTACCTGATCGTGCCGTGGGTGATGGGCCGCAGCATGGACCTGAACGCGACGACGGTGATGCTGGCCTGCCTGTTCTGGCACCTGCTCTGGGGCGTGGCCGGGCTGTTCCTGGCGATGCCCCTGATGGCCGCGCTCAAAGCGATCTGCATGCACGTCGAGGACTGGAACGCCTGGGGCCAGCTCATGAGTTCCGGGCCGAGTGTGCCGACGCCGCCGAGCGACGCCCGCCTGCACGACATCGCGTCGCAGTCGGGCGACGGCGAGCAGACGATCGTCATGGACGACCACCACCGCCCCGCGCCGGCCAAGGCGACCGTCAGCCCTTGAGCAGCTTCGCCGCCGCGACGGCGAAGTATGTGAGCACCCCGTCGGCCCCGGCCCGCTTGAAGGCCAGCAGACTTTCGAGCATGACCTTGTCGCGGTCGAGCCAGCCGTTCTGCGCCGCCGCGACGATCATGGCGTACTCGCCACTCACCTGGTACGCGAACGTCGGCACGCGGAACTCGTCCTTGACCCGCGCGAGCACGTCGAGGTACGGCATCCCCGGCTTAACCATGACCATGTCGGCCCCTTGGGCGAGGTCGAGGGCGACTTCCCGAAGCGCCTCGTCGCCGTTGGCCGGGTCCATCTGGTACGTCTTCTTGTCGCCGGTGCCGAGACTCCCCGCCGAGCCGACGGCGTCGCGGAAGGGGCCGTAGAACGCCGAGGCGTACTTGGCCGCGTAGCTCATAATGGCCACATCGACGTGGCCGGCGCGGTCGAGCGCGGCGCGGATCGCCCCGACGCGGCCGTCCATCATGTCCGACGGCGCGATCACGTCGCAGCCCGCGTCGGCCTGCACCACCGCCTGCCGGCACAGCACCGCGACCGTCTCGTCGTTGACAACGTAGCCGTCGCGCACGAGTCCGTCCTGGCCGTGGGAGGTGTACGGGTCGAGGGCCACGTCGCAAATCACGCCGACGCCCGGCACGGCGGCTTTGATCGCGCGAATGGCCCGGCAGGCGAGGTTCTGCGGGTTGGTCGCCTCGTCGCCGTCGGGGGACTTGTCGGCGGGTGCCGTCACGGGGAAGATCGCCACCGCCGGCACGCCCAACCCCGCCGCCTCCCGGACCGCCTCGACGAGCAAATCGACCGACAGCCGCTCGACGCCGGGCATCGACAGGATCGGCGTCCGCTGACCGCTGCCTTCCTGGACGAACACGGGCCAGATCAGGTCATCGACGGTGAGGCGGTGCTGGGCCGTGAGCCGGCGGAGCCACGGGTGCCGGCGGTTACGCCGCGGCCGGGCGACGGGGGGCCAGGGGTTCGCGCCAGGGTCGTTCGCCATCGCATCGCCTCCGCCGCGGGTACGCCGACGGTGTTAGCATAGAAGACCACGGCGAGCCGGCTGCCGACATCGCACCGCCGGCGCGGCCAACTACAATCGCCGGAACTCCAACTCCCCGCGGGCAGCCGATGCGTAGCGACTTGTTGACCCTGACGGCCGACGACCTCGCGGCCCTGACGAACCGCGGCGCGGTTAAGCGGGCGCAGCGCGAACTCGACGAGGCCGAAGTCACCGGCACCGTCGCCGAAGACGCGGCCGGAACGCTGGCCGTGACCTGGAGCGACGGGCCGACGTGTACCCTCGCCGCCGGCTCCGCGCTCAAGGACGGCCGCTGCACCTGCGCGAGCGCGACCCTGTGCCGGCACCTCGTGCGGACGGTCCTGGCCTACCAGAAGTCCCACGCCGCCGCGGAAGTGCCGCCCGCGCCCGCCGGCCCCTGGGACCCCGGCGCGATCCCCGACGAACTGCTGACCAAGCAATTCCGCCCCGCGGCCCTGTCCCGGCACCGCGCGACGTTCGCGGCCGGCGTGGTCGCCGAGTTGACGCGCGGGGCGAAGCCGGCGGCCCGCTTCCACCACCCGCAAGCGACCGTGCGGTTCCTGGTGCCGGGGGACGTGCGCTACACCCACTGCGACTGCGGCGAGGAGGCCCCCTGTCCCCACGTCGCGCTCGCGGTCTGGGCCTTCCGACGCCTGCCCGACGGCCACGCGGCCGGCCTCGTCTCGACGGCCGGCCGCGCCGAGCCGGTCGCCGCGGACTTAATCGCCGAACTCGACGGGGTCGTGGCGGGGCTGCTTGAAAGCGGCTTCTCCGGGGCGACGCCGCCGTGGGCCGACCGGGTGACGCGCCTGCAAGCCCGCTGCCGCCGGGACGGCCTGGCGTGGCCGGCGGACATCCTGGAAGACCTGGCGGGGCAGTACCGCAAGTACGCCACGCACGACGCCGCCTTCGCCCCCGACCGCGCCGCGGAAGCCTTGGGCGAGCTGCTGATCCGCCGCGACGCCGTCGTCAACGACACCGGCGCGTTGCCGCAACTGCTGGTGCGCGGCAGTGCCGCCCAGAACGTCGGGACGCTGGGGAAAACGCGGCTCGTTGGCCTGGGCTGCCGCGTCACGGTCGGCCACCGCGAAACCGAGATCGTGGCGTACCTGCAAGACGCTGACACGGGCGGGGTCGTGATCGTGAGCAAGGAGACGCCGCACCCCGACCCGGCGACCAACCCGCCGCCGGCCGACTTTGGGCGGCTCGCCCAGTCGCAAGCCCTGAAGGGGTCCGGCAAGCCGTTCTCCTTCCGCGACGTGGCCCGCGGGCAACTGCTCATAGAGGCCGGCCAACGCAGCGCCGCCGGGGTGCTGAAAGTCGGCCGGGCGGGGGCCAGTTTGCAGCCGCAGAACTACGGCTGGGAGGCGCTGCCGCCGCCGACGCTCGTCGAGGACTACGCCACCCTGCGGGCGCGACTCGCCGCCCAACCGCCGTCGAGTTTGCGCCCGCGCCGCGCCGCCGAAGACTTTTTCGTGCTTGCCGTGAAACTCGTCGAGGCGGCCCACTTCGACGGCCCCAGCCAGGCCACACTCGCCACTTTGTGCGACGCCGCCGGCAACACGGCGACCCTCCGCCACCCCTACGCCGACGCCGGCAAGGGCGGCACCGAGGCGCTCTTAGCGGCGTTGGCCGGGTCGGTCGAATTCGTCAGCGGCGTCGTCCGCGTCACCCAGGGGACGTTGACGATTGAGCCATGTGCCGTGGTCATCGAGACGGGGCGCGGCCGCGAGGTGGTGTTGCCGGGGATCGACGCCTCGCCCGGTGGCGGTTCGACGCAGGCGGTAGCCGGGGCGCAGGAAACGCCGGCCCTCGACCCGCTCACGGCACTCGTCGAAGCCATGCACCTTACGGTTGAGGAGTTACTGGTTGTCGGCTTACGTCGGGCCGACGCCTCGCTAGAGCGACGCTGGCTGGAGTTGCAGCGGACGGCCGAGTCGGTCGGCCTGGCGCAGTTCGGCGGGCTGGTGGCGAAGCTCGTCGAGAGGCTATCCGGGAAGAGGCGAACGGCGCGATGGGACGCCCGACCAGCGGCGGAGGTGTTGGCACGAGTCGTAGCGATGCTGCGGCTGGTGCGGGACGCGGGGATTGCGTAGCGAAGAGGGCACCCACAAGGGGATGCCCCTACAAGAACACCCGCCGGGCGAAGAGGGTACCCATAGAGGGATGCCCCTGCAAGACCAGGCAGCCGGAGTTAGAGCTTGCCGGCTTCCTTGTACATCGTGTGCTTACGCAGGATCGGGTCGAACTTTCGGAGCGAGATGCGCTCCTTGCTGTTGTTGCGGTTCTTCTGCGTGAAGTAGCAGTGCGTGCTCTCGCTGCTGACGAGCTTGATCGTCCCGCGGGCCTCTTTCCCCTTCGCCATCGTCGCTCTCCCGAGTCGGTGCCGTGTCGCCGCAAGGCGTCATGATAAGCCCCCAACGAGGTTTGCCGAGGGCAGATTCCCGGACGGCCGTCATTCGCTGCGGCCCAGCCGCACCAAGGCGTCCGCCGCGTGGGCCAAGAGCTTGTGGCGGAACTTCGCGTCGCGGTAGCGCCCGGCGTTCTCCGCCCAGTCGATCGTCGATTGCACCGCCCGGCGAAAGATCGTCAAGTCCGGCTTCCGACCGGCTTCGCCCTTGAACTGCGGGGCGGTGTGCGCGAAGCCGGGCTGCGTCGGGTTGGTCATCGACGCCCCGCCGGTGCAGCGGGCCGCGAACCACCCCGCCGGCGTGGCCGACTTCACCTCCAGCGTCGCCCGCCAAAGTCCACCGTCGAGGGCCGGCTTCACCGCCGAGACGGCGACTCCGTCAGCGACCAGTTCGAGAACGTCGAAATCCGTCAGGGCCGTCGCGGAGGCGTTCCAGCCGTCGTCAACCCGTTCGAGATGCACCAGCGGGCCGTTGGTGACGAACGACCGGCCGTGGCGCACGCCGTCGATCCACCCCGCCGGCGTGAGCACTACGCCCGTCGGCATCGCCGCGTAAGTCCGCAGGCCGCCGAGGGGGACGCGGTTGGTGTCCTTGCCCGACACGCCAACGAGTTGCACGCGGAGTCCGGCGTTGAGCAGCTTGTACCACAGCGGCACGAGCGGCTGCTTCCGCGGCCGGCCGTCGAGTTCGATCGCCTCGACCTTGCCGTTGAGCAGGGCGATGAGCGCCTCGCCGCCGAAGACGCCGCTGACGCCTTCGAGCGGATCGACCCACACCGGGTAGCCGCCCTTACGGCGGCACTGGTCGCACCAGTCGGACAGCGACCAGTCGTCGCTGCCGTCCGCGCCGCCGTAAGTCAGCGGGAACACGGGCCGGTGAGCGTGCAGCAGCCCGACGCGGCCGAGCACTGGGTGGGCATTCAGGGTGTTGATCGTGACGGCCGCACCGTGGGCCGCGAGGGCGACCGACTGGCCGCTGAAGGCTTCGAGGTTGGGCGCGCCGTGGTAGGTCTGCCCGTCGAGGGCCGCGGCGGGGAAGTCCAGCGCGAGCAGGTTGACGAGCGACAAGCCCTCGGCGGCGGCCTCCAATGCGGCGAAGTGCGGCGACATAAACTCGGCGTGGGCGTCGCCGGCGTGGTAGCCGGCGGGGGCAGGGTTGGCCCGCGTCACGGCGAGCCGCAGCGTCATTTGCCCCGGCTTGAGCGTCACCACCTCGTCGAGCGGCCGGTACTCGACTCCCTTGCTCGCCTGGAAGCGCAGCGGCACGCCGGCCGGCAGTTCGATCTCGCAACTGCCGGGGACGTAGCACCAGCGCTCGCGGCCGAGTCGCAAGTGCCCGCCGACGCTCTCGCCGCGGCCGACGGGGAACTCGACTTGGCAGCCCAGCGGCGCGAAGTGGCCGCCGGTCGGCCCGGTGACGCGCAGCCGCACCGGCGTCGCCGCGCCGGTGTCGTCGTTGACCCGCAGGTGCACGGTGAGCATCGTTACTTCACCACCCCGCCGCAGACTTCGACGACGCGGCGGAACGCGGCCACGGCCACGGGGAACAGGTCCGGCCCCGTCACGCCGCCGGTCGGCCCGCCGCCGCGCAGGTGCGGCTCTAGCACCGCGAAGCCGTGGTAGCCGCGGCGCACGCAGTCGGCGACGGAGTACGGGACGTGGCCGTGGCCCTGCCCCGCCAGCACGCCGTGGTCGCCGCCGGACTTCCAGTCCTTGATGTGCAGGTGCGTCGTGTACTCCTTCGTGAGTTCCCAGCCTCGAATCGGGTCGTAACCGCAGAAGACCCAGTTGGCCGCGTCGTAAGCGCAACGCAGCGCGGGGCTATCGACGGCCACGATCAGGTCGATGACGCGCTCCGGCGAGTCGCCGTAGATTTTGTGCTCGTTCTCGTGCAGCAGCATCACGCCAGCTTTGAGCGCGAGTTCGGCCTTGAGCGACATTCGGCGGATCACCTCGTCGCGGTACGGCGACCAGTCGCCGGCGAACGGCACGTCGGCCGGAGGGTAGTAGCTGAACACGCGGATGTTCGGGGTGCCGAGACGCTGCGCCAGCTCAACCGCCCGGTGGAATTTCTCGAGGTGCGGGCCGAACGGCGCGTCGATCGGCACCTTGCCGATGGGCGACGCGATGGCCGAGAGCCGGAAGCCTTCGCCGTCGAGCAACTCTTTGAACTCGGCGATTTGCAGGTCCGAAAGGGCCAGCACGTTGGTCTTCAGGATCGAGCGGAACTCGATGTGCCGGACGCCGCAGGATTGCAGGACGCGCACCTGCTCCAGCGGGTCGGGCGAGATCTCGTCGGCGAAGGCGGACAGCGTGAACATGGCGGCGGCTCGGGGGTGCGGGGGTGCCGTCATTGTGAAACCCGGCGGCCGGCGCGGCCAACGGAATCACCACGCCTCGTGCCGCGGCAACGTATCGACGCCTCCCGGATCACGGCTTGCGCTGGACGACGGTCAGCTTCACCATGTCGGCGATGAAGGTCTTCTCGCCGCCGGTCGCGAAGCGGACTTTGAGCTTGCGCAAGGCCCCGAAGCCGCTCACGTCGGTCACCTGGCCGATGCCGTACTCGGCGTGCTGCACGACCTGGCCGCTGGTGTAATCGACGACCGGGGCACCGCCGGGCTTGAGCGCCGGCAACATCCGCGGCTGGGTGCCGTAGCCGGCGTTCGAGGCGGTCGCGTTGACTTTGCCCCGCCACTCGTCGAGGGCCGCGCGCGGCAGGTTCTTGCGCGTTGCCAAGTCGTCGTGGGCGACTTCGCGTGGCAGTTCTTCGAGGAACATACTCGCCACCTGATACAACGCCTGGCCGCGGAACTCGCGCAGCCGACTGTGGCACAAATACAGTTCCTTCATAGCCCGCGTCATGCCGACGAAACAGAGTCGGCGTTCTTCCTCGATGTCTTCGTCCTTGCCCAAACTGCGGTCGTGCGGCAACAGCCCCTGCTCCACAGCCATCAGATACACCACCGGAAACTCAAGCCCTTTCGCTGCGTGGAAGGTCATAACACTGACGCGGTCGGACTCCTCGTCCCAGCTATCGACATCGGATGCTAACGCGATCTGTTCGAGGAAGTCGCTCAAGGTCCGACTCGCGTCCTCGTCGGAGAACTGTTTCGCGGCCGTGATGAGTTCCTCAATGTTGGCGAGGCGGTCGGCGTCCTCTTCCTCGGTGGACTCTTGCAGAGTCTTGCGATAACTCGACTTGTCGAGCACGAGCCGAATCATCTCGTGCGGTGGCAGGTCGGGTTGCGTGCGCAGCTCGGCAATGAGCCGGTGGAAGTCGCGTAAGCCGGTCGCCGCCTTGCCGCGAATCTCGACGATCTTGTGGACCTGCCCCGCCGCGTTGAGCAGCGTGATGTCGAGGTCGGCGGCATACCCCACCAGGCGATCGAGCGACACCTTGCCGACGCCCCGCGACGGCTCGTTAACGACACGCAGGAAGCTCACTGTGTCGGCCGGGTTCACCAGCAGCCGCAGGTACGCGAGGATGTCCTTGTTCTCCTTGCGGTCGAAGAAGGCCAAGCCGCGGACGATCTGGAACGGCACGCCGTGCTTGACGAACGCCGACTCCAGCGTCCGCGACAGGGCGTTGATGCGCAAGAAAATCGCGTGGTCGCGGTAGCGGAACTTCTTGGCTTGGACCGCCTCCTTGATGCGGACGACGACGCCCTCGGCCTCTTCAAGGCCGTTGTCGAAGGTCAGCACGCGCACCGGTTCGCCCTCGGCGTTGGCCGTGACGAGGGCCTTCTTCTTGCGCTGCTTGTTGTGGTCGATGAGCACACTCGCGGCGTGCAGTATCGCTTGCGTACTGCGGTAGTTCTGCTCCAGCGTGATGACCTTGGTCGCGGGGAAGTCGCGCTCGAAGTCGAGGATGTTCTTGATGTCCGAGCCGCGCCACTTGTAGATGCTCTGGTCGGGGTCGCCCACCACACACAAGTTCGGCTCGTTGATACTCAAGCGCCGGGCAATCTCGTACTGGGCCTGGTTGGTGTCCTGGTACTCGTCGATGAGGATGTACTTGAAGCGGCGGTCGAGGTCGCGGCGTAACTCCTCGTTGAGCTTCAACGCCAGGGCCGGCAGATACAGTAGGTCGTCGAAGTCCATGCCGTTGGCGGCCCGCAACTTCTTCTCGTACAGATAGTACACCTTCGCCACGGTTTGCGTGAAGAAGTCGTTGGCCGTCGCCTCGTACAGTTTGGGCGTCAGCAGCATGTTCTTGGCCTTGCTGATGGCCCCGGCGAGGCGGTCGGGCGTGAACTTCACGTCGTCGATCCCGGCCGTGCCCAGCGCGGCCTTCACGAGCCGGTTGCGGTCATCGACATCGTAGATCGTGAAGCTACGGTCGATGTTCAGGCGGTCGCCGTACTGCCGCAGGAGTCGCGCCCCGAGGCTGTGGAAGGTGCTGACGAAAACTTTGTTGCCGGGGACGAGTTGCTCGACGCGGTGCCGCATCTCGCCAGCGGCCTTGTTGGTGAAGGTGATCGCCAGGATGTTGTGCGCCCGCACCCCTTGCGAGAGCAGGTACGCGACGCGGCGGGTGATGACGCGCGTCTTCCCCGAGCCGGCCCCCGCGAGGATCAGCAGCGGCCCATCGACGTGGGTGACCGCGTCACGCTGCGGCGGGGTCAGCCCCGCGAGTAACTCGTTCGTCTCGGGACTCGGCATGGCGGCAAGACCTCGGCCCGCGGGGGGCGATGGTGAAGATTCAGGTGCCGGAAGCGTCAGCGCCTTGAGTCCGTGCCCGAACTCGGCTGAGTTGTCGCGAACGCTCCGGGCGCTGACGATTGCGGCACGAGGCGTTACGTCCCCGTCTCGGCGATCTCGCGCATGAAGGTTCTCGTCACCTTGTAGGCCATGCGGATCGAGATGAGGCGGGCCTCCATCTGGTCGGCCGTGAACGAGCGGTCGGGGTGGCACTCCGGCAGGCCGGCGACCGCCATCGTCAGCGGCAGGAGTTGCAAGAACTCCTTCATCCGCGACATCTTGACCTCGGCAGACACTTCGCTCATGGCAGACCCCTCGACCGTTGACAGAGCAGCGCGACTGCCCATAAGGTACGCGGAGAGCCGACGCCGCACAAGCGCGGGGCGGGGCCGCGGTCGCCCCGGCCGGTCACTTCGCGGGGACGTACTGGGCCGGTACGATGTCGCCGGGGCGGAACCGCCGGTCGCGCACGGACACACCGGTCGGCAGGTCGGCCCGCGTGAGCGCCTCGGCCCCGTTACGGGTGACGGCAGCCCGCAGCCGGCGCTGAAGTTCGTCGCGGCTCGGCACGCCCGGCTGGGGCCTCCCGGTGCCGGTGCGGACGGCGGCGACCGTGCCGTCGGCGAACCCCAGCCAGACCCGGTCGTCGAGCTGAGTGCTGTTCGGCCGCTGCCAGCCGCGGATCAGTTGCTCCGGGTCGAACGGCATGTCCTGCGGCTTGGTCCACGGCACGAGCCGGCCGGACTCGCCAACGAGGACCGTCAATGTGCCGTCCGGGAAGTCTTTGGTGGCGCGGCCGGCCGGGCCGTCGAAGGCGGTGCCGGCCCCGGCGAAGACCTGGTACGGGGTGAGCGGTTCGCCGGACTTGTGGGCGAACGCCTCGAAGGCGGTCGGCATCTTCGTAATGAGGGCGAGGTTGTGCGGGCTGTCCCACGCTTCGCCCTGGCGGAACTCGGCGTGCAGCTTCGCCGCGTCGGCCCCGAGGAACGGCAGGATCGCCACCCGCCAGCTCAACAGCGGCGTGCCGGCGGCGTCCTGGGTGGCGGCCGGCGGAAGTGTGCCGTGCTTCGCCTCGTAAGCCAGCAACGCCTTCGCGAGTGCCTCCAGGTTCGGGTTGTCGGGGGTCGCCTGGGCGGACGTGCCGGCGTCGGTCTGCATCGGGCCGGGGAAGCAAGCGAGGAGGTATGCCGGCGGGGCGGCGGCGACCGTGACCCGCGCGGCCACCCCGCCGGCCGACGGCAGCGGCGCGACCTTCTCCAGCCCCGCCGCGAACGCCGTGACGAACGGCTCGAAGGTCGGCATGGTCTGGTCCATGGTCGCCAGCGGCAGCGCGCGGAGTTGCTTGGCCGCCGCCGCGCCCGCCGCCTTGAGCGTCTCCGCGAGTTCCGCCGGGGGCACGCCGCCGTCGAGCCACACGTCCACGGTCGTCGTCTGGCCCGCGTACCGCACGCCGGCGCACGCCGAGTTCAGGCCGTCGAGGGCCGCGTCGCCGACGACGAACTTCGCGTAGGTGCCGGCCAGCGTCGGGTCGGCAGTGAAGTAGATCAGGTGGTCGCCGGCCAGGACGCGCTCCGCCAGCCGAGCCGGCACCGGGGCGAGGTCGGCCCGCCGCTCCAGCCGGTGCGGCGGGCCCGCGATCAGCGTCCGCCCGCCGTCGAGCAGCAGCACGCCGGTCCAGACGCCGTCGATCCGCAGGTACGGCCGGCCGGCGAGCGTGCGACTCGTCACCGGGTCGGGCGCGTCCGCGGGGAGGCCCACGACCGCCGGCAGGTGGGCCGCCAACTTGGTCAGCTCGAACGGCCGACGCAGCGTCACCATCACGACCGCTTCCGCCCCGCCCAAGACGGCGACCCGCTCGACCTCGGCCGGCGAGTCGATGTCGAGCATCTGGCACAGGCCGACCAGCCCGTGGGCCAGCGTCGCGTCCATGTCCACGGCGGGATGATCTGGCATCTTCTGTCCTGACGCCGCCGCCGCCTTCGCCGCCGGGAAGCGGTCGCGCGCAGGCTTGCACATCGGCAGCTCCCACAGGGCGGCCGGGCGGAACACGGCGACAAAGGTCGGCTCGTCGCCCAGGAAGCGCAGGCCGGCGAGAGGGTCCGGCGGGGCGGCCAGGGCGAACGAGGCGGACCAAGCGAGCGCGAGGGCGGCGAACATGGGGACTCCTGACCCGAGTGAGGTTCGCGGAAGCTAACGCATCCGTCCGGCCGTGACTACGCCAACCCACGGCCGGCGAGGGGCGGCGGGTTGACACGCCTTGACAGTGGCCGGGGGGCGCGGGTATTGCCTGCACCATGAGGACAAGCCCCTACGCGCTCGCCGTCGTCCTGGTCGCCGCGGGCGGCTGCATGCCGGCGTGGCTGCTGCCGGGCCGCCTGACCCACCACGTCATCGCCGACGGCCCCGCCAAGCCGGCCCCGGCGACCGTCTCGCTGGAGCCGGCGACCCCGTCGCGGCGGCCGCTCAACGTGCTCGCGCTGTCCGGCGGCGGCTCCTACGGCGCGTACACCGCCGGTATTCTGAACGGCTGGACGCGCGCGAACAAGCGGCCGGACTTCGACGTGGTGACCGGCATCAGCACCGGGGCACTGATCGCGCCGCTGGCGTTCCTCGGCCCGAAGCACGACGACGACCTGCGCCGCTTCTACACCGAGATCGGCCAGGCCGACGTGCTGAAGTTCCGCGCCTGGGCGACCGTCCCCTTCCGCGACTCCTTCGCCCTCAACACGCCGCTGCGGGGCCTGATCGAGACGAACCTGACGGACGCGATCCTCGGCGACCTCGCCACCGAGCACGCCAAGGGCCGGCGGCTCTACGTCGCCACGATGAACCTCGAGTCGCGTCGCTCCGTCGTCTGGGACCTCGGCGCGATCGCGTCGCGGCGCACGGCCACGAGCCGCACGCTGATTCGGGACGTGATCCTGGCGTCGTGCTCGATCCCCGGCGTGTTCCCGCCGGTGAGCCTGGCCGTCGAGGTCAACGGCGAGTCGAAGCGGGAGTTGCACGTCGATGGCGGCGTGACCGGCCCGGTGTTCGTGCCGCCGGGCGTCTTCGAGGAGGCGGCCGAGGGCAAGCCGGGGGGGGCGAACCTGTACGTCATCATCGCCGGCAAGTTCTACCCGACCGAGGCCAAAGTGAAGGCCCGCGTCTTCCGGGTACTGGGGGCGAGCGGCGGCGCGGTGATCCACGCCCAGATCCGCCGCGACGTGGCGAACCTGTACCACATGTCCCAGCTCAACGGCGTCAACTTCCACGTCAGTGCCTTGCGGCCGGACTTCGTCGCGCTCGACAACGGCATCCAGTTCCACCCGAAGGAGATGCACCGCCTCTACGTCGAGGGCGTGCGCGTCGGCTTCGACGGCGACTGGCAAACGACTCCGCCCGAACGCTCCCCCGGCGAGGCCCCCGACATCCGCACCGGCACGAAGCTCAAGAGCGCGGAGTAATTGCCCGCGGTCATTTCACCTTGGCCGCGACCCACTCGGCCAGCTCGCCCGGCGTCATCGCGCCGACGTGCATCCCCAGGTTCACCAGCAGTTGCGCCAGCCGGCGGTCGTACTGCGGCTCGGCCCGCGAGTCGAGCGCCGCGAGGCCCAGCACGCTCACGCCGCCCTCGACGAGTTGCCGCGTGACGCTGAGTAAGCGCGACTCGCTGCCGCCCTCGAAGAAGTCGGTGATCAGCACGACGATCGTGCGGCGCGGGTTCTCGACCAGCGTCGCGGCGTAGGCCATCGCCGCGGCGATGTCGGTGCCGCCGCCGAGTTGCACCTTCATCAGCGTCTCGACGGGGTCGTGGCAGTCGCTCGTCAGGTCGATGACGTTGGTGTCGAAGGCGATCAGGTGCGACTTCAGCGTGCGGATGCCGAAGAAGATCGACGCCGTCACGGCCGCGTGGATCACGCTATCGACCATGCTGCCCGACTGGTCCACGACGATGATGACTTGCCAGCGGTCGCACTGCCGGCGGACGCGGCTCAGGAAGTGCGGCGTGCGGATGCTCAGGCGTTGCTTGTCGGTGTCGAAGTGCCGGAGGTTGGCGCGGATGGTGGCCCGCGCGTCGAAGTTCTTGGTGACTTTTTGAAACGAGCGCCGCTGCCGGTTGGCGGCCCCGAGAAACACCGAGCGCACCGGCCGGGCGAGCTTCTCGAGCAACTGCTCGATGACCCGCCGCACCAGTTGCCGCGCGAGGGCGAGCACTTCCTGGTTCATCAAGTGCTTCGTCTGCAACACCGCTTTGAGCAGCGTCGGGCTGGGTTGCGCGCGGCTCAGCAGGTCGGCGTTGGTGACGAGTTCGCTGATGCTGTAGCGCTCCAGCGCGTCCTTTTCGAGGCGCTCGATGGTGCGCTGCGGGAAAAGCTCGTGAACGTCGTTGATCCAGTCGGGCACACTCAGCACCGAGTCCTCGCCGCCGCCGGGCGACCCCGGTGCGCCCCGTCCACGGACGTTGCGGCCCTGCCCGTACTCGCGGCCGTACAGGTACTCCAGGGCGGCGTCTTGCCGCGCGGCGTTGCCGTCGAGGCCCTGGCCGAGACCCTGTTCGGCGTCGGCCCCGAGGACGAGTCGCCAGCGGGTCAGGTGGTCGCGCGGCGTCATGAGTCGAACCCCCGCAGGCCGTAAGTCTTCGCCAACGTCGTGAGCCGGTCTTCGAGCATCAGTGCCCGCACGGCGGTCTCGGCGCTCACCGCGAGCGCCGCCGTCTCCGGTTCGCCGGCGAGACCGAGCAGGTCGCGCAAGGTGAGGGCGAGCCGGTGCTTCTCGCGCGGCGTGAAGAAGGTGAACGCCAGCCGCAACGCCGGCAACGCCGCGAGGAACTGGTCGAGGTCGAAGCCGTTGAGCACCGTCTGAATCGCCTGAATCAGCGGCCGCTGGCGTTGCGCCTGCTCGCGGGCCAACGCAAACAACCCGGCGAGGAAGTCGCCGAGGTGTTCGGGGTCGGCGAACTCTTGCAGCCGGGCGGTGACGGTGTCGCCGTCGGTGTCGTGCAGCACCCACGAGCCGCCGAGACACGCCCCGCGGACGCCCGGACTCTGCCCCCGGTCGGCGGCGACGCGGCGGAACATGTCGCGCAGGTCGTCGCCGCTGAGGCCGAGTGCGGCCTCGCAGCGCTCGAAGGTGTCGAGGATGTCGCGGACGCCCTCGAACACCGCCGCGTCGAGGCCGCGCGTCTGGCCGAGGCTTTCGAGCAGCCACAGCGACCGGTCGAACGTCTCCCACAGCAGCCCCGCCACGTCGGCCCGGCCGGTGACGCCGAGCACGGGGTCGTAGTGGTACAGGAACAGCACGCGGCCGAGGGCACCGCTCACGTTGACGAAGTCGCCGTCGGTGCGGACGAGTTGCGTGACGACGGCGAGCAGCTCGTCGGTGAGGCTGTCGAGTCCCGCGAGCGCGGCGTCGAAGAGCAGTTGCGCCGCCGCCCTCGCGTCGCGCTGGGAGGCCGCGGCGCGCTCGCCGAGCTTGGCCGTCGCCGCCTCGACGAGGGTCGCGCCGTAGCGGCTGTTCTCGATCACGCTGGCGTCGAACTCCGGCGACCAGGCGAGCCGCCACGTCTCGACGAAGGCGAGCTTGCTGCGCCCCGCCATTACGTCGTTGGTGAGCGTGAAGCCCGGAACTTCGAGCGTGCGGAGGCGGTGCATCACCCGGCTACGCTCCCGCCCCGCCGCGTCGGCGAGATCGACTTTCACGTCGCGGCCGCTGACCGCAGGCGTCAAGTCGTGGGCGTCGAGTTGCCGGCGCACGTCGGCGACCAACGGCGGCAACAGCGTGCCCTCGGCGAGTTGACCGCGCTCGCCGCCGCGCAAGACCTCGTTGATCGCCGCGAGGATCGGGTGCGTCACGCCGGGCAGCGTGTCGTCCTTGATGAGCGACGCGGTCAGGCCGTCGAGCCAGTCGGTACGCCAGACGCGGGCGTGCCCCCGGACCGCCGCGAGGGCCTCGGCCGTGACCTCCGCGGCGATCAGGTCGGCCGACGACACCGGCTGACGCTTCGCCCGTAACTTGCCGACGACCTCGCGCATCAAGAGCTTGTGGACGCGCGTCTCGCCGCGGGCTTGGGCGTGCCAGAGTTGGTGGTAGAAGCCGGGATTCGGCATCCCGGCGTTGTACCCCGTGAGGCTGTCCAGCCGCTCGAACGAGTACGGCGTCAGGGCGATGCCGCGGGCCTCGACTTGCAGCGTCGAAGCCCGCGGTTCCGGCAGGGTCTCGCGGCGCAGCAGTTCGAGTAAGCCCAACGAGTGGTAGCCGCCGGTGACGACCAACACCGGGCCGGCGAACTCCGCCAGCGCCGCGCGGACGTGCCGGGCCATGTGCAGTTCGCGCGCGGCGTCACCGCCGGTGGCGTCGCCTTCGACGAGCCGCATCGTCGCGCAGAGCCGGTGGGCGCGGCGCAGGTAGTCCGTCAACTCGGTGGCCGGCTCGATCTCGAAGAGCGTGTCCCAGGCGTCGTGGAAACTCTCGACGCCCAGCCGCGCACACACCTCGCGGACGTAGGGGTTGCCGACGGCGGCGCGGTCGGCGTAGCGGTTCGTCGGCGTCGCCGGCGTTGGCTCCTCGACCCCTGCGAGGTCGGCCCACGGCAAGTCGATGAAGCGGACGGCCGCCCCGTTGGCGTGGCCGTGGCGCGCGGCTTGCCACTCCGGCGAGTGTTCGCAGAAGGGGTAGTAGACGCCCTGCCGGCGGTCGGGGACGTGCGGGTCCGGGCTACGCACGACGAGGTAACTGTAGATAGCGATCGGCGGCCGGTGCGGCAGCATCAGCTCCGACACCCGGCCGTTGAAGTCGCTCGGCCCCTCGATCAGCACAACGTCGGGGCGCACGCGGTCGATGGCGTCGCGCACCAGTTTCGCCCCCGCGGGGCTGTGGTGCCGCACGGGGAAGTAGACAACGCGCCGCGACAGGTCGGCGAGTTCGCCGAGGTCGGCGTCGAGACTCATCGGAGACTGTTTCCGGGTGTTCAAGAGTCGGTTTCTTCTGTAGCTGGCCTCTGTGAGGCCGGTCTTCCTTCCCCACACGGGAGACACCGACCCAGGGGGTAAGACCGGCCTCCCAGAGGCCAGCTACAGAAGAGAAAGGCACCGGCCTCACAGAGGCCAGCTACAGAAGACCGTAGTCGCCGCGCTCGGTCGGTTACCGCGATTTCGTAGCCGCCCACTGCTCGCGGATGAACTTGATGCCGTCGTTCACGACTTGGTCCGGCGACGGGAACAGGTCGCGCCAGACGCGCGTCGCCGCGGCGAGATCGGGGAGGGCGCGGCCGAAAGCCTCGATGACGAACCAGCCGTCGTAGCCGGTGTCGCGGATCGCCTGGAACGCCTCGGCCCACCGAACTTGTCCGGTGCCCGGCGTGCCGCGGTCGTTCTCGGAGATGTGGACGTGGGCCATTACCGGCGCGACCGTCTTGATCGCGGACGCCTGTGACTTCTCCTCGATGTGGGCGTGGAAGGTGTCGTACATGCAGCGGAAGCTCGGGTGATCGACCGCCTTGACCAGGGCCACGGCGTCCACGGCGGTCGTCAGGAAGTAGCACTCGAAGCGGTTCAGGTACTCGATGGCGAGGGTTAAGTTCGCGTCCTTCGCCAGCTCGGCGGCGGGGCGTAACACGTCGGCGGCGCGGGCCTTTTCGTCGGCGGTGGGGCCGGCCCCGGAGAAGACACCCAGCGGGCTGTGGTAGGGGCCGACCATCGCGTAACTGCCGAGGATGTGGTTCATGTCGATGGCCCACTTCAGCCGCTCCGCCGCCTTGGCCCGCACGCCGGCGTCGGGGCTGATCGGGTTGGTGTCGGGGTTCATGACCGTCACCGTCGAGCAGGCTAGGCCCTGGCGGTCGAGTTCGGCGCGGAGCATCTTGTAGTGCTTAGCGTCGCCGTCTAAGAGCGGGACCTCGACGCCGTCGTACCCGGCCGCCTTGATCTTGGCGATGGTCGGGAAGTCGGACTCGCCGACGAGGCCAGTCCACAACAGGAGGTTCATCCCGATCTTCATGCGCGTGCCCAGGTGGGGGAGTGTGGTCGTCAAGCGAACGCGGGCATTCTGAGTCGGGACACGGCCCCCGGCAAGCCTAGACTGAGCGGATGACCCTCGAAACCTTGCAGCAACTCCTCACGCCGGTGGGTGCGAGCGCCCTGGCCGACGCGGCGCAGTTGCAGCCGACCGACGTGAGTTACCCGGCCGCCTTCGACCGCCTCCGCAAGCGCTTCCCGGCCGAGTTGGCCCGCGCGGCCCTCGACCAGACGTTGTTGCGGGCCAAGGCGGTCGGCAAGTTCGCCGACGCGGGCCGAATGCTCTTTACCCGCGACGCCTACGAGATGGCCAGCGGCGACGCCACGGCGGCCCACCGGGCGAAGCGCTTCGCCCCCTACGGCCGCGTCGCCGACTTGTGCTGCGGCCTCGGCGCGGACGCGCTGGCCCTCGCCGCCGCCGGGCGCGACGTGGTCGCCATCGACCGCGACCCCGTCATGGTCTCGCTCACGCAGGCGAACCTCGACGCCGCAGGGTTGGCGGGGCGGGCGACCGTTGGCGACGCGCTGACCTTCGACCTCGCTGGCATTCACGCGGCGTTCGTCGATCCGGGCCGGCGTGGCGGGGGCCGGCGGGTGCTGGGCGTCGAGCAGTGCGAGCCGCCACTGTCGGCGCTTGAGCGCCGCTTCCCCGCCGGCTTCCCGTGGGCGGCCAAGCTCGCGCCCGGCATCCCGCGCGACGACCTGGCCCGCTACGGCCACGCCGAGGTCGAGTTCGTCAGCGTCCGCGGCGAGTTGAAGGAGTGCGTCTTCTGGTTCGGCCCGCTCGCTAGCGCTGGCACCCGCGCGACCATGCTGCCGTCGGGCGACACGCTGACCGGCGTCGCCGGGGCGTACTGCGACGTCGGCGAACTCGGGGAGTACGTCCACGACCCCGACGCCACAGTCAGCCGCGGCGACCTGCTCGCGACCCTCGCGGCGTCCGTCGGCGGCCGGCAGTACGATCCGGGCCTGGCGATGCTCACGTCGGACGTGCTGACGCCGTCGCCGTTCGCCACGGCCTACCGCGTGTTGGCGGCGTTGCCGTGGGACGCGAAGCGGGTCACGGCGGCCCTGGCGGAACACGACGTGGGGCGGTTGACGATCCTGAAGCGCGGGGCGAACCTCGACGCGGACGATGTGCGGCGGGCGTTGAAGCTGCGCGGCACGGTGGCCCGCGAGCTGATCCTGACGCGCTACGAGGACCGGCTGACGGCGATCGTGGCGGAGCGAGTTGGCGAGCCGGAAAGCGTTAGCGCCCGGAGTTCGTAAAGCACAGTCACTGACGCGAAGAACTCCGGGCGCTGACGCTTTCCGGCTCGCCAAATCCAACTACTTCCCCGCGTCCTTCTGCACGCCGGGGACGACCGCCTTGTCGGCGGGCACGACGCGATACACCCACTTCTCGGAGCCGAGGCCGCTGTTGTCGCTCGGCCGGATGTCGTCCGTGCCGGCGCGTGCGGCGTCCGTCGGCCGGTTGAAGTCAATTTGCAGCGTCTTGCGGCTGATACTGTCCACGCCGTCCGGGCGCTCCTGCCGGGCGTTGCCGTTCGACAGGCCCGTCACGTAGACGCTAAAGTTGTTCGACTCGGCGGACTTCGCCGGGGCGTCCACCCAGATCGCAACTCCGTAGACCGCCCTCGGCACGGAGTCGGCCTTCGTCACGGGGATCATCGCCTCGGTGATGCCGATGGTCGTCTTGAGCTTTAACTCGCCGGTCGGGTCTTCGACCTTGCGGATCGCGTCGGCGACGGGGCCGGGGTAGGGCTCGTCGAGGTACGCCCGCAGTTGGCCGTCCTTGGTGACCAGCTCGAACTCGGGCCGGAACGGCAGCGACGTGTCGGACTTGTTCCAAACTTGGTAGACCATGTACCAGACCGTCTTGCGGCCGGCCTTCGTGTCCACCACGAGGGTGCGCGGCGGCGTGTAGGCGAAGTGCAGCGTCCAGACGCCGTTGCCGTCGAGCGGCAGCTTGATCGGCTCGACGGGGCGGTACTGCCCCTGGGCCGCCGCCGTGCCCGCAGAGAGACCTAGCGCGAGCGCGGCCGTTAACAGTCGGAGTCGCATTGTCGGTCCTCGGGGGCAAGCTCAACGGCAAAGCTAACCGCCCCGACGCGCGGGGTCAAGCGCTTCCGCGGCCAGGCGTCGCATTCTACGCCCGGTGCCGGCCGGACAAGAGTCACCGCCGGCCGAGCAGCACGCGCGACTCGTAGCGCAGCAAGACGGCGTCACTGCGGCGGGCGACTTCGACGCACTCCCCGGCCGAGTCGAGGTAGGCGCGGATGGCCGCCTCCTCGGAGACCTGCCGGTGCGCCAGCACGACCCAGACGCGCGGCTGCATCAGTAGCGGGCGGAACTCGTCGAGGAAGCGGCGCGGGTCGCCGTTGCGGTTCTCGACCCCCAGCGTCACGTCCTCGCGCGGGATCGGCCCCGGCCAGGCGTAGTACGCGAACGCCGGCACGGCCCCGTAGTAGACGTAGACCGGCTCCCCGGCCGCGTGCAAGGCTTCGAGTTGCCGCACGACCTCGCGCGCGTCCTCGGCGTGCAGCGGCTGCTTGACGTGCCACCAACAGTCGGCGACCCCCGGCAACAACAACAACCCCACGACCAGCGGCGGTAGAGCCAACGACAGCCCGCGGATGCGCTCCATCAAGACCGCCGCGCCGCGGGCGACGAGGACCAGCAGTAGCGGCACCGCGAAGAGCATCAGTCGGCCGGCGAATGGGTACTTCTTCAGCCCCGACGCCAGGAACACCAACACCAACGGCAGCGTTAACGCGATCAAGAGGGGGCGTTCCTCCTTGCGCAAAGCGGCGACGCCGAGGCACCAGCAGAAGGCCGCGAGGCCGCCCGCGCCGAAGTCGCCGGACGCGAAGCCGCCGGGCTTGTCGAAGAGTTCGAGGCAGTGGTGCGCGATCCAGGCGAAGTCCCCCGGCCGCGTCGGCGGCAGCGGCGCGAACTGGCCGGCCCAGTAGTCGAGCAGGTACGGGTTCATCCCGAGTTTGCGCGTGAACCCGAGCCAGCAGACCGCAAAGCTCGCCGCCCACGACGCCCCCAAGAGGGCGCGGCCCAGCACCACCCGCCGCTCCCCGGTGCGCAACGCCTCGACGCCGATGGCGACGCCGACGCCCGCCAGCACGAACACCGCCGGGTGCGAGAACCAGACCGCCAGCATCCCCGCGACCGCTAGCCAGACGTGCCGGCCCAGCGACGCGGTACGCAGCCAGACCGGCCGCGCGGCGTGCAGCAGGCCGATGGCGAGAGCGGCGTCGAGTTCGTACTGCTTGAACTCCGCGGAGTAGCTCACCAGGTACGGCGAGAGCGCGAACAGCGACGTACCGAGGCGGGCCGCGCCTTCGGGCAACGCCGCGTGCGTGAAGCGGGCGAAAATCAGCAGCCCCGCCAGCCCGGCGAGAAGCGACAGGGCACGGAACGTCGATTCGCTGTTGCCGAAGCCGCGCATCATGAGCTTGCTGGCCACGAGGTAGCCGACGGGGGCACCCTGGTTCAGGTCGAGTGGCCGCAAGAGTTCGGGAATCGGCTTGTGGACGACGTTGAGCGCGAGCATCGCCTCGTCGATCCAGAACGACGGCCCGCGCGCGAACGCCTGCACCCGCAGCCCCACGCCGAGCGCCACGGCGACGAGCATCAGCGTCCACGTCACCCGGCGAAGCCAGTCCGCTGCCATGTCTCACCCCGTTGACCGTCGTATGGTCGCGGAGTCTACGGCGGGCGTCGTTGCACGGTCAAGGCGGATCGTAACCGCCGGCGCTCCACGGCCCGCAGCGGCAGACGCGCCAGACGCCCTTCGCCCCGCCACAGACCGGGCCGTGCTTCTTGACCGCGAGGATGAAGTAGTCGCTGCACCCCGGCACGAACCGGCACGACGGCGGCAGGAACGGCCGCACGCACCACTGGTACAGCCGCACGCCCAGGATCAGCAGCGCCGCCAGCGCCGCCCCCGGCAGCCGCGCCACGGCTCGCAGGGCCGCCCTCATTGCGACAGCTTGCGGAAGGCCTGCCGGGCGACCTTGACCAGCGACGCCTTGAACTCTTCGAGCGTCGGCGTTGGGCCGGGCCGCGGGATCAGCACGTAGTCGGCGTTGGGCAGGTCGTGCTGCACCAAGCGGAACGCCTCGCGGAACAGCCGCTTGTAGCGGTTGCGGTTCACGGCATTGCCGACCTTCTTCGACACCGACACGCCGAGCCGCGGCCCCGGAAAGTCGTGCTCGCAGGCGTAGACGATCAGGCAGCCGTCGGCCGCGGAGCGCTTGCGCTTGTAAGCGGCGTCGAACTGCGCCGGCGTCTTGAGCCGCCGCGACTTGAGGAGGGTGAAGGGGGGCATCAGTTGGTTCCGTGTCGGGACGGGTCATTCCTGAGAGTAGCGGCTTCTGCCCAGGGAGGTAGCGCAGGCCGGGCACCCACAAGGGGATGCCCCTACAAGAACCGGCTCCGCTGCAGGCGATCGATCTACGGCTCCGCCGCAGGCGAACTGTAGGGGTACCCCTCGTGGGTGCCCAGCCTACGCTCCCGCACCGCGGAGCCGACGACAACATTGCCTCCGGCCGCCCGACCGACGCGCGAGCGTCGGGCTAACAGTCGCTTGCGGCGTAGCGTTAACGGCTCAAGGTTTTGCATCGTCCACGAACTTGGCCAACGTCACTCCTGTGCTGCGGATATTAAGCAGGTGATCGATCTGCAGCGGGCACAGACTCACTTCTTGGAGGCGGATAGATTCCAACTGTTTCGCCGTCGGCGACTCGAAGAAGTGGACGTAATCCTCGAAACTGGTCGCATCCCGCCGCCAGTCCGCCGTGTGATCCTGCCGGTAGTCTGTAAAAACAAGCCGACTCAGCTCTGAGAAGCGCGTACAGCCCGCGAGCTGGCGAATGAAGTTCTCTTGCCCGAACCCTGAATCCACATCCAGTGACCGTAGTGAGTGACGGCCTCCCGAAAAGAAGTTGATGTTCGGAGGGACCGGCGTCGTCAACTCCTCCAACCGCGGTGCCTTGTCCAGCATCCGGGCCAACACCCCGGCCTCAAGCCAGTCGTCGCCGGACAGGGGCGAAGTCAGAATCTTGTAGCCATGTTCGCCCTGCCCTTGATCCAGAGACAGGCGGATTAGATTCGGGAACTGCTGGTCGCCTTCGATGAGCGGGTCGATGTTGTAGTCATACGTGCCGTTGGCCGCTAAAAACGCTTCGGTGCGGTAAGTGAAAGTGCGAAGTCGTGGCGCGACCTCCGGAGAGGCGAGTAGACGAAGCAAATCCTCAAGAATGGTGACGATACTCTCGTCGTCGAACCACAACTCGTACTCTCCCAGGTACTCGACATCTAATAGGCCCGCGCTCTCACTCACTGTCAATAAATGGGGCAAGGGGTAATCCTGATAGCGCGCGTGTTCCTGATTGATTTTAACGACTGCCGCGTGAAGCACTGCGAACATGCCAAGTACGGACCCCACGATCACAACCTCCTTCAAGCGAGTAGTGTTGTCAGCCCCGGTCCCGTTCGATACCGCGTTTCACCCCCACGGGACATCGGCCCGCGCGTCGAAGTTCACCGACTCGGCGAGCTTCGTTAACTCCTCGCGCTGCGCGTCGTCGAGGGCCGGCGGGACGACCTTGATCGTCAGGTACTGATCGCCGCCGACGACGCCCTTGCCGCGCAGGCGGATGCGTGCCCCCGAACTCGTGCCCGGCGGGACGCGCACCGTCAGCGTCTCGCCGGCGAGCGTCGGCACATCGACCTTCGCCCCCAACATCGCCTCGAAGGTGCTGATCGGCACTTCGAGGAGCAGGTCGTTGCCGTCGCGCTGGAAGTACGGGTGGGCGGAGACGCGGACCTTGAGGATCACGTCCGACGAGCCAGTCGCCGCGGCGGGGACGCGCAGCTTCTTGCCCTCGGCGATGCCGGCGGGCACCTTCACGTCGATGCCGCGGCCGCCGACGCTGATGCCCACCGAGCCGCCGTTGCAGGCGACGTGGAAGGGGACCGTGACTTCGGTCTCGATGTCCGGCGGCGGGGCCTGCTTGCGCTTCTTGGGGCCGCGGCCGCCGCCGAAGATGTCGCCGAAGCCGCCGCCCCCACCGCCCCCGCTGCCGCCGAAGACGTTGCGAAACAGCTCCTCGGCCATCTCCGGGTCCATCTGCGGGCCGCCGCTGAAGCCGCCGCCCCCCGGATAGCCGCCGCCGGGGCCGCCGCCCGGCCCGGACGTCCCGGCGTGGCCGTACTGGTCGTAGCGCTCGCGCTTCTTGGCGTCCGACAAGACTTCGTAGGCCGCGGAGACTTCCTTGAACTTGGCCTCGGCCTCCTTGTCGCCGGGGTTGCGGTCGGGGTGGTGCTTCGCCGCGAGCTTGCGGTAAGCCTTCTTCAACTCGTCGGCCGTCGCGGTGCGGCTCACGCCCAGCGTTTCGTAGAAGTCGTTCGGCATGGTCGGCGCGGCCCAGGGGTAAGGGTGACGCCATTGTATCTGTCGCGCCGCACGGCGTTCCCGGCCCGCGCCGGAGTCGCGCGAATTCGACGGGAGGCTTGCACTCCGCGCCGGCAGCCGTCATGATGAGGGTCTCGCCGAAGCCCCCTCCGCTGGTGCCGCCGATGCGCCCCGTGCTTCTCGTTCTTGCCGCGGCACTCGCCGGCAATGTTGCCGCGGCCGAGCCGGCGAAGGTCGATTTCAACCGCGACGTGCGGCCGATCCTCTTCGACAAGTGCGTCGCCTGCCACGGCCCGGACGAGAAGCAGCGCAAGGCCGGCCTGCGGCTCGACACCCGCGAGGGGGCCGTCGAGGGCGAGGCGTTCGTCCCCGGCAAGCCGGCCGAGAGCGCGATGATCGAGCGCATCCTGTCGCACGACAAGGATGTCGTGATGCCGCCGCCGCGCACCGGCAAGACCCTCACCGCCGCCGACCGCGACGTGATGACGCGCTGGATCGCACAGGGGGCCGAGTACGCCGGGCACTGGTCATACACCAAGCCGACGCGGCCCGACCTGCCAGCAGTCGCCAACGCGGCGTGGGTCAAGAACCCTATCGACCGCTTCGTGCTGGCGAAGCTCGAAGCGCTCAAGCTGACGCCGCAAGTCGAGGCCGACCGCGCGACGATCGTCCGCCGGGTGACGCTCGACGTGACGGGCCTGCCGCCGACGCCGGCCGAAGTCGAGGCGTTCGCGAAGGACACTTCACCCGACGCCTACGACAAGCTCGTCGATCGGCTGCTGGCCAGCCCCGCCTACGGCGAGCACTGGGCGCGGCAGTGGCTCGACTTGGCCCGCTACGCCGACAGCGCCGGCTACGCCGACGACCCCCGCCGCACCATCTGGGCCTACCGCGACTGGGTCATCCGGGCGTACAACCGTAACCTGCCGTTCGACCGCTTCACCGTCGAGCAGCTCGCCGGCGACCTGCTGCCCGACGCGACCGACGAGATGCGCATCGCCACAGCGTTCCACCGCAACACGATGACCAACAACGAGGGCGGCACGAGCGACGAGGAGTTCCGCAACGTCGCCGTGGTCGATCGGGTCAACACGACGCTCACCGTGTGGATGGGCACGTCGCTGGCCTGCGCGCAGTGCCACACGCACAAGTACGACCCCATTACGCAGACGGAGTACTTCGCGCTCTTCGCCTTCTTCAACAACACCGCCGACGCCGACCGCAGCGACGAGAGCCCGACGCTGGCCGTCGGCGACACGCTGACGCTAAAGATGAAACGGGCGCAACTCGAAGCTACGGCGGTGCGGCTCGACAAGCTGGCCACGGCGCAAGACCCGCGCGTGCAGGCGTCGCTGAAGGTGAAGGCGAACGCGGTGCGGGCGGAGGTCGCGAAGCACCGCGCGCCCACGACCGTGCCCGTGATGCAAGAGTTGCCGGCGAACCAACGCCGCGTCACGAAGTTGCAGTACCGCGGCAGCTTCCTCGATTTGGGCGCGGTCGTCACTGAGGGGACCCCGGCCGCGTTCCCGGCGCTGGCGAAGGGCAAGCCGCTGAACCGGCTGACGCTCGCCGAGTGGCTCGTCGCCCCGGAGAACCCGCTGACCGCTCGTGTGACCGTCAACCGCTATTGGGAGAGCCTGTTCGGCCACGGCCTCGTGCGCACCTCCGAGGAGTTCGGGGCGCAGGGCGAGCCGCCGGTGAACGCCGCGCTGCTCGACTGGCTGGCGGTCGAGCTGCAAGCCACGAAGTGGGACGTGAAGCGGCTCGTCAAGTTGATCGTCACGAGTGCCGCCTACCGGCAGTCGTCGAAGGTGACGCCGGCGCTGTTAGCGCTGGACCCCGACAACCGGCTCGCCAGCCGCGGCCCGCGCGAGCGGCTGACGGCCGAGATGGTCCGCGACCAGGCGCTCGCGGTGTCGGGGCTGCTCAGCCGCAAGATGTCCGGGCCGAGTGTGAAGCCGCCGCAGCCGTCGAGCGGGCTGAACGCGGCCTTCGGCAGTAGCGTCGATTGGCAGACGAGTGCGGGCGAGGACAAGTACCGCCGTGGAATCTACACCGAGTGGCGGCGGACCAGCCCGTACCCGTCGATGATGGCCTTCGACGCGACGAGCCGCGAGGCGTGTACCGTGCGCCGCGGCCGCAGCAACACGCCGCTGCAAGCCCTCGTGACGCTCAACGACCCCGTGTACGTTGAGGCGGCCGTCGCCCTCGGGATGCAAGCGGCCAAGCAGCCCGGCGACAAGTTGGCGTGGCTGACGATGCAGACCCTCAGCCGCGCCCCGACCGCCGCCGAGGCGACGCGGCTAACGGCGTTGCACGCGAAAGCGAAGGCGAAGTACGTCGCCGACGCGAGGCTGGCGACGCAACTCGTCGGCAGCGCGGACGCCGACGCCGCGGCGTGGGCCGTCGTCGCCAACGTCGTGCTCAACCTCGACGAGATGCTGATGAAGCGGTAGCAATCGGAGGCACTACTGCGGGCGGGCGACATCGAGCCAGAATTGCCGCTCCAACTCGACCGCCGACACGCCGAACACCTCGCGGCAGTCCGCGGCGAACGTGCCCGGCCGGACGCGGTAATAGAGGTCGATGAACTTGGGGGTGCCGTACTCCCGGATCAGGTAGGCGACGAAGGATCGCCCGAAACCGTAGACGGGACCCCGCCCCCGGTGGTACCAGAAGTCGCCCGTGAACTCGGTCAGCAGCGAGAAGTCTTCCCCCCGGTCCTTCGACGCCTGGACCAGTTGGCCCATCCCCGCCGGGTCTAGAAACCCCGACAACGTCTCGGCGAACTCGCCGTCGGTCAGCCGGCAGAGTTGCGCGACCTCGCGCCGGAGTTGGAGGGCACCGAGGGCGTGACGCGGGTCTTCGCGCGAAACCGCCTCGGCCCAGCCCTCGTTGAGGAGCGCCGGCGGGACCGAGCCGGGGGCGACGTGCTGATTCAGGACCGAATGCGCCAACTCGTGCCGGTCGAGCCGGCCGGCCGGGCTGGCATCACTCCCGAAGGCGAACCCCGGCGTCGAGAGTCCGGCGGTGCCGGGCGGCACGCCGCGAACCCACTGGATTTTTGCCAGCAACGGCCGGCCCGACTGCCGCTCCAGGTCGGCGACGTGCCGGTCCATGTCCGCGAGGTCTTGCCCTGGGTCGGCTAGGCCGTCGCGGTAGAACATCACCACGCGGTCCGACTCCAGCCGCCGCGGGTAGGCCCACGGGACCGCGACCTCCGCGGCGTTGACCCAGGCCATGTAGGAGGCCGCCGCCGCCGTTGTCGGCCGCACGTCGCGGGCCTGGAAACGGAGCGGGGCGAGAACGAACAGGGCAAGGAGGCTGGCAACGGGGGCCGCCCCGACGAGCCATCGGCCGGCCACGCGGCTGCGACCCGGCCCGGCGAGAATCCCGCGGAGTCCGAACAGGCAGCCGGCCGCCAGTGCGAGGAGCAATCCGGCGAACAGCCAGCCCGGTGGGTGGACGACCCCGATGCGGTATTCGACATGCAGCCCGGCGACGACGGCCAGACCAACGGCCCACTGGAAGCCAGCGAGCCGCCACGCCCGGAGAGAACGCCGAGGTCGATTCGTCGCCAATGGTTGCATCCTCGACGATTCCCGCGAGTGGCTGACGCGACCTAGCGACCTCAACGAGGTGCTGAAGTGCCACGTGAAAGGCGAGCCGGAAAGCGTCAGCGCCCGGAGTTCTTGACGAAGAACTCCGGGCGCTCACGCTTTCCGGCTCGCCAGGTTTGTTAGTCGAGCGCCGGCGGGCGGCGGTCGTTGCCGCGGAACTCACGCTGCGGGCCGCTGCGGAACGCCGGCCTCGGCGGCGGGTTGCCGAACAGCCGCACCTCGCTGCCGTTGCCGTCCACGCAGCGGAAATCGAGCAGCTCCGGCGACACGCCCGGCCGGCCGTCGATGTGGACTTCGAGCTTCGCCCGCTCCTCGAGCGCCGCGATCTCCTTACGCTTGCGGTTGAGCAGGTAGAACGCCGCCTCGACGTGCAACGCGATCGTCACCGACGTGATCAGCGGCGCGCGGTGCGCCGCCAGTTGCAGCAGCCGCATCACCTCGATGCCGATCGTCTCGTAAGTCTTGACGTAGCCGGTGCCCTTGCAGTGGCCGCACTCGTTGAAGATGCGCTTCTTGAGCGACGGCTGGATGCGCTGGCGGGTCATCTCGATGATGCCGAACTGCGAGATGCGCAGGATCTTGGTGCGCGCCCGGTCGCGCCGCAGCGCGGCGTCCAGCGTCTCCTCGACCTTGCGGCGGTGGCCCTCGTTGCGCATGTCGATGAAGTCGTTGACGATCACCCCGCCCAGGTCGCGCAGGCGGAGTTGCCGCGCGATCTCCTTGGCGGCGATCAGGTTGACCTGGAAGGCCGTCTCCTCGGCACCCGGCGCGTCCGCCCGGAAGTTGCCGCTGTTCACGTCGATGGCGACCAGCGCTTCAGTCTGCTCGATGATGATCGACCCGCCCAGGGGCAAGTCGATGCGCTTGTTGTTGATCTTCGCGATCTCCTCATCGACGCGGTACTTGTTGAACAGCGGCTCGGTGTCCGAGAAGAAGCGGATGCGGTCGGCGAAGCGCGGCATGACGATTTGCAGGAACTCGGACGCCTGCGCGAACGCGTTCGCCTCGTCCACCCAGATCGTCGTGATGTCGCTCGTGAAGTTGTCGCGGATGGTCCGCGTGATCATGTCCGACTCGCGGTAGATTTCGACCGGCGAGGGCATCTTCTTGATGCGCCGCGCAACGACTTGCCACAGCCGCAACAGGTACGCGAGGTCGTTCTGCAACTCCTGCTCGTTGCGGTCGATGGCGGCCGTGCGGACGATGAAGCCGACGCCCTTCGGCGGGTTGAGGCGGTTCATGATCTCCCGCAACCGCTTGCGGGCATCCACGTCCTCGATCTTGCGCGACACACCGACGCGGTTCAAGCTCGGCATCAACACCAGGTAGCGCCCGGCGATGCTAATGAAGGTGCTGAGGTTCGGGGCCTTGGTGCCGATGGCTTCCTTGATGACCTGGATGATGACTTCCTGGCCACGCTTGAAGATCTCCTGGATCGGCGGCCGCGGGAAGGTACGCTCACGCGACATCGGCCGGCTGCCCATGCCGCCGCCGCCGCTGCCGCCGTAACCCCCACCGCCACCCATGCCGGCCCCGGCCGGGCGCGGGCCGCGGTCGTTGGGACGGCCGCGGTCGCCGCCCCGATCGCCGCCGCGGTCACCGGGTCGGCCCCGGTCGCCCGGCCGGCCGCGGTCGCCTCCGCGGTCCCCCGGACGGCTGCGGCTGCCGCCGCCGCTGCGGCCGCGGTCCCGGTCGTTGCGGTTGCGCGGCGGGCCACTCTCGAGGTCGTCCTCGACGAAGCCGCGACGCGGCGGGCCGTCCTCGGAGTCGTCGGTCATGGCGTAGTCGCTGTCGCCGTCGCCGACTGGCTCGTCGGGCTCCTCGGCGGCCGGCTCGTTGGCGCGGTCCTGCGACACGGAGCCGTCGAAGCGGTCGTTCGGCGCGTCGGGGTCGAAGTCGGCGTTCGAGCCGTCGCTGAAGAAGGGGCGAATCTCTACCTCGTCGTCGTCGGCTGTCGTGCGCCGCTCGGCCGCGCCCATTGGCTTGGCGTCGCCGGCCTCGTCGTCCGCCTTCTTGCGCGACTTGCGCGGCTTAGCGGCCGGCTTCTTGGCGTCGTCCTCGGCGCTAGTCGGGGCGGCGGCGTCGGCCGGCTCGTCGGCCTTGGCCTTCGCGCGGCCCTTGGGCTTGGGCTTGGCCTTCGGCTTCTCCTCCTCGACCTCGGCGGCTTCGGCCTCCTCAGGCTCGGCGGCCGGTCCGGAGACGACCAGTTCCCAGGCGATTTCTTCGACCGGCGCTTCAGCGACCGGCGCGGGCTTGCGGGCCGCGACCGGCGGCGGGGCGTGGTCGTCGTCGAGGCCGGAGCCGAAGCCTTCGCCCTCGTCGGCCGGCTCCGCGGGCGCGGGCTTGGGGGCCGGGGCGCGGGCCGCCGGCCGCGCGGCCGGCGGCTTGGGCGGGGCCACCGCCTTGACCTCCGCCGGCTCCTCGTCGGCCGGGCCGAAGTCGCCGAACTCGCCGTCCTCCGGCTCGCCCTCCTCGTCGTCGATCGGCGTCACGTCGGCGGGGCCTTCGGCCGGCAGCGACACCGACGACTCGACCTCGGCGACGCGCACCGGGCGCTCGTCACGCTCGTCGTCGCCGGCGTCCCGGCGCGGCCCGCGCCGGTCGGGGCGCTCACTGCGCTCGCCGCGGTCCCGTCCGCGACCGCGCGGGGCACCGCCGCCGCCGCCGCCGCGGTTGGCCCCGGCGGCCGCGTTCTCGGCGGCGTCCATCTCGTCCTGCACGTCCTGCGGCAGCAGATGTTTGTAGTAGATCGGGTCCACGTCGGAGGCGTGCAGGAAGCCGTTGCGGCCGATGCCGAAATCGACGAACGCGGCCTGGATGCCGGCCTCGATGTTGACGATGCGGCCCTTGTAGATGTTGCCGACGTAGCTCTCCTGGCTCGCCCGCTCGATGTACAACTCTTCGAGGACGCCGTCCTCGATGATCGCGATGCGGCACTCCTCCGCCTGGAGGACGTTGATGAGCATCTCTTTTTTCATGGCAATCCTGGGTGACTGCCGGCGGACGCCTCAGCGCCTGCCGGCGAGGGTTACTCCACCTCCGGGCCGTCGGGGGAAGGCCCCCAAGTGGCCGCGGGCGGCGGGCTGGCATCGTGTGCCGCGTCCCGCGCCAACGCGGCGGGGACGTGTTCGAGAGCGGCCGTTTCCGGCCGGCCCTCCGGCGGGCGGTCGCCCGGCGGGGCCAATAATTCGTCGTGGATTTCAAGCGTCACGCGGGTCAAGACCGAGCCGTCGGCGACGACCCCGCTGAGGCCGAGCAGCCGCGCCAACTCGTCGCCGCGGGCGCTGCCGCACGGCGTCACCCAGAGGTCGAGCGTGACTTCGCCCGGCGTCACGGCCAGGCCCCGCAGGTACGGCCGGATGTCGGTGCGCCGCGGGGTCGGGTGCAGCCGATCGACCCAGACGCGCTCGCTGGCGAGCAAGCCGGCGGCGCTGGCCTCGACCGCCGGCGTCATGTCGATGGGGAAGGCGATGCGGTAGACCGCGCGGCGGGCCATCGCCGTCGTCTTGAGAGGTACGACGCGGGCGTCGCGGAAGTGCAGCCCCTCGGGCGCGTGGGCGTTGAGCCGCGGCAGCACATCCTCGGCGGCGTGCGGCGAAGTCAGTTCGAGTTCGACGACATCATCGAGGGCGTCGGCCCCGAGGGGCAGCGACAGCGCGAAGACCAGGCGCGGGCCGGGGTGGAAGCCCTGCGTCTGGCGGAAGGGCACGCCGGCGCGGCGCAGCAGACGCTCGACGGAGCGGACAAGGTCCTGGTGGCCGAGGAGCCGCAGCGCGCCGGTCTTGGCGAAGCGGAAGCGGAGTTTGTCGCCAGTCGTCGCGGGCATCGCACTTAGCGCCGGCCTCACCCGCGCCGTCGGGCACGGGGGCGTCAGCGCTCTCCTGTCGGGTCGCCACGGACTACGTCCCCATGAACTTTGGGGGGCGTCAGTCGGCCGCGTCGGGGGAATACCGTCGCTGGTGTTCCCGTAAATACGTCGTCACCTCACGCGCCGTCTCCATCTTCAAGACGGTCTCGGCGACCCGCTCGGCGTCGGGGATGCTCAAGTTCCGCACGGCCCGCTTGATCTCGGGGATCTTGCGCGGCGTCGCGCTCATCTGCCGCAGGCCGAGGCCCAAGAGCAGCGGGATGAACATCGCCTCGCCGCTCATCTCGCCGCAGACGTTCACCGTGAGGTTTTCGCGCGTCTTGGCGGCGTCGCAGACCATCTTGATCAGTTTCAGGACCGCGGGGTCGGCGGGGTTGTAAAGCCCGGCGACGTTCTCGTTGTTCCGGTCGGCGGCCAGCGTGTACTGCACCAGGTCGTTCGTGCCGATCGAGAAGAAATCGACTTCCTTCGCCAGCACGTCGGCCATGAGCGCCGCGGCCGGCACCTCGATCATGGTACCAACCGGGATGCGGGCTTTGAAGGGGATTCCCGCTTCTTCGAGGTCTTCGACCACTTCGGCCATCAGACTTTTGCACTGCCTCAGCTCCATGACGGTCGTGACCATCGGGAACATGATGCGGACTTCGCCGTAGACCGCGGCCCGGAGGATGGCCCGGATTTGCGTCTTGAAAAGCTTCAAGTTCTTAAGGCAGAGCCGCACGCTGCGCAGGCCCAGGAACGGGTTCTTCTCGGCACTCAGCGTCGCCGACGCCGAGGAAAACTTGTCGGCACCGATGTCGAGCGTGCGGATGACGACCGGCCTCGTCGGCCCCAGCGCCGTCAGCACGGCGCGGTACGCCTCGTAGTGCTCCTGCTCGGTCGGGTCGGTGGTGCGGTTGACGTAGAGGAATTCGGTGCGGTACAGCCCGACGCCGTCGGCCCCGCGCTCGAGGCAGTTGACCGCCTCGTTGGGGAACTCGATGTTGCCCAGGAGCGAAATCCGCACGCCGTCTCGCGTCACCGGCGGCACGTCGCGCATGGCGTCGTCGGCGTGGGCGACGTTGTGGACGGTGGCGGCGAGGCGGAGCCGGCGGTACTTGTCGAGCGTCGCCTCGTCGGGGTCCACGATCAGCAAGCCGCTGCTGCCATCGACGATGACCACGTCGCCACTCGACACGTCGTGCAGGAAGCGGCCGACGCCGACGACCGCCGGAATTTCGAGCGCCCCGGCCATGATGGCCGTGTGGCTCGTCGGCCCGCCGCTCTCGGTGGCGAAGCCGTGAACCGTCTTGGGGTCGAGCTGCGCGGTCTCGCTGGGCGTGAGGTCGGCGGCCAGGATGATGACCGGCTCGCCGGCGAGCGGGGCCGGCTCGCTCGGCGTGATGCCGAGGAGTTGGTTCAAGACCTGGCGTTCGAGGTCGAGGAAGTCCGAGCGCAGGCGGGTGAAGTCGTGGCCCGGCGGCAGGTCGTCGAAGCGGCGGATGATGGAGCGGACGTGCCGGCTGAAGGCGAACTCCGCACTGTAGTGCTGCTCGTCGATCAGCTTCTCGACGTCCCGCCGCAGCGTGGCGTCCTCGTACATCACGGCGTGGCCGGTGAGGATCCCGACGGCGCGGCCGATCTGCTCGGTCAGGATGCGCTCGCGGCTGTGGGCCTCGGTGGCGGCGCGGGCCAGCGCCCCGGCCAGGCGCAGCTTCTCCGTCGGCAGTTGCTCGACCGGGACGGTGCGGCGTGAGATGACCACGCCCTCGGTGTCCAGCACGAGGGCGGCACCGATGGCGATGCCCGGCGAGACGGCGATACCGCGGCGAATGTCCATGAAGCGTCGTCGTCCGACTTGTACGGGGTGCCGGTCCAAGGTTAAGCGTCGTCGCCGGGGGCGGCAAGGATGTCACACAGCGCGCGAATCGCCTCGTCCGCGTCCGGGCTGGATCCGTCGCCGTCGAGTTCGACCCAGAGTTCCGCGCCGGGCATGGCGATCAGCATGAGCAGGTCGAGCGAACTCTTGCCGTCGGCGCGCTTCTCGCCGTGGTAGACCGTCACGCGGTGGGGCGTGACGCGGGCCTGCTGGGCGAAGCGGGTCGCGGGCCGCATGTGCAGGCCGTTGGGGTTCTGGACCACGACCGAGCGGCGCAGCGGGGGGTTAGTCGTCACGAGGCGGCCCCCCCGACGAGTCGCCAAATCTCCTCGCGGCTCTCCGCCCTCCGCAGCGACTCGACCACGGCGTCGTCGCGCATCGTCTGGACGACGCACTCCAGCGCGCGGAGGTGGTCGCCGGGCCGGTCCTGCGGCGAGATCAGCAGCACGAGGACGTGGACCGCCTCGCCGTCGATGCTATCGAACGGCACGCCGGCCCGCGAGATGCCGACGGTGCCGATGAGTCGGGTGACCGAGGCGTGGCGGGAGTGGGGGATGGCGATGGTGCGGCCGATGCCGGTCGAGCCGAGTTGCTCGCGGCGCAGCACGGCCCCGACGATGTCTTCGAGGTCGGTGTTGGGGAAGTGGCCGGCGGCGTGGAGGCCGCCGATCAACTCGCGGATCACGCCCTCGCGCGTCGTCGCCGTGAGGGACGGCAGGATCGCGTCCCGCAAGACGAATTCGGTCATCGACATCACGCCGTCACCTCCCCCAACTGGTCGCCCCGCCCGCCGGATACTCGACGTTAGGGGTGGATGCCCGCGGTGCCGCCGTGCGAGGGGTCGTGGCGGTGGTCCTGGAGCTTCTGCTTGTAGTGCGAAATTTGCGTCTTGATCTTGGCGATCGCACTGCCCAAGGCGATGAGCACGTCGGGCGAGTGACACTGGCCGACGAACTCGTGCTTGTGCTCGGCCTTGGCGATCACCTCGACGGACGTGTCGGCGTGCTGGAGGTCCACGGTCACCTCGATGAACATCAGCCGCTCGAAGTAGTGGAGCAACTTCTCCGCCTTCTCGCGGATCTCGGCCTGGTGTTCGAGACTCAAGTGGCCGTGGCGTGTGGAGATTTCGACTTTCACCGCGCAACCCCTTCGTGTCAACTGGCTCAACGGGGTACGTCCGCGGGAGCGTCGGTCGCGCCGCCCGGACTGCCGACCCCGCCGTTGAATGGGAGGTCGTACACGTCCTGGGACTGGCGGCGTGGCCCCGGCAATCGTGTCGGAACGCGTCCGACCCCTAAGCCGCTGAGATTGTACCCCCCCCGCCCCGGCATTCAACGAGCCAATCCTAAAGTGGGTCGGAGTTTGTGCGCCGCGGCCGGCCGTCAGATCCACAGCCGCATCTTGGCCCGCAGGTCCGGCGGCAACTTGCGGTCGAGCATCCGCACCACCTCCGCGGGGTGGTAGCGCGTACTGAAGTGCCCCGCGATGATGAGTTCGTTGCGGAAGCGGTCTTGCCGCTCGATGAAGTCATCGACGTGCATGTGCCCGTACTTGTGGATCTTCTCGCGCTTGTGGGCCGCGCGGATGAAGCTCAACTCGGTGATCAGCACCTTGCAGTCGTAGACCGCCGGGTAGTCGTCGAGGCCCGCCGGGCTGGTGTCGCCGGTGTACGCCAAGAGCGGCGTGCGCACCTCGCGCGTCACCTCGACGCCGGACTTACGCAGGTCGCGGATGTCGTTGCCGGGCAGCCCGACGAACTCCTCCTTGAGCTTGTTGCGCCGCTCCCAGACCATGTAGCCGCGCGACGGGATCGTGTGCGTCGTGGCCCAGGCCGTCACGACGTGGTCACGCGACAGCTCGACCTCCTGCCCCGGCTCGACGCTCACGAGGTCACAGACTTGCCGGCCGCGGTCGAGCCGCTGGAAGATCAGCAGCAGTTTCTTCACGTCCTCGAACGCCTCGGCCGGCACGAAGACGCGCGGCGGCTCCATCTTCATCATCCGCCGGCGGGCGACGTAGACCGGCAGCGCGGCGATGTGGTCGAGGTGCGTGTGCGAGATGAACCAGTTGGGCGTGCCGTTGAAGTCCCAGGGGTGCGCGCCCAGATCGAAGCCGAGCTTGAGTTCGGGGACGCGCCAGTAGCTCTGGACCGCGGCGCGGCTGTAGCCCTCGATCGTGAGGCCGGCGTGGGCGTGCGACAGGTACGGGGCGTTGTCAACGGGGCGGTCGGTCATGGCACCTGCCGGGCGGGGGCGTCGGGGTTGCACAGGCACCATCGTGGGGCCGCGGCCCGCACTCGTCAACGGCGAGTCCGCCCGATGGCGAGCCGGAAAGCGTCAGCGCCCGGAGTCCGCGCGTCAAGAACTCCGGGCGCTGACGCTTTCCGGCTCGCTGTTGGGTTGTTGCGGCGCGGCCACTACGGTAGTCCCGTCCCCCACCGAGGTGCCACGATGACCGCCCCCAGCCCGCCCGCGTCGAACGTCCGGGGCGACCTCACCGCGTCGCTCGTCGTCTTCCTCGTGGCGTTGCCGCTCTGCCTGGGGGTGGCGCTCGCGTCCGGTGCCCCGCTCATCGCGGGCGTCGTGGCCGGGGTCGTCGGCGGCATCCTCGTCGGCCTGCTCAGCGGCTCTGGCGCGAGTGTCAGCGGCCCGTCGGCGGGGCTGACGGCCGTCGTCGGGGCGCAAATCCTCGCGCTCGGCTCGTTCGAGACGTTCCTGCTGGCGCTGTTGCTCGCCGGGGTGATGCAGGTCGGCCTGGGGCTGGCCCGCGCCGGCACGCTCGGGGCGTTCGTCCCGTCGAGCGTGATTAATGGCCTGCTTGCCGCCGTCGGCGTGCTGCTGGTCCTGAAGCAAATCCCCCACCTGCTCGGCCACGACGCCGACCCCGAGGGCGACATGGCCTTCGACCAACTCGACGAGTTGAACACCTTCACCGAACTCGGCGAACTCTTCACGACCGCCCACCCCGGCGCGGCCGCGATCGGCCTGCTCTCGGTCGCGCTGCTGTTCGTCTGGGGCCGCTGGAAGCTGCTCAAGGACTCGCCGGTCCCCGCGCCGCTGGCGGTGATCGTGGTCGGCGTCGCGCTCGTCGAGCTGTTCGCGCGGCTCGGCGAGCCGTGGGCGATCGAGGCGGGGCACCTCGTCGCCGTGCCGGTCGCCGCCGACGTGGCCGGGTTCTTCGCGCAATTCGCGTCACCGGACTTCGCGCAGGTCGGCAACCCGGCGGTCTACAAGGCGGCCGCGACCCTCGCCGCCGTCGCCTCGCTCGAAACGCTGCTGAACCTCGAAGCGGTCGATAAACTCGACCCGCAGCGGCGCGTCTCGCCGCCGAGCCGCGAGTTGGTGGCGCAGGGCGTCGGCAACGTCGTCGCCGGGTTGTGCGGCGGCATCCCCGTGTCGTCCGCGATCATCCGCAGCTCGGTCAACATCAACGCCGGTGCCCGGACCAAGCTCGCCACGGTCGTTCACGGGGCCTTGCTGCTGGTGAGCGTGGGGCTGCTGCCGGCGGTGCTGAACCGCATCCCCCTGGCGTGCCTCGCGGCGATCCTGCTGGTGACCGGCTGCAAGCTCGCGACGCCGACGCTGGTGCGGAAGATGTGGGCCGGCGGGCGGGGCCGCTTCGCCCCGTTCGCCATCACCGTCGCGGCGATCGTCCTGACGGACCTGCTCGTCGGCGTCCTGCTGGGCATCGGCGTGAGCCTCGCCTTCATCCTGGTGAGCAACGTCCGGCGGCCGCTGGTGCGGCAGGTCGAGAAGCGGCCGGGCGGCGACGTGATTCGTATCGAACTCGGCAACCAGGTGAGCTTCCTGAACCGCGTCGCGCTGTCGCAGGCGTTCCAGGCGGTCCCGGACGGCGGGCACGTCTTGCTGGACGCCCGCCGCGCGGACTACATCGACCCGGACGTGTCCGCGCTGATCCGCGAGTTCCACGACCGGACGGGGCCGGCCCGCGGCGTCGAGGTGAGCCTGCTGGGGTTCCAGAACAGCTACAGCCTCCGCGACCGGACCCGCTACGCGGAGCACTCGACGCGCGAACTCCAGCAGTCGCTCACCCCCGCGCAAGTCCTGCGCGCGCTCCAGGACGGCCACGAGCGGTTCCTGAAGGGGGAGAACCTGACCCGCGACCTCGGCCGGCAGGTCACCGCGACCGCCGCCGGGCAGCACCCGCTCGCGGTCGTGCTGAGTTGCATCGACTCGCGCGCCCCGGCCGAGTTGCTGTTCGACACCGGCCTGGGCGACGTGTTCAGCGTCCGCGTCGCCGGCAACGTGACCGGGCTGAGCGTCATAGGGAGCGTCGAGTACGCCTGCGCGGTCGCCGGGGCGAAGTTGGTGCTGGTGATGGGCCACACGCGCTGCGGGGCGGTGACCGCGGCGGTGGACCTGTTCGGCTCCGTCAAAACGCCCGCCGAGGCGACCGGCTGCGCGCACCTCGACGAGATCGTCGGCGTGATCCAGGCGTCGATGGACGAGTCCGCGAGCCTGCGGCTCTCGACGCTGACCAAGGACGAGAAGGCGGAGTTCGTCAACGCCGTGGCCCGCCGCAACGTCGAGCGCGCCGTCGAGCGGCTGTTGCGTGAGAGTCAGGCGCTGGCGAAGCTCGTCGCCGCCGGAAAGCTCGCGGTCGTCGGCGCGATGTACGACGTGGCGACCGGCGACATCGAGTACCTGGGCGAGGCGTGAGCGGCCGTCACTTCGGCCCGGCGTAGCGGCCCACGAAGACGATGTTCCCCGACACGGTGTCGCGGATCAGGAACAGGAACGGCTGGTCGAGCCGGACCCGCTGAGGCTCGGTGTACGACGATTTCGTCATCGTCACGGCGGTCGCGGCCGCGGCGACGGTCCCCTCCTCGTCCAATTCTACCGTCGCCAGGTGGACCACCTTGTCGATCATCAAGCGGGTGTCGGGCGTAATTGCCGTGAAGTCCGCCAAGGGGGTGAACGCGAGTCGCAGGCCCAGGTCTTGGAGGGGTTCGCCCAGTTCCGTGCGGGTCTCGAACTTGAAGCGCGGCACGACGACTTCCCACTCGCCCATCGTCATGGCTTTCAAGCCTTCGGCGAGAGTTGCGGCCGTCAAGTTGCGCTCGACCTCTTGGAGCCCGTGACGCTTCGTGGGCAGCAGGAAGGTCATGGCGAACCGGCCGGAGTTGTAGGGCAATTCGGCCGCCAAGAACTCGGCGTTCTTGGCGACGCGCAACTTGGCTTTAGTCCGCGACATCATCGGCACCGTGACCTTGACGCCGGGCGAGGTCTCGAAGTCGCCGTCGCGGGTCTGACGCTTGTCGAACTGGTCCTTCCAGGTGCCGCGGAAGTAGACGGCGTTCGTCAGGACCACGCGGGTGATGTCCTTCAGGTCGCCCGGTTGCAGCAAGCCCTTGACGCGCTGCCGCGTCTGCGCCTCCACGTCGGCGTTGATCGCCAGCCGGGCCGCCTCGCGGTCGTTGATGAAGTCCGCCTCGTGCGACGCGCTGCCGTAGGACTTCGTGAGGATGTCGCGGAACGCGGGGGCGACGGCCAGGCCCTTTTGTGTCCACAAGGCGTTGGCGATGCTCATCTCGTAGGCCTGCTTGCGGCCGTCGGATTGCATCCAGTTCGTCACGCCGCCGAGCGCGGGGTGCAGGCGGTCGGGCGGCAGCGTGAAGTGCAGGGTGTTGGCCATCTCGGTTGCCGTGTCGCCGCGGGCACCGGCGTAGGCCATGCCCAGCGCCGACGTGACGCTGAACGGCGACACGATCAGGTTGCCCGGCTTCGCCTCGGCGAGCTTCTTGTACAGGTCGAGGGCAAAAGCATTGTTGCCCTCCGCGAGCGCCTTCCAGTCGGCCTCGGGCACGCCGGTGGGCGGGCTGAGGTCGTCGGGCCGCGCCCCGAAGACCCCCCGCGTGTAGGCGACGCCGACGGCCGCCGCCAAGCCGAGGGCGACGGCGGCCCCGATCGAAACTTTCGCGAGGCGGGTCATGACGAGACTCCCGTGGAGCGGTGCGATTCGAGGGACGCCGCTGGAGCGACCCCACACCGACGACCCCGCGGACGAGCGGCTATTCCCGAGAACGCTACAGCCCCTTCGCGGCCAGTGCCCCGGTGCTCCAGGCCGACTGGAAGTTGTAGCCGCCGATCCAGCCGTCGAGGTCGAGCACCTCGCCGGCGAAGAACAGGCCGGGGTGCCGCTTGCTCTGCATCGTCCGCGAATCGACCTCGTCGAGGCTCAGCCCGCCGGAGGTGACTTCGGCCTTCTCGTAACCCAGCGTCCCCTTCACTGGCACCCGCAGTCGCTTCACGGCGGCGACGAGCGCGAGGCGGTCGGGCTTGCTCAGCGCCGCGGCGCGGCGGTCGGGGGCCTGGCCGGTGAGCGTGAGAAGGTGGTCGCAGACGCGGCGCGGCAGTTTCTCGGCCAGCACGCCGGCGAGTTGCTTCTTGCCCTGCGACAGGCTCTCGGCCTGCACGTAGTCGTTGAACTGCGCCTCGGGCATCGTCGGCAGCAGGTCGAATTCGAGGGCCAGTTGCGTCGGCGTGGCGTGGCCGCTGACGGCGCGGCTGACGTCGAGCGCGACGGGGCCGGAGAGTCCGAAGTGCGCGAACAGCAGCGACCCCCGGCGGCCGGCGAGCGACCTGTTCTCGTGGACGACCTTCAGGCCCACGTCCGGCATCGTCACGCCGCTCAACTCCTTGACCCACTCCGCGTGGACGGTGACCGGCACGAGCGACGGCCGCGTCGCAGTCACGATGTGGCCGAACTGCTTGGCGAAGCCGTAGCCGTCGCCGGTGGTGCCGCAGCCGGGGTACGACAGCCCGCCGGTCGTGACGAGCAGCTTCGCCGCGGTGACCGTGCGCAGCGGGGTCGTGACCCGGAAGCCGCCGTCGATCGCCGTCACGCCCTTGGCCGGCTCGGTCAGGGCGAGGGTCGCGCCACTGCGGTGCAACCGGCGCAGCAGCGCGTCCAGCACATCGATCGCGCGGTTGCTGACGGGGAAAATCTTGCCCGTCTCCTCGGCCTTGGTGGCGACGCCCTCGCCGTTGAAGAACTCGACCGTCTCGCGGACGCCGAAGTTGGCGAGCGCAGAGTGGAGGAACTTGCCGTTGTTGCCGAACGCCTCGACGATGCCGCGGTTGTCGCAGTCGTGGGTGATGTTGCAGCGCGTGCCGCCGGACATCAGGATTTTGACGCCCGCCTTCTTACCCTTTTCGAGAAGCAGGACTTTGCGGCCGCGCTCGGCGGCGTGGATCGCGGCCATCAGCCCCGCGGCCCCGGCCCCGAGGATGATGGCGTCGTAGTCGAAGTCGTCGGGCGTCATGGGTGCATTGTAGGGGCCACCGTGGCGAGCCGGAAAGCGTCAGCGCCCGGAGTCCTGACCACGCAACAACTCCGGGCGCTGACGCTTCCGGCTCGCCGAGGCACCGCCCCGCCCGTAAGCCATGCCACGACGCAACCCCCACCGACCCTCGGGCCACGACAGCATGAACGACCACATCTCCTCGATCACCGCCCGCGAAATCCTCGACAGTCGCGGCAACCCGACGATCGAAGTGGACGTCGAGACGATGGAGGGCGTCATCGGCCGGGCGTCGGTCCCGAGCGGGGCCAGCACCGGGGCGCACGAGGCGGTCGAATTGCGCGACGGTGACAAGAAGCGCTACGGCGGCAAGGGCGTGCTGCAAGCGGTCGAGAACGTCAACACGCTGATCGCCCCGAATTTGAGCGGCTTCGCCGTCGCCGACCAGGTCGCTATCGACAAGGCGATGATCGAGATGGACGGCACGCCCAACAAGTCGAAGCTTGGCGCGAACGCCATCCTCGGCGTGTCGCTGGCCTGCGCCCACGCGGCCGCCGGGGTCGCGGGGCTGCCGCTGTACAAGTACGTCGGCGGGGTCAACGCGACCGTCTTGCCGGTGCCGCTGATGAACATCATCAACGGCGGCAAGCACGCCGACAGCACCGTCGATTTCCAGGAGTTCATGATCGTCCCCGTCGGGGCACCGAGCTTCAGCGAGGCCCTGCGCATGGGCGCGGAGATTTTCCACAGCCTCAAGAAAGTCCTGCACGACAAGGGGCTGAACACCGCCGTCGGCGACGAGGGCGGCTTCGCCCCGAACCTGGCGTCGCCCGACGAGACCCTCGCCACGATCTCGCACGCTATCGAGAAGGCCGGCTACAAACTCGGCACCGACGTGGCCTTCGCGCTCGACGCCGCGTGTACGGAGCTTTACGAGGAGGCCAAGCACAAGGGCAAAGAAGGTTACTGCTTCTTCAAGAGCGCCCCCGACCGCATCATCACGTCCGACGAGATGATTGATTTGTGGGTCGCCTTGGTGGCCAAGTACCCGATCGTCTCGATCGAGGACGGCCTGAGTGAAGACGACTGGGCCGGCTGGAAGAAGCTGACGGCCAAGCTCGGCGACAAGATCCAACTCGTCGGCGACGACCTGTACGTCACGAATACCGCGCGCCTGAAGCGCGGCATCGCCGAGAAGTGCGGCAACAGCATCCTCGTGAAGGTCAACCAGATCGGCACACTGACCGAGACGCTGGACGCCGTGCAAATGGCGATGCGCAACAAGTTCACGGCGATCCTGTCGCACCGCAGCGGCGAGACCGAGGACACGACGATCGCCGACTTGGCGGTGGCGACGAACTGCGGCCAGATCAAGACCGGCTCCGCGAGCCGCACCGACCGCATCGCCAAGTACAACCAACTCCTGCGCATCGAGGAGCAACTCGGCGACGCCGCGATCTACGGCGCGGAGCTGCTGCGGAAGTAAAGGCGAGCCGGAAAGCGTCAGCGACCGGAGTTCTTAGCGGAGCCTGCGCGTCAGACTCCGGGCGCTGACGCTTTCCGGCTCGCCGGTCTCCGTACCCACCACGCCACTGAGCCGACCATGCCGACATTCCTCTCCGACCCGACGTTCGGCACCTACCTCGCGCTGCTCCTCGTCGCTATTGTCGGTGTTGGCGTATGGCTGCGCAAGCGGTCGCGGCCCACAGCCGTCGCCGCAGCGCTCGCCGTAGGGCTGTTGCTGACGCTGTTCGGCCTCGACCGGGCGTTCGAGAGTCCGCGCGAGGAGGCCGTCCGCCGGGTTCGCGAAATGGCGGCGGCGGCGAACGCCCGCAACTGGCAAGTCGTCGGCACGCACATGGCCGAGAAGTTCGACTACGCCGGCATGACCAAGGCGAAGTTCTTGGCGGCCATCGCGCCGGCGGCGCTTCACCTCAACGCCACGGCCAACTTCAAGGACTTCGACCGCGACTACTTCGAGGCGTTGCCCGATGGCAGCGCCCGCGTCGGCTTCGTCGGGCAGTTCGCCACGCCGGGGAATCAGACGCTGGTGCTGTACGTCGAGGCGGTGTTCGTCAAGGAGGCCGACGGGGCGTACCGGCTGCTCACGTTCACGGTCTACGACTACATCAACCGCAGCCCCAGTGGCGTGCAGCGGTTGCCGGGGTTGTGATGCGGATTCGCGGCACGGAGATCGCCGACACGTTCGCCGAGGCCTTCCCGATGACGGCCGCGCGGGTTGTCGTGACTGCCGTGAGTTTGAAGTGGGCGCACGTCGCGGCGGCGACGGCCACGGGCTACGCGGCGTCGGTCATCGGCTGCGACGCCGAGGCGGGCGTTGAGGGAGAGGTCTCCCCCGACGACACGCCCGACGGCCGGCCGGGGGTGTCGCTGCTGTTCTTCGCCTTCAGCCGCGACGCGCTCCAGAAAGCCCTCGTCAACCGCGTTGGCCAGTGCATCTTGACGTGCGCGACAACCGCGTGCTTCAACGGCCTGCCGGTGACCGACCGCAGTGTCCGCGTCGGCGGCAACCTGCGCTACTTCGGCGACGGCCACCAAATCAGCAAGCTGCACGGCGACCGGCGATTCTGGCGCGTGCCGACGATGGACGGCGAGTTCCTGTGCGAAGACCTGTTCGGCACCGTCAAGGGCGTCGCCGGCGGCAACCTGATCCTGCTCGGCACGTCGCAAGCCGTGGCCCTCGAAGCGGCGGAGCGCACGGCCGTGGCCTGCCGGACGGTCCCCGGCGTGATCCTGCCCTTCCCCGGCGGCGTCGTCCGCTCGGGCAGCAAGGTCGGCAGTAAGTACAAGGCGCTCAAAGCTAGCGTCAACGAGGCGTACTGCCCGACGCTCCGCGGGGCCGTGCCGCACACGGAGTTGCCCGACGGCGTCAACGCGGCCTACGAGGTCGTCATCGACGGCCTCGATCTCGCGGCAGTCGAAGAGGCGATGCGCCGCGGCATCGAGGTGGCGGCGGGGCCGGGGGTCGTGCGGGTCACGGCCGGCAACTACGGCGGCAAGCTCGGCCCGCACCACCTGCACCTGCACACGCTGCTCGGCCCGGTGACGCCGTGCTGACACTCACGCTTCACACGCATCCCGACGTGCCGCTCGAACTCGACGGCGTCACCCCGGATCGGCTTCTCAAGCTCACGGCGACCGCCGTCGCGCGACTGCCAGTGGCGCACGGCAACCGCACCGTCGAACTCGGCGCGTACTTCGCCGTCGCCGGTGACGCTTCCGACGGCGATTTGCGGATTGTCGGCGACTGCTCGCGGGTCAAGCTGATTGGCTCCGGCATGACGGCGGGGACGTTGACCATCCAGGGCGACGCCGGCTGGCACGCGGGGGCAAAGATGGCCGGCGGCACCTTGACCATCGACGGCGACGCGGCCGACTGGCTCGGCGCAGAGATGTCCTGCGGCGCGATCGTGGTCCACGGGCACGCCGGGAACCAATGCGGCGCGGCGTATCGCGGCAGTCGATACGGGATGCGCGGCGGCACGATCGTTGTCCACAAGACTTGCGGAGACGAGGCGGGGTTGCTGATGCGACGTGGGCTGATCGTCGTGGCCGAGGGTGTCGGGCAGGCCGCGGGGGCGTCCATGATCGCCGGCACGCTCGTGGCTCTCGGCGGAGTCGGCCGGGAGTGCGGGGCCGGCATGAAGCGCGGCACGATCGTCGTCGGCGGCCCACCGCCGGCGTGGCCACCGGGGGTACGCTTCAGTTGCGAGTATTCCCCCGCCTACCTGGGCGTGCTGGCGAAGCAACTCGCGGTACTCGGCTTGCCCGTCGCCGACTTCGCCGGGCGCGTCGTGCGGTGTCACCGCGGCGACCTCCTGCACGGCGGCCGCGGCGAACTCTGGCACCTCGCCGCGGCGGTCACTTCACCTGGGCCGGCGTGAGCTTGCCGAGGTTGTCGAAGAGGCGCACCAGCGACGCCATCAGCTTCTTGAAGTCGCCCTCGTGCAGGCTCTCGTTGGGGGCGTGGGCATTGCTCGCCGGGTCTTCAATGCCCAAGAGTAAAGCCGGCGCGCCGCCGAAGAGTTCCGCCAGGGGGCCGACGAAGCCGATCGAGCCACCGCTACCGATCGGCACCGCGTCGCGGCCGTAGCCTTCGCGCAACGCCGAGAGTGCCGCCTCGAAGGCCGGGCCGTTGGGGTCGGTCATCCACCACGACACCTTGCCGTGCGACTTGACCGTCACCTCCGCGCCCCACGGCGGGTCTTTCGTCAAAAACTCTTGCAGCGCCTTGAGCACGTCGGCCGGCTTCTGGTCGGGCACGATGCGGCAACTCACAATCGCCACCGCGGTGGGGAGCACCTGGTTCGAGACGCCCTTGATCGAACTCGCCTCTTGGGCGACGACCGTCACCGCCGGCTTGCGCCAGGTCTGCTCGTAGACCGTCGTGCCGGTCTCGTTGGCGTAGCGGGCCGACGGCACCACGCCGACCTCGTCGCGGAACTTGCCGTCGTCCCACGGCAGCTTCGTGTAGACGGCCCGCTCCTTGTCGGTGACCGCCCGCACGCCGTCGTAGAAGCCGGGGATCGGTACCGGGCCGTTGCTCCAGTAGAGCTTGCCGAGGATGGCGTTGAGCGCGATCGCCGCGTCCGGCAGCGCCCCGCCGGCCATGCCGGAGTGAACGGGGATCGCCGCGGTCTTGACCTCGACGTGGACCTGCACAATGCCGCGCAAGCTGTACGTGATGCACGGCAGGCCGACTTCGATGTTCTCGGTGTCGCACACCACAATCACGTCCGACTTGATCTTGTCGCGGTAGACCTCGAAGAACTTCATCAGGTTCTTCGAGCCGATCTCCTCCTCGCCCTCGACGACCATCTTGACGTTGACCGGCATCGAGTTCGATGTCTTGCGGTAGGCGGCAATCGCCCCCAAGAAGGCCGAGATGGCGGCCTTGTCGTCGGCGGAGCCGCGGGCGAAGAGCCGGCCGTCGCGGCGCGTCAGCTTCCACGGGTCGGACTTCCACTGCTCGACGTAGTTGACCGGCTGCACGTCGTGGTGCGCGTACAAAAAGATCGTCGGCTTGTCCGGCCCGGCCTCGCACCACTCGCCGTAGGCGTAGGGCAGCGAGTTGCCGACGCGCAGCACCTCGACGTTCTGCAAGCCGGCGTCGCGCATCTGGTCGCAGGTGAGCTTGGCCGTGCGCTCGATCTCGGCGGTGTGCTCGCCGTCGGTGGAGATGCTAGCGATGGCGACGAGGTCGGCGAGGCCGCGGACGATCTCCTCGTGGTGGGCCGGGAGCCAGGAAAGTGCCGCTTGCATGGGGAGGCCTCGGGTGCGAGTGTGTAGCACCAGGATACCGCCTGCCGCCGACGGGGTAAACCCGCCGCGGCCGCGAAACCGCACGAAGGAGTCCGCCGTGAGACGAGTCTGGATCGCCGTCGTGGTCGCCCTGAGCCTTGGCTTCGTGCTCGGTGCGTTGGCATGGGGTCAAGTCAAGGACAGGCCGCTCCACCGCTACGACTTGGCCCACCTCGACATTCCTGAAGTGCTCATGCTGCAAGTCGATGCCTGGAACCGCGGCGACCTCGACGGGTACATGCTCGGCTACCTCTACAGCCCCGACCTGACGTTCCGCTCCGGCGGCACCGTGACCAAAGGCTACGACGAGACGCTAGTACTCCGTTGCGGCTAGTCTGTGCCATCGCTACAACTCCCCCGACCCCCGAGGAGTTGCGATGCCGCCGCCGACCAAGATCGCCGTCACCCTGA
>JAYTUC010000188.1:0-5772 GCA_043744775.1 Fimbriiglobus sp. | reverse complement strand
CGCCCAGGTCTTGCAGCATCTCTTGCCGCTGCTTGTCGTAGTTCATCAGGTCCAGCCGCTGCTTGTAGTGCTTCGCCTCCGTGCGGCGCTGCGCCTTGCGAAACAGCCGGCGGAACAGGTTCCACGGGCGGTTCGCTCCACTTTGGCCCAGGGCTTCGAGCTTGCGCTGCCGGCGAACGCCCAGGCTCTCCAAAAGCTGGTCTTCGAGGCTGACGAAGAACTGCGCGGTGCCGGGGTCGCCCTGCCGGCCCGCGCGGCCGGCCAACTGGCGGTCGATGCGCTCCGCCTCGTGGCGGTCGGTGCCGATCACGTGCAGGCCGCCCGCCTCCGCCACGCCGGTGCCGAGCTTGATGTCCGTGCCGCGGCCGGCCATGTTCGTCGCCACCGTGATGCGGCCCGGCTGGCCCGCCTCGGCGATGATCTCGTTCTCGCGGGCGTCCTGCCGGGCGTTCAGCACCTCGTGCGCGATGCCGACCGAGTGCAGCATCTTCGACAGCCGCTCGCTCTTCTCGACGGTCCGCGTGCCGACGAGTACCGGCCGGCCCTGGCTGTGCATCTGCTGAATCTGCATCACCACCGCGGTGAACTTGGCGTTCTCCGTCGGGTGGACGCCGTCACTGAGTTGCACCCGGCGGATGGGGCGGTTCGTCGGCACCTTGGTGACCCAGCGGCGGTAGACCTTACGCATCTCCCAGAAGTTCGGCGCGAGCGTGCCGGACATCCCGGCGAGCTTCTTGTAGAGCTTGTAGAAGTTCTGGTAGGTGATTTGCGCCGCGTGGTCGGACTGCACCGCGATCTCGACGTTCTCCTTCGCCTCGACCGCCTGGTGCAGGCCGTCGCGCCAGTGCCGGTCGGGCATCGGCCGGCCCGTCGATTCGTCGATGATGACGATCTTCTTCTCCGCGCTCACCATGTAGTGGTGGTCGCGGCTGAAGCGGTGGTAGGCGTGCAGGCCCTTCTCGATGTGCTCGAGCAGCTTGTCCATCGCCGAGGCGTGCTCGCCGGTCGGCGGGTTCGAGTAGCGCACCAGGTGCCGGCCGGCGTCGGTCAGCTCGATCTTCTCCTTCTTGAGGTCGAGCCGGTAGTGCTCGTCGCGCTGCAACGTCTGCACCACGCGGTCGGCCCACAGGTAGACCTGTTGCTCCTCGGGCGTGGCGGGCCGGGTCGGGTTGGCGATGATGAGCGGCGTGCGGGCCTCATCGACGAAGACGCTGTCGGCCTCATCGACGATGGCGTAGTTCAGTTCGCGCTGGACGCGGTTGTCGTTCGGTGCCCCGCCGCCGAACCAGGGTGCCCAGAACGGCGCGGTGGTCGCCGTGCCGCCCCGCACCTTCAGGCGGTCGCGCAGGAAGTCGAAGCCGAACTCGCTGGCCGTGCCGTAGGTGATGTCCTTGCGGTACATCTCGGTGCGGGGGCCGTCCTCCATCTTCTGGGCGATGCAGCCGACGGTCATGCCGAGCAGGCCGTAGACCGGCCCCATGTCCTCGGCGTCGCGCTTGGCGAGGTAGTCGTTGACCGTCGTGACGTGGACGCCCTTGCCGGCCAGGGCGTTCAGGTACGTCGGGGCCACGGCGCAGAGGGTCTTGCCCTCGCCGGTGGCGAGTTCGACCAGCCCGCCGAGGTGCATCACCACCCCGGCCGCAAGCTGCACGTCGAACGGCTGGAAGCCCAGCACGCGGCGGATGGCGGAGCAGGCCAGCCCGAAGGACTCGGGGATGAGCTTGTCGAGGTTCTCGCCGCCGCGCGCCCGGCCGCGGAGCCTCATGCTGGTCTTGCGGATGTCCTCCTCGCTGAGCGTGAGGTACAGGCGTTCGTAGTGGCGGATGCGCGGGATCAGCATCGCCGCCCTGGCGAGCCGGCGCTTCCAGGGCCGCTCGGCCTGGGCGCGGAGCATGTTCAGCCAGCGCGGCCCGAGGCGTCCGGGGACGTTGGCAATCTTGGGCGCGGCGTGCGGCGGCGCGGCGGGGAGGTCGAGGGCGGCCGTGGTCATCGGGGGCATCCTGGCGCGGGGGGACAGCGTCGGGGGTATCTTACCCGACGGCGGCGGGGTTGGACGAGTGCAGAGTGCAGAGTGAAATCCGAGCCGATTGACCGCAGAGGGCACATGAGGGCGCGGAGAAAGGCAAAAACCCAGGAGAGCTAAGAACCGGAATTCGATTCTTCCCTTGTGCGCCTTGGCGACTTTGCGGGAGGTCGTCTTGGTTTGAGCACGGCTTGGTGCCTTTCTCGCCTTTGGCCTTTCTCCGCGCCCTCATGTGCCCTCTGCGGTCAATCGCTTTGGGTTCGATTCTGCACTCTGCACTACGACTTGTGCAGCCCCGCGATCGGCGCGGCGTCGGTCATGCCCAGCAGCTCGCGCGAGGCGTTGCGGGTCACGCGCAGCTTGCCCACGTCGAAGAGCGTGTGCATCACCGTCGAGATCAGGTTGGCGATCCGCACCGGCTCCGAGGTCGGCCGGCCGCCGTCGCGGTCCGACGTGCCGACCACACGGCCCATGTTCAGGCCACCGCCGGCCAGCAGCAGCGGCGCGAGTTCGCTCCAGTGGTCGCGGCCGCCGTTCTTGTTGAGCTTCGGCGTGCGGCCCATCTCGCCGCACACGACCAGCAGCACCTTGTCGCTCAGGCCGCGGGCGTGCAGGTCGTCGAGGAACGCGCTCACGGCGTGGTCGAGCGACGGGGCGACGTAGCCCATGCCCTCGGCGACGGTGGCGTTGTTGGTGTCGGCGTGCATGTCCCAGACGAAGTTGGTCGTCACCGTCACGAAGCCGGCCCCGCGCTCGACGCACCGCCGCGCCAGCAGCAGCAACTTGCCCAGCGTGCGGGTGTTGTCGGCGTAGAACTTGTGGTTGTTCCACTTCTTGTTGATGGCGTCGATTCGCATCAGCGGCTCGGTGTCGTAGGCGGCCACCACCTTGGGGTCCTCCTTCGAGAGGTCGAAGGCCTCGCCGACGCCGCCGAGGAGCAGCCGGAACGCCTTGTCGCGCATGCCGTCGGCCGCCCCGGCGTCGAGGGCGTACTTGACCTGGTCGAAGCCGGCCAGCAGGGTGCGGCGGTCGCCGACGCGGTCCTGCGGCATCGTCAGGACCATGTCCTTCTGGAAGGCCCCACTGCCGCCGGGGACGAGTGGGGCCTGGCCCGCGCCGAACGGCCCGGTCGCCAGGAAGTTGCCGAAGGCGGCCTGCGCCGGCTGGGCCTTCGGGTCTACCGACTGCGGGAACACGGCCACGTTCGTCGGCATCCCCGTGCCCGGCCGGTTGCCCCCGGCGACGCTGGCGTAGGCGCTGCCGAGGTTCGCCAAATGGCTCTCCGCGCAGACGACCGGCTTGATGTCGTGGTTGCCGTTGCCGGCGACGTAGGAGCGGACCACGCTGAGGCGGTCGGCCCGCGCGGCGAGCTTGGGGAACGTCCCGCCGAAGGTGAGGCCGGGCACGCGGGTCTGGACCTCGCCGGTCACGCTGCGTGTCTCGGCCGGCCCGCCCATCTTGGGGTCGAACGTCTCGATCTGACTCGGCCCGCCGTGCAGGAACAGGAAGACCACCGACTTGTCGGTGACCGGCGGCCCCGCCCCGGCCGGCGGCAGCGGCGACCCGGCTTGCGACGCCATCCCCGCCAGCCCGCCGAGGGACACACTGCCGACGCGGAGGAACTCCCGGCGGGACGGCGTTCGCAGCGAGAGCATGGGGATAGTCTCGACCGATGCGGCGGGGCCGCGGGGGGCAGGTGCGACGATGGTAACCCGCCGCCGGCGGCCGGGCAAGCGAAATGCCCCCACGAACGTTGCGACGCGGGGTTCGATTGGCCGGGGCGGGGCCGCGTCGCTATCGTGCGGGGTATCCCTCGCCCCGGAGTCCCGATTCAATGACCCCCCGCTTCCGGGCCTGGGCGCTCGGCACGTTCGCCGCCGTCAGCTTGATTTTGGTGGCGTTCCCGATCGGCACCCAGCTGCGCGGCGGGACCAACAAAGACTACCGCCTGTGGTACAGCGTCGGCCAGTGGGTCGCCCACGGCGAAGAGTTGTACCTACGCTCCGACTTCGGCGAGCCGTTCCCGTTCCTGTACCCGCCGTTCGCCGCCGTGCTGCTGGCCCCGCCGAGTCTGCTGGGGCCGCTGGGCTGCGTGGTCGTGCTGGCGCTGACGACCATCGCGAGCTGGTACGCCTCGATCCGCCTGAGCGTGACGCTGACCGCCGGCGACGGGCCGGTCCACCCCGCGCTGTGGGGCGTGCCGTCGCTGCTGTGCCTGTGGGGCGTCTACGACATGGCGATCCTCGGGCAGCCGAACTTACTCTTGCTGGCGCTGTTACTCGGCGGCTTCGTGAAACTGCGGCAGGGCCGCGAAGTCTCGGCGGGGCTGCTGTTCGCGCTCGCCGCGGCGATCAAGGCGTTCCCCGTCGTCGTGGTGTGCTACCTCGTCTGGCGGAGGCACTGGGTCGCCACGCTGTCGCTCGCCGTCGGCCTGGTCGGCTTCTCGGTGCTGGCCCCCGCCCCGGTGCGCGGCTTCGGGCACAACCTGGGCGACCTCGAAACCTGGATCACGGGCATGTTGCTCAACCAGCGTGAGGGGGGCTTCAGCCCGCGGCCCGAGCAGGCGCTGGGCTGGAAGAACCAGTCGTTCCTGGGCGTCGGCCACCGCTGGCTGCGCGCCATCGACGCCGACGGCGACACCTTCGAGCCGCACGACGCCCTGTACGTCAACGTCCTGGACTTGAACTACCCCACGGCCACGCTGGTGATCGCGGGGTTCGCCGGGCTGATCGGCCTCGGCTACGTCCTGGCGATGCCGCGCCGCCCGAACCGCACCCCCGCGACGACGACCCTCGAAACCGCCTCGCTGACCGCGCTGATAATCATCGCCTCGCCGATCTCGTACACCTACTACGACGTGTGGCTGCTCTACCCCGTGACGGTCCTGCTGCACCACGCCCTCACGTCGCCGGAGCGCCTGACCCGCCGCGTCAGTTGGGCGACGCTGGTGGCCACGCTGCTGATCTTGCTGGCCGGCCTGCCGCTGGGCCGGCCGCACGTCGTGCAGGCTTACGGGCACGGCCTGTGGGCGATCCTGGTGATGGCCGCCGGCCTCGGCTGGCTGATGCAACGCGAGGCGGGGGCCGGGGACCTCACTCCCGGCTCTTCTCCGACGCGCAGCGCGGAGCCAGCGAAGAGACCTCACCCCCGGCCCCTCTCCGACGCGGAGAGGGGAGCAAGAGGGTTGTAATCGACGACACGGACCCGCTTGCTCCCCCTCTCTGTTTCGGAGAGGGGGCCGGGGGGTGAGGTCTCTTCGCCCCCGCCGGAAGGCCCCCATGAACACCGACCCCGCGGCCGAGTACGTCGCCCTCATCAAGGCCGTCGCCGACAAGCTGCTGACCGACCGCGCCGACCCCGGCGACGTGAAGCTCCTCGCCCACGCCCTGCGCGAGCTGCGGCACTGCCTGCGCGTCTTCCGGGACTACCGCGGCGTCCGTAAGGTCACCGTGTTCGGCTCGGCGCGCACGCCGGCGGACCACCCCGCGCACCTCGCCGCCGTCGCGTTCAGCCGGCTCGTCGCCGACGCCGGGTGGATGGTCATCACCGGGGCGGCGTCGGGCATTATGGAGGCGGGGCACCTCGGGGCCGGCCGCGACAAGAGCTTCGGCCTGAGTATTTTGCTGCCCTTCGAGTCGGCGGCCAACGCGGTCATCCACGGCGACCGCAAGCTCATGAACATGCGGTACTTCTTCACCCGCAAGCTCATGCTCATCAAGGAGTCCGACGCGGTCGTGCTCTTCCCCGGC
>JAYTUC010000187.1:0-22319 GCA_043744775.1 Fimbriiglobus sp. | reverse complement strand
TGACCGCACTGCTCATCGCTTTGGCGATGCTGACCCAGCCGCCCGCGGCCGACGACTGGAAGGCCGCCGAATCGGCGTACCTGACCAACATCACGCAGGTGACGAAGGACTTCGCCCGCGCGGGGGAAGGGTACTTCGCGCCGGACGGCAAGTCGATCGTCTACCAGGCCGAGGTGAAGGGCGACGCCAACCCGTTCTACCAGATCTTCACGCAGGACCTCGCGACGGGGGCCTTCCGCCGCGTCAGCCCCGGCAACGGCCGGACGACGTGCGCCTACTTCAGCCCCGACGGCAAGAAGCTCATCTACGCCAGCAGCCACGAAGACCCGGAGTTCAAGAAGCACCAGGACGACGAAATCGCCAAGCGCGCCGAGGACGCCAAGACCGGGGCACGCCGGCGCTACTCGTGGGACTTCGACCGCTTCATGAAGATCTACGAGTACGACCTCGCTGCCGACAAGTTGAAGTGCCTCACGCCTGCCTCGACGGCCTACACCGCCGAGGGCAGCTACTCCGCCGACGGCAAGCGCATCGTCTTCAGCCGCGGCAGCGCGGGTAACGTGCAGATTTGCACGATGAACGCCGACGGCACGAACGTTAAGGAGATCACGACGGCGAAGAACTGCTACAACGGCGGGCCGTTCTTCTCGCCCGACGGGACCAGGGTCATCTTCCGCAGCGACCGCAAGGAGAAGGACCGGCTGCAACTGTACGTCGTCAACGCCGACGGCTCCGGCGAGAAGGCCCTGACAGACAACGACAAGTGGGTCTACTGGGCACCGTTCTGGTACAAGGACGGCAAGCACATCATCTACACCGCGGCCGACCACTCCGACGAGTCGAAGCGGCCGAATTACGACCTGTACTGGATGGACCTCGACACCGGCAAGCAGACCCGGCTGACCTTCGCGCCGGGGCAGGACGTGCTGCCGGTGTTCAGCCCCGACTTCAAGAAGCTGATGTGGACCAGCTCGCGCGACGGCCGCTCGCCGACGCAGCTTTACCTCGCCGACTTCACCGCCCCGAAAGAGTAACGATGCCGACCGAGTACGCCGCCGAACTGCGCGAAGCCCTGGCCGCCGCGAAGCTCGCCGCCGACTACGTGAGCCGCGAGTACGCGACCTTCGTGCCGATCCCCAACGCCGCGGCGACGATCTCGACGCACGTCGATTACGGGGCGCAAGAAGTCATCCTGAACCACCTGCGCGCGAAGTTCCCGACCTACGGCGTCGTCGCCGAAGAGAGGACGCCGGCCGCCGCGGACCCGCCGACGGGCGACGCGCACACCTGGGTCGTCGATCCGATCGACGGCAGCCGCGGCTTCGCCATGAAGAACGGCGAGTTCTCGATCATGGTCGGCTTGACCCGCGGCGACCGCGTCGTGTTGGGCGTCGTTATCGAGCCGGTCGCCGACCGCGTGACCTACGCCGTCGAGGGGCAGGGCTGCTACGCCGTGACCGGCGGTGGCGACCCGGTGCGCTGTCGCGTCACGGCGACGGCTGACCTGGCACAGGCGGTGCTGACGCAGAGCCACTCGAAGCGCGGGGCACCGCCGAAGGCCGTCGTCGTCGCGTTGAAGCCGGCGAAGCTGGCGGAGATGTACTCGGCCGGCGTGAAGCTCGCGCTCGTGGCACGCGGCGAGGCCGACCTGTACGTCAACGACTACCTGAACTTTCACGACTGGGACATCTGCGCCGGCGAAATCCTGGTGAGTGAGGCCGGCGGCAAAGTTACGCTGTTCGACGGCGGCCCGGTGACCTACGGCGGCAAGGGGTCGGTGCAGCGCCGCGGCATGGTCGCCACGAACGGCGTGCTGCACGCCGAGACGCTGGCGCGCCTGCGAGGGATTTAGTCAACTCAACTCCGCGTCGGTGCCGGCGCGGAAGTCGATCACGTCGAGTTCGATCGTGCGCTGGCCGTTGAACTCGTTGATCTTGGGCGTGAACGCGACGCAGCAGTCGCCGCCGGCGGACATCAACTCGTCGAAGCGGTCGCCCATGCCGAAGGCGACGGCCCGCATCAGCGTGGTGCCCTGCCGCACGCGGAACGACAGGTGCCTCTCCTCGATGCCCATCTTGCGCGGCGTCCCCTCGACCTTCAGGCCGCTGGCGAGGAACTTGGGCCGCGTGTTCTCCATGCCGTAGGGTTCAAGCTTGTCGAGTTCGTTGAGCAGCCCGAAGGTCAACGCCGACAGCGGCACCTCGACTTCGAGCTTCAACCGCGGCGTCGGCGGATGGCCATCGAAGTTGGCGCGGACGTAGTCGTTGAACTTCCGGCGTAACTCCTCGATGTCAGGGATCAGCACCTTGAACCCGGCGGCGGCGGCGTGCCCCCCGTGGCTCTGCAAGCTGCCGGTGCAGGCTTCGAGGGCCAGGTGCAGCGGCAGGCCGCCGACGCTGCGTCCGGAGCCGCTGCCGAGGCCGGTCGCGTCGCTGGTGGCGATGACCAGCGCCGGCTTGCCGAAGTGCTCGACGAGCTTCGACGCCACGATGCCGATGACGCCGGGGTGCCAGTCACTCGACGCGACGACGAGGCCGGGGTCGCCGGCGTAGCCGAGTTCGTCCACCATGTCCTTGGCCTGCTGCGTCACCTTGCGCTCGCGGCCCTGCCGGTCCTTGTTGAGCTTTTCGAGGTACTCCGCGGTCGTGCGGGCGTGGACGGGGTTGGCCGTCGTGAGCAGATCGACGACGAGCCGCGCGCACTCCAGTCGGCCGGCGGCATTGAGTCGCGGCCCGAGCTTGAAGGCGATGTCCTCGGCCTTCAGCGTCGCCTCCTCCTTGATGCCGCTCACCGCGATGAGCGCCTTGAGGCCGACGACCGGCTTGGCCATCATGCGCTCGAGGCCGTGCTTGACGAAGACGCGGTTCTCCTCGCGCAGCGGCATCACGTCGGCGACCAGCCCCAGCGCGGCGAGGGCCAGCGAGTCGAGCAGGAATTCGCGGAAGGGCGGGGCGACCTTCTCGTTGTCGCTCGCGAGTTGCGCGACGGCCCAGGCGAGCTTGAACGCGACCCCCGCGCCGGAGAGCCGGTTAGGCGGGTAGTTGGAGCCGGGCAGACTCGGGTGGACGACGTGGTCCGCGGCCGGCAGCGTCGGCATGAACTCGTGGTGGTCGGTGACGATCACGGCCATGCCGAGCCGCTTGGCCTCGGCGACCTGCTCGATCGCGGAAATGCCACAATCGACGGTGACGAGCAGTTCGACGCCCGACTCGGCGAGTTGCCGCACGGCGGCGAGGTTGAGGCCGTAGCCCTCCTCGACGCGGTTGGGGACGTAGAACTCGGCCTTCGCCTTAAGGATTGCGAAGAGGCGCATTAGGATGGCCGTGCCGGTCGTGCCGTCCACGTCGTAGTCGCCGTAGACGCAGATCCGGCGGCCAGCCTGGACGGCCATCAGGATCGCCGCCGCGGCCGCCGGAACACCGGGCAGTAGCTTCGGCGGCAGCAGCGCGGCCATGGGGCAGTCGAGGAACTGCCGCGCGGCGTCGGGCGTCGTGACCTGGCGGTTGACGAGTAGCTGCGCGACGACGGGCGACAGCCGCAGTTGCGAGGCGAGGTGGTTGGCCGCCTGCGTGTCCTGCGGCGTGAGGGTCCAACACTTGCGGACGGCTGGCATGTCGAGTCCTGGCGGGCGGGCGGGGCCTGGTATTGAAGCCCGCCGCAAGCCCCGGCGGCAAGGCCAACTTGCCCAATACCGCGGCTTTGACTTGCGTAGCCGCGCGCCGCTCGGACGCTTCGCACGATTCACGGCGTCACAACCGCGTCGGCCGTTGAGGCTAGCGCGACGCTCAGGCGTGGCCAATTCGGCGCGGCCGGGTCAACCCGCGTGCCGCGCCATAAGGCCGGGGAAAATGTCGCGTCGAGCCGAGTCCTGTCGCAGCCCGCGCGGCGTCTCGCCGATGTTGTTGGCAAGTCGCAGGACAGCCGGGCGTGGGCCACCAGCCCACACCGGGTCGAGTTCCGCGTGTGTCGAATGGTGCCGCCCGCGCCAGCGACCTTACCCGACCGCCCCTGGAGGTTCCCTGATGAACACCGCGTTCCTGTTGATGAGTACGGCCTGGATCGCCGCCGCCGACCCGGCCGGTTGCGCGGGCTGCGTCGGCCCGGTCCCCGTCGCGGCCGCCTGCGACTCGTGCGGCTCGTCCGCGTCGCCAGGCCTGTTCTCACGCCTCAAGAGCAAGATGGCGTGCGGCGCGGCGTGCGGCACCCCGATGTATACGGCCCCGGCCGCCTGCGACTCGTGCGGCGGCAGCTCGTCGCCCGGCCTCTTGGCGAAGCTGAAGGCCCGCTTCCACCACAGCAAGGGCGACTGCGGCAGCCCGTGCGCGTCGCCGTGCGGCGCGACCCCGTGTGCGACTGGCGACTGTGGCTCGGCGGCGACCGGCGGTTGCGCCCTCCCGGCGGCACCGGGCATGGCCGCCCCGGCCCCGGCCCCCCTGCCGATGACCGAGTCCCCGAAGGCGATGCCCAAAGTCGAGACGCCGAAAGTCGAAACGCCGAAGGTCGAGCCGCGCAAGCTCGGCGTCGATGCGCCTTCGGTCTACGTCCCCGCCGCGCCGATCTAAGCCCGCGCCTCGGTCGCCCAACCGGCCGCGCGGAATTCCGCGCGGCCGGTTGGGCGTTTGACGGGGCGCGTCCCAGAACAACTCTGCCCTCTCGCCAACTCACGGATACGGGAAAGGTCAGCGGGGCCATGACGACGACCACGGGTACGACGCCGGCCGCAGACGCGACCCCCGGCAAGGACCTCGCCGAGAAGATCGGCCGGCTCGCCGAGGAGAAGGGCTGGAACCAGGAAGACTTCGCCCGAATCTCCAACTTGAACCGCCACACGGTGCGGCAAATCCTCAACGGCGGCCCGAAGCGCCGCCTCCGCAACGCCACGGTCAGCCAGTGCGCCGAAGCCTTCGGGTTGACCGTCCACGAGTTGCGGAATCTCCCCCTCGACCGCTTGCTGCAGCGCGTCCACGGCAAAGGCCCGGTCGATGAGGAGGCGCAGCGGCTGTTGGCCGAGGGGGTCGCGTCGCCGGAGTTGAAGGGTTGGCTGGAGCGTAACGCCGCGCGTAAGATGGAACTTCGACTTGACGAGATTGTCGAGCTTCTGGAAATGCAGGCCCCCGGCGGGCCTCTCGAGCGCTTCGGCGTCGAACACGTCATCGACTTGATCGAGCGTCGCCGCAAACTGCTCGCGCAGGTGCGGTGCATCGCGATGGGGGAGTACCTCGAACTCGTCGAGCAGTTCGTCGGCCTGATCTTCGAGAAGGTCAGCGCTGGCAAGCCACGCCCCGACGGGCGGGGACGCTAGGCCGGCCCCCGACCGTTCAGGGGCGCGGCCAAGTCGCCGTCACTCGTCGTCTTTCTTCATCTTCATGTAAGCCATGAGTCCACCAAGTGCTAGCAAGGCGAGGACCATGCCGACGAGGACGTACGTGTTGCCCAAAAAGTTGCTGATCGCTTCCATCGAATAGCCTCTCCTATTAGGGGTGTGGGGATCGACCGCGAGACCACTCAGGACGCCAGTCGCTGACCGGAATCGTGGCTGTTCTAGTTTCCCCGCGGCCGGCCCGCAAGATCGGCCGCGTAATTTTTTGACTTGACCGGAACTTTCGCGTGTCACCGCCCGGAAAGCTCGCTTGCCGCCGGCGAAGGCGGGGTTGCGTCGCCCGCAGTCGCCGAGCACGCTATGATGGCGGCGTCCACCTTCCCCCGAGAATTCCCCGTGGGCGAGCCGGTCCCCTGCCCGAACTGCCAGGCGCTGTTGCGGCTCCCCGTGGGCGCGACGACGGTGCGTTGCCCGAGCTGCAAGGCGGTACTCGAACTCGATCCCGGCGACGAGCCGGCCGCCCCGCCGCCCCCAGCCCGCGCCGCCGCCGTGCCGCTGCCGTTCGGCCGCCCGGCCAAGCCGGCGGCCGCGCCCGCCCCGCCGACGGTGCGCGGCAAGCCGGTCAAGGCCCGCGTGGTCCGCGAGGAGTCGCCGTCGGCCGCGGCCCCGACCGCCGGGCTGACGGCGGCGGAACTCGACGAGGACGAGCGCGAGCGCGACATCCGCCGGCAGTTGCGCGACCTCGACGCGGAGGCCCGCAAGAAGGAGGCCCGCTTCTTCGTCGCCTCCGACGAGTGCGAGTCGGCGCGGCAGGGGCTGCTGCTGCTCGCTATCGGCGCGCTCTGCTCGGTCGCCTCCTCGGTCCTGGCGATCTTCTTCCCCCTCGGCGGCCTCTTCGGAACCCCGATCGTCAGCGTCGCGGGCCTCGGCGGGGTGCTGCTCACCGGCCACTGGGGGTTCACCGTCGCCGGCCTGGGGTTCTGCCTGGCCGGCCCCCGCGAGATCCGCGGCACGGCGCTACTGGGCATCGCCTTGACCCTCGGGCACCTGATGTTCAACGCCCTGGCGACATTCGTCTGCGTCGCCCCGAGTGTGGGCCTCGACATGTTCCAGGACAGCAACCACAGCGACAGCTACGTCTACGCCAGCCTCATCGTCGGCAACTGCGTTTGCAACCTGACCGTCACGTCGAACCTGCCGTACTACGCGCTGCACCCGCAGAGCGTCCGCTACTCGGCGGTCGTCATGCTGCTAGTCGCGGCGGCCTTCGAGTTCGCCAAGCTCTCCGTGATCGCGCTGCTGGCCAACCAGTCCGCGACGCTGGCCAAGGACCCGGACCTGGCCCACGCGGGGATGCGCTTCATCTACCGCATCTTCGCGCTGATGCTCCTCGGGCCGGCCGTCAACTTGGCGGTCGCGCTGATGTTCGCGGCGGATGTCGTGTACATCCCGCTGATCATGGCGTCGGTCGCCTACTACTTGTGGTGGTCGTTCGCCTGGGTCGCGCAGTACCGCGTGCTGCTCGACATCCGCGAAATCCTCACCCCGGTTCGGCTGCTCGACCGCCGCGACCGGGTCGATACGTACTGACACCCACGAGACGCCCCCGTGACGCGCCGACTCGCCCCGCTAACACTGCTGCTGACGGTCGCCGCGCTCGCCGGCGCGGACTGGCCCGGCTTCCTCGGCCCCGCCGGCGACGGCTCGTCGCCCGAAGCGGGGATCGTCACGCCGTGGCCGGCGGCGGGGCTGAAGAAACTGTGGGACTGCCCCCTCGGCTCCGGGTACGCGCCCCCGAGTGTCGCCGCCGGCAAACTCTACCACTTCGACCGCGTCGGCGACGACGCCCGGCTGACCTGCCGCGACGCGCGCACCGGGGCCGTCGCCTGGACCTACATGACGCCGACGCAGTACGTCGATAGCTACGGCTACGACACCGGCCCACGCGCCTGCCCCGTCGTCGATGGCGAGCGCGTCTACGTCCACAACGCCGACGGCGTGCTGGCCTGCGTGGCGACCGCAACCGGCAAGGAGGTCTGGAAGCTCGACACCAAGGAGAAGTACCACGTCCACCAGAACTTCTTCGGCGTCGGCTCGGCCCCGGTCGTCTTCGGCGACCTGCTGATCGTCGCCGTCGGCGGCAGCCCCGCGGGGCCGAAGCCGGCGGACTTGCGCGCGGTCAAGGGCAACGGCACCGCCATCGTCGCTTTCGACAAGCTCACCGGCGTCGAGAAGTGGAGCCTCTCCGACGAACTTGCCAGCTACTCGACTCCCGTCGTCGCGACGCTCGGCGGCCAGCCGGTCGGCCTGTACTTCGCCCGCGGCGGCCTGATCGGCTTCGACCCCAAGGCCGGCAAGGAACTCTTCGCCCACAAGTTCCGCTCGAAGACGCTCGAAAGCGTCAACGCCGCAAACCCCGTCGTCGTCGGCGACACAATTTTCCTTTCGGAGTGCTACGAGAACGGTTCGACGCTCTTGAAGTACGCCGGTGGCAAAGTCACCACCGTTTGGAGCGACGCCACCAAGGAGCGCGACGAGCACGCCCTGTCGTCGCACTGGTGTACGCCGATCCACCACGGCGGCTACGTCTACGGCTGCAACGGCCGCAACCCTAACGACGCGGAGTTACGCTGCGTCGAGTTGGCCACCGGTTTGGTCAAGTGGGTCGAGAAGCGGACGACACGCTGCACGCTGCTGAAAGTCGATGGGCACCTGATCTCACTCGGCGAGCAGGGGGAGTTGCGGCTGATCAAGCTCAACCCCGCGAAGTACGAGCAGGTCAGCAAGTCGGAGGTGCCGGGCCTCGGCTACCCGAGTTGGGCACCGCCGGCGCTGAGCAACGGCGTGCTGTACCTCCGCGGCAAAGCCGACGGCAACCGCGAGGCGAACACGCTCGTCGCCTACGAGCTAATCCCCGCCAAGAAGTGAGCCGTCGCCGCGGAGGTAGGCGGCGCGGAGGGCGGCGTACTCCTCGGCCGTCGGCGGGGGGGTCGCGTCGGTGCCGCGCTCGTGGATCTGCTTCAGGAACGGGATGCACCAGCCGCAGCCGGTGCCGGCGCTGCCGCAGCCGGAGAGCTGGCTGGCCACGCGCGGTTGCGTCAGCCGGACGTAGCTGACGAGCTTGCGGCGGGTGACGTGGAAGCAGAGGCAAACGGTGTCGTCCAAATCCACGCCGGCCCCCCGCGAATCCCCCGGCATGACGCCGCGGTCGTAGCATTATCCGCGAAGCCGCGTCCCGCGTCCATCGGGTGGGGGGTTCGCCTTGGAAGCTCCGGTCATCGTCTGCGGGCTGGGCCAGGTCGGCCGGCGGGTGGTCGAGTTCCTGCGCGTCGCCGGGGTGCCGGTCGTCGTCCTCGACAACGTCCCCGCAAAGGCCGGCGACCTGCCGGCCGGAGCCGAGTTCGTTTTAGGCGACTGCCGCAAGCGCGAGAGCCTCGAGCGCGCCGGCGTCGCCACGGCCCGCGGCGTGGTGATCGTCACCAGCGAGGACCTCGTCAACATCTCCGCGGCGCTGCTGGTGCGTAGCCTCAACCCGAAGTGCCGGGTCGTGGCGCGGATGTTCAACCAGAACCTGCTGACGCGCCTCGGCGCGGCCGTGCAGAACATGACGGCGCTGTCGGTGTCGGCGTTGACCGCGCCGCTGCTCGTCCTCTCCGCGTTGACCGGCGACCAGCTCGGGGCGTTCCCGCTGGAGGGCGGCGCGCACCTGATCGCGGAAGTCCCCGTGCCGGCCGGGTCGGCGCTGGCCGGCCGCACGCTCGACGACGTGGCCCGGCAGCACCGCTGGATTGTACTCGCCCACCGCGACGCGGCCGGGGCCGTCCGCCGGCTGCGCGAAGTCCCCGGCGACTTGCGGCTGGCCGTTGGCGACGGCGTGGTCGTCTGCGGCCTCACCGCCGACGTGTCGCCGGGCAGCGAGGGCGACGACGGCAACGAGGTGGTGCGCTGGGCCGGCCGGGCGCGGCGTCTGGGCCGCACGGTGGCCCGCACCGTCGCCGAGATCGACCTGCCGGTGAAACTCGGGCTGGCGGCCGTCGGCGCGACCCTGCTGGGGAGCACGGCCGTGTTCCACTTCGCCCTTGGCAGCACCTGGGGTGAGGGCTTTTACGAGGCCGTCAGCGTGATCGCCACCGGGGCCGACCTGCACGGCGACGGCCGGCCGGAGTGGGCCAAGGTCTTCCTGAGCTTGCTCAAGATCGCCGGCATCGCGCTCATCGCCGGCTTCACCGCGATCGTGACGCAGTACCTCCTGCGGCTGCGACTCGGCGGGGCCTTCGAGGTGCGGCGCATCCCGGACGGCGGGCACGTCGTCGTCTGCGGCCTGGGCAACCTCGGCTTCCGCTGCGTCGAGGAGCTGACGCGGCTGGGCCACAGTGTCGTCGCCGTCGAGAGCGACGACCGCAACCCCTACGTCCCCACGGTGCGGCGCATGGGCACGCCGGTGATCGTCGGCGACGCAGCGGTGCCGGCGGTGCTGCGGCAGGCGAAGTGCGGCGCGGCGCGGGCGGTGATCGCCTGCGCCGACGCCGAACTCGTCAACCTCGAGATCGCGCTGCTGGTGCGCGACGTGAACCCGCGGCAGCGTGTCGTGGTGCGGCTCACGGACGAGGACTTCGCCCGCGCGGTGCGTGACGCCGCCGACATCCGGCAGGCGGTGGCGGTCCCCGCGCTCGCCGCCCCGGCCTTCGCCGCGGCCCTGTACGGCGACCGCGTGCTGACGCTGTTCACGCTCGGCGACGCCCCGCACGCCGTCGTCGAGTTGACCGTCGCCGCCGGCTTCGAGTCGCCGGTCGGCGTGGCGGCGACCGACTACCGCTTCGCCCCCGTGGGCCTCGCCGGCGGCCCGGCGTTCGCGTGCGACGGCGTCCCGTCCGGCCACCGCCTCGCCGCCGGCGACCGGCTCACCGTCGTCGTGGCGATGGCCGACCTCGACCGCCTGCTGCGCCGCGAGGCCGCCCCGCGCGTCTGGCGCGTGATTGCCGACGGCCACCCGTGGCCGACGGCCGAGGCGCTGACCCGCGGCGAGGCCGAAGAATTGCAACGGCGACTGGTTGGCGAAGGCGTCGGGTCGAAGTTGGAAGCGCCTGACGGCTCGCCGTCAACCCCGCACTGACTCCGCCAGCGAGCGCACCAGCAGCTTCGCCTTCGTCAACTTCGTGACGCGCGGCCGGGTCGTCAGCACGTCGAAGCCCTGGCGCTCGATCGCGTCGAGGATCGCGCGGCCGCCGCCGAGGAAGAGGCCGACGTTGCGCCGCGCCGGCCCCGGCAGCGTCGCCAGCAGCGGCGCGCCGCGGTCGAAGAAGCCGCGCGCCCGCTGCGCCTCGAACGCCACCAACTCGCGAAACCCCGGCGTCACGCGGCGGGCCGCGAAGTCGGCGGCATCGACGCCGAAGCGGGTGAGGTCTTCAGCCGGCAGGTAGACGCGGCCGAGGTCGGCGTCGCGGGCTATGTCCTGGCAGAAGTTCGCCAGTTGCAGCCCCGTGCAAATTTCGTCGGAGAGTTTGACGCGCTCGGGGGTCGCGCAGCCGAACAGGTGTAGCACCAGCCGGCCGACGGGGTCAGCGGAGTTTGTGCAGTAGCCGCGCAGTCGAGCGAAGGTGTCGTAGGCCTTGACGTGCTGGTCCTGGGCGAACGCGAGCAACAGGTTCAGCAGCGGCTCCGGCGGGATGTCGAAGGCGGTGACCGTCTCCCGCAGCGCGACCATGACGGGGTGCCACGGCCGGCCGCCGTAGGCGTCGAGTAGCTCGAAGCGCCACCAGTCGAGCAGGGCGAGTGCCCGTACGCCACCGCCGGTCTCGTCGGCGAGGTCGTCGGCCCAGCGGCAGTATGCGTACACCGCCTCGAAGTGCGGGACGAGCGGCCTCGGCAACAGGCACGACGCGACGCTGAAGTTCTCGTAATGCGTGCGCGTGACTCGCGCGCAGTAGGCCCTGGCGTGCGACAGGCCGCGCGCGGGGTCCCCGGCGTGGGGGCCGTGGTGCCGCAATTCCGCCGCGAACTCCCAGGCCATCCGGTCACTTCTTGGGGGTCAGGATGCGAATCTGCGTCGAGTCGTGGAACGGTAAGCCCTCGAAGTCGAAGACGACCTCGGCGAACGCCGCCGCGTACCTCTCCGACGCCGCGGGTAAGGCGAAGGTGTAACTGCCGTCGGCGTCGGCCTTGGCCGGGGAGTCGGCCTTCGTCCAATGCGACTTGCGGAAGTCGCGGCTGTCGCTCGTCGCCGTCCAGAGGCCTGCCGACTTGACGCGGCCGTCGGGCTTGGCCTTGAGCGCGTCGCCGGCCGGGGTGTACTCCCAGGTCATCGTCGGCAGCGGCTTGCCGTACACTTGGCCCTTGCAGAACGCCGCGAGTGTGTCGATGGCGCGCATCGGGAAGAGCTGCTTCGACCCCGTGGCGTCGGCCTCGCGCAGGTCGTGGCCGGCATTGGGCACGTAGGCGACGGCTTTCGGGCCGCGCAAGTCGCCCCAGTAGCTGTTCAGGGCGTCGAGCGGCCAGTAGGGGTCGTTGGTGCCGTTGACGAGCATCTTCGGAAGCGTCAGCAGGTCGCGGTAGGCCCACGGATCGACCATCGCCCAGAGCTTCCGCGCCGCCGGGGAGTCGGGGATCGGCACCAGGCCGGCGCGGGTGTAGTCGGCGATCATGGCACTCGGCTTGCCGAACGCCGCGACCTGGTTCTTCATCTGCGCCTCGAAGCCGAGGGTGTCGATCACCAGCGGGGCGATGGCCTTGACGCGCGGGTCGCCGGTCGCGGCGGTCAGCCAGCTCGTCCAGCCGCGCTTCGACGCCCCGGTGACGACGAAGTGCGTCACGTCGAACTGCCACTCGGCCTTGGCGAACGCCTGGATCGCGTCCATCGACTTGACGACGCTCTTGACCATCGGGAACAGCAGCGGCCAGGTGCCGTCCTGGGTCTCGAGGTACTTCACGAAGGTCTCGGCGATCAGCGCGTCTTCCGTCTTGCCGCCGAAGAGCGGCTGGTTCGGCACGCCGTAGAGGAACGCGACGGGGGCCTGCACGCGCTCCGCGATTTGCAGCGCCAGCACCGCGCCGCCGGCCGACGGCGCGCCGCCCTGGTTCCACAGCACCATCGTCGCCTGCGGCTTGACGCCCTTGGGCACGACGACTTGCAGCCCGTGCGTCCAGACGATGCCCTGCCACGTCTGCGAGGTGACTTCGAGCGTCTGGACGGTCCCCTGCGGCGTCTCGGCGGTGCCGACCTTCTTCCAGGCGAACGCCGGCTCCGGCCGCGCCACGTAGTCGCGCAATTCCGTCGGTGGGGCAGGGGCCGGCACCTGTTGGGCGACCGAACCGCGCTCGACCATCGCCGCGAGTACGGCTGCCAACACGACACGGAACCAAATCATTGACGCACTCCGAGGGACGGGATGAGTTGCGTGCGCCGGAGGCGTGAGCGACCGGAGCCGTGTGCCTGAACTTCGCTGAATCGTCGCGTCAACTTTGGGCGCTGACGCCTCCGGCACGACCAGAGTTACCGCCGCCAGCCCTCGCCGTCGTCGTCGCCCCAGCGGCGTTGCGAGCTGTACGTCTGCAACATTTGCCAGTTCTGCACGCCGATCAGCACAAACCAGATCAGCATGATCGGGCCGGGGGTGAAGAGCACCCACTGCAAGAGCGGGTGCCCTGGGTCGATCGTGGCCATCGCGGCGACGATGATGATCAGGCCGATGGCGACGATCGACACGCCGTGGGTGGCCGGGTCTGGCCGGCGCAGCCCGCAAATGTAGAAGACCTCACGCAGGGCTTGCCCGCCGTCCATCGGCCAGATCGGCAGGAGGTTGAATAGGCCCCAGACCAGGCACTGCCAGCCGACGAAGAGGCCGAACGCCTTGAGAACCGGGTGTTGCGACATCCAATCGACCGAGAGCTGGCTGACCACCACCAGCCCGAGCAGCAGGAAGCCGGCGGCCGGCCCCATCAGGCTCACGACGAGGCGACGCCAGCCGGACGGCGGGGCGCGGTCGTAGAATTGGGCGTAGCCGCCGAACGCGGTCAGGACGATGAGCGACGGGGAGCGGAACCACCGGGCCGAGACGGCGTGCCCCAACTCGTGCACGAGGATCGAGACGAAACCGGCCGCGACCCAGAGGACCAACGCCAAAGGGCCGAGGTTTCGGTCGCTCATGTACGGGAAGCCGAAGAACGCCATCGTCACCCAGAACCACGGCGTGACGCGCACGGGGAAGCCGGCGACGCGGAAGTTGAGGTCGAGCGGCGTCGGCGAGTTGTCGAAGAGCACGGGCAGTCCTTCCGGGAATTTCGGGCGGGCCGCGACATCGTCCTTCCCGCGCGGCCCCGCAACGGTCATCTTAGCTGAGGCAGCGAGTTCGCGCGGGAGTTTCCGGGGGGCCGAAGCATGACCGACCAGTTGAACCCGCGGGTCGCCGTCTACACCGGCACGTTCGACCCCGTCCACCGCGGCCACCTCGACGTGGTCACGCGGTGCGGCCGGCTCTTCGACAAGCTGATCGTCGCGATCGGCGTCAACCCCGACAAGGCGACGCTCTTCGGCACCGAGGAGCGCGCCGAGTTGGTACGCGAGGTCACCCGCGGCTACCCCAACGTCGAGGTCCGCACCTTCGACGGCCTGGCCGTGCGGTTCGTGCGCGAGTGCGGCGCGCAGATCATGGTGCGGGGTTTGCGGACGCTCTCGGACATGGAGTACGAGTTTACGATGTCGCTGATGAACCTGCACCTCGACCCCGGCATCGAGACGGTCTTTTTGATGGCGAACGAGGAGTTCTCGCACGTCAGCAGCTCGCTGCTGCGGCAGATCGCCAAGTTCGGCGGCGACCTCGGCAAGTTCCTGCCCGACCCGGTCAACGCGGCGCTGGTCCGCAAGGTCCGCGGCGGATGACGGACGCCACCCCACCCAGCCGCGCCTGCCGCCTCGCCACGCACTTCGGGGCATTCCTGGCCTGGACGGCGCTCTTCGCGCTCAGCACCACGCAAGCCCCGCCGTACTACTCGAACCAGAACCAGTACCTGCTGCACGGCCTGGCCGCAGTCGGCGACGGCAACCTCGGCGACGACTGGCTGGCGAACACGCTCAGCCCGACGCCCGTCTTCGACGCCCTCGTGACCCTCACCGCCCGGCACCTCGGCGAGGGGCTGTTCCCCTTCTATTACGCCCTGCTGCAAGGCGTCTACTTCGTCAGCCTGCTCGGGATTGCTACGCGTGTCGCCGGCGACCGCCTGACGCCACGCACCCGCTGGCTCGTCGCCGCGCTCTTGTTTCTGATGCACGCGGCGGTGGTGCGGTGGGCGTCGTTCGCAGTCTTCGGCTGGGATTACCCGTGCTACGCGCAGGGCTGGCTCGCGGCGCAATACGTCCTCGGCCCCGTCTTCCAGCCTTCGGCCTTCGGCGTGTTCTTGGTCGTCGCCCTGCACCAGTTCTTGCGAGGCCGGCCCCTTGTCGCCGTGGCGTGTGCGGCCGTCGCGGTGACCCTGCACCCGACCTACGCACTGTCGGCGGGGTTGATCGTCCTCGGCGTGCTGCTGAAACTGTCGCGAGAAGGGCGGACCGGACGGGCGTTGGCGTGCGGGGCGTTGTTCGCTGGGCTGGTGTGGCCGACGGTCGATTACGTCGTCGCGAACTTCCGCTCGACTCCGAAGGTCGCCCACGACGCCCACCTGATCTTGGCCCGCGTCCGCATCCCGCACCACGCCCTCCCGACCGTCTGGTTCGACGCCGTGACGGCGCTGCAACTCGTCGCCATCCTGGTCGGCATCGCAATGACGCGGGGCACGCGGTTGCTCACCATCTTGCAGACGCTGACCCTCGGCTCGGTGACGATCACCGCCGCGCAACTGGTCACGGGCGAAGACGCGATGGGGCTGCTGTTCCCCTGGCGCTCGTCGGTCGTCCTGATCCCCCTGGCGACGGCGGTCATCCTCACGCGGCTCGTGACGCTGGCTGGCCGGCTGCTCGACCGCCGCGCCACGGTCTCCATGAGCGTTGTTGTCATCGTCGCGTGTTCGGCGTCTGGGGCGGCGTTGATGCTGACGCGACAGGGCTACGCGACGCGGCCGAACGAGGCGGGGTTGCTCGACTACGTGCGGACGCACAAGCGGCCCGGCGCCGTGTACTTGCTGCCGGTCGAGGTGCCAAAGCCGCCGGCGCGCTGGACCGGGTCGCTGTCGAGCGACTTCAAGCCGGCCGCCGCGCCGAGGCTCGACGGCCGCGTCATCCCGGCCGACTTCCAACGCTTTCGCCTCGTCACCCGCGCGGCGGTCTACGTCGATTTCAAGGCGATCCCGTACCGGGGCGTTGAGGTCCTGGAGTGGGACCGCCGGCTACGCTGGAGCCGGGCCGCCGCCGAGTCACGGGACTGGGACGCCGACGGCACTTTCGCGGCGGCGGTGGCCGAGGGGATTACGCACGTCGTGGCGGCCGCCGGGCGGCCCGCGGCGTCGGCGAATTTCGACACCGAGTACGCCGTCGGCGACTTCGTGCTTTACCGACTGCGCCGCGGGCCGGTACGATGACGGGGTGTTGTCGTGCGTTAGCCCTTGGGGTCCGACCATGCTTCGTTGGCTTTGCCTGGCGGCTGCCCTGCTCGCGTCCGCGCCACCGTCCCTCGCGCAACCGCTCCCGCTGAGGAGGGCACCGGCCCTCGCGCCCAACACCGAAGCGACCGCGCTTTTCGAAGCGGCCAAGGCCGACAAGGCGGCGCTCGCGGCGGCCAAGATCGCGCCGGCCGACGCCGACGGGCTGCTGGCCTACTTCGAGCGTCGCACGCTGAGCGAGGTCGATGCGAACGCCATCCAGGCCGTCATCGAGCGGCTCGGGGCCGAGTCGTTCGGCGAGCGGCTCAAGGCGATGGACGACGCCGAGAAGTACGGCCCCGCCGCCGTCGGGCCGCTGCGGAAGGCGACGCTCATCGACCCGACCAACGTCAACGCCGCGAACTTCGAGCTGGCCTACCGCGCCGGCGAAGTCTTGAAGCGCCTCGAAAAGGTGCCCCACGCCGGCATCGCGGTCGCCGCGGTGCGGGCACTCGCCAAGGTGCCGCACCCGCGGACCGCGCGAGTGCTGCTCGGCTTCCTGCCGCAGGCCGACGACCAATCGACGGCCGAGGAGATCCAGCGCACCCTCGTCGCGGTGGCGTCCGCCGGCGGCAAGGCCGACCCCTTCCTGGTCGAGAGTTTGAAGGACCGCTCGCCGCAGAAGCGCGTCTTCGCCGCGACGGCGCTGATCGAGGGCGGCGACGCGAAGTCGCGGGTGCGCGTCCCGGACGCCTACCCGAAGGTCGTCGAGGCGGCCCGCGTCGAGGCCGACCCGGACGCCAAGTTCGTCATGACGCTGGCCCTGGCGGTGACGGCGCGCGACAAGGACGCCGTCGGCGCGATCCTGGCGATGCTCCCCGAGCTGCCCCGCGGCCGGCTGTGGCAGGCGGAAGACTTGCTCCTCGTGCTGGCCGGGGCCGACGCCCCTAAGCTCGCCTTCGGCGCGACCAAGCCGGCAGTCGTCAAGGCGCAAGCGGCGTGGCAGGCGTGGTGGGCCAAGGCGTTGCCGTCGATTGACCTCGACAAGCTCGCTTACACCCCGCGCGTCCAGGGCAAGACGCTGCTCGTCGTCATGGACCAGCGCAACGGCAGCGGCTACGTCGCCGAACTCGGCCCGGACATGAAGGAGCGGTGGCGCATCACCAACCTGTCCAGCCCCCACGACGCCCAAGTTCTCGCCGACGGTACCGTCGCGGTCGCCGAGAACAACATCAACAGCGTCTCGGTGCGCGACACGGCCGGCCGGGTGCTTTCCCAGAAGGCCACCGCCGGCAACGCCGCGCGGCGCGTCAGCGGCCCGCCCCACCAACTGCAAGTCCTGCCGGGCGGCGACCTGTTCGTCGTCTGCCGCAACGCCGTGTTGGAGATGAAGCGCGACAAGCCCGACCAGGCGGTCGTGTTCGACCGCTCGTTGACCCACGACATCACCGCCGCGGTCCGACTGCCGAACGGGGAGACGGCCGTGCAGCTCCAGACCGGCCCGGACCACCTGATCTTCCTCGACAAGGCGGGCAAGGAGATCCCCGACCGCAAGGTCAAGGTCGGCCCGCCGCCCTACCAGTCGCACATGGCGAACTCCGGCGAGGACCGCGTGCTGATCTCGGAGCAGCAAAAGGTCGTCGAGTACGACATCAAGGAGAACAAAGTGGTCTGGTCGCACCCTATCGTGAACGCCCGCAGCGTGCAACGCTTGCCCAACGGCAACACCCTCATCGTGGACGGCAACGGCAACGCCGACGGCAGCAACCGTGTCGTCGAAGTCACCCCCGCGGGCGAAGAGGTTTGGTCGCACCGCCTCGCCAGCGGCGTGATGATCTTCCGCGCCTACCGCCGCTAACGCGATGGGGTTACGGGCGCGGGCGGTTGCGGCACCCAGTCGGCCGTGACGCGATAAATCTTGACTACCAGTCGCGGCCCGTCGCGCCCGACGAACGGGTAGCGGCCGCTGTACAGGGCCGGGACCGTCGTCCCCGAGAGTCGGTCGTCCCAGACGCGGTCCCGCGCCGGGATCGCGACGGTTCGCGCGGGGTCGAGTGTGAACAGGGCCTCGCCGTGGTACGGTCGGTTGAAGCCGTCGTCGTCCGGCAGGCCCGGCAGGATGAGCCAGTCGCCGCGGCGCAACTGCGACACCCCCGGCGTGACGAGCTTCGCCCCGGCGCGGTCCATCGCGTACTGCCAGCCCCAGTGGCCCTGCGTCCAGAGCTTGCCCGGCGTCGGCCGGATCGACTCGACGGCCGCCTCGGCGGCGTCGCGCTCGACCCGCGCGTCCCAGGTGTCGAGGGCGAACAGGCCGACGCCCACCGCCAGGCTGAAGGCGAGTGCCGACCGGGTCGGCTTCGCCTTGAGGTCGAGCAGCGCCACGCGGCCGACCCAGGCGCAGGCGACGAACCCGAGCGCGACGGCCGGCATCACGACCCGGCGCGCGGCGGGGAAGGGCGTCAGCACGAAGTAGCCGGCCACTTCGATCACGAGCCAGCCGACCAGGAACCACGCCGCCGGGCCACGCCGCCTCAAGAGCTTCGCCGCGGCGAGGCCCACGGTGACGAGCGTCGCCCCGCCGAGGCCGACGAAGACGACGGCCGGGAGGATCAGCGTCGGCTCGCCGCCGCTTCGCAACAGGATTTGCGACCTCGCGGGCAGCAGCAGAACCCCCAGGAGGCCGGCGGCACCGAGTAGCGCGACGGCATCGACGAATCGACGGGGGAAGCCGACGGCTGGGCCGGCGTAGAGTCCCCAGCCGGCCGCCAGCCCGCCCAGGCAGGTCACGAGCGGCACCACGAGCGCGCCCTTGACCCCGACGTAGTAGTACAACTTCGCCGCGAGGCCGCCTACGCCCTCGCCCGCCCCCGGTCGCTGCCGTGAGACGTGGTACAGGAAGTGGCTCTCGCCGCACTGCCGCGCGACGAACAGTTCCCACGCCGCGAAGAGGGCCACCGCCCCCGCGGCGACGGCCAGCGACCGGGCGGCGTAGCGGTGCGTCAGGCCGTACCAGCCCCAGACCGCCGGTAGCACGATCATCGTGTACTTCGCGTGGGCCGCGGCCGCCCCGAGTGCGGCGGCCGCGACGAGCCAACCCCAGCGCCCGGTGACGCGCGCGTGGACCAGGCAGGCCGTCGCGGCGAGGCCGCAGGCGACGGCGGGGATGTCGATCATCACGCTGACCAGCGGCAGGATCGCCGGCGAGAACGCGAAGAGCACCGTCCCCCGCACCCGCTCACTCGGGGCGAATTCGCCCAGCAGCGACCAGACCGCGCGGGTGAACAGCCACAGGAACGGCAGCAGCCACAGCTTGAGCGCGACGAGATTCTCGCCGAAGAGCGCGATCCCCGCGGCGAGCCACAGCGGCACGACCGGCGGCAGCAGAATCTCCATCGCCGGCTGCGGGGCGTTGTTCCAGAACAGCTCGAAGGCGTAAGGGTGCAGCGGGTCCGCGGCGAGGTGCCGGGCGAAGAGGAGGTACGCCGTGTCGTCCACGACGGCCGGCTTCACGGCGTTGAGCAGCGTCACGGCGACGGCCAGGAACTCGGGCAGGTAACGCGGCGACCGTTGCAAGTGGAACTCCCGTGGGCGTGCGGCGGGCCGTGGCTGGAAACCCGAGTGTCGGCGCGGCGGCGTGGGGGATAAGATAGGACGGTCGCCGCCCCGGAGAACTGAATGCGCTCGCCCCTGACCCTGCTCGCCGAAGCCCCGCCGCCCGCCGACGTGCCGCGCCGCCTGCCGCCGTGGCTCAAGCGCACCCTGCCGGCCGGAAACGCCAACTTCTTCACGCAGACGCTCATCGACGACCTGAAACTCGTGACGGTCTGCGAAAGCGCGAAGTGCCCCAACCGCCCCGAGTGTTGGTCGCGCCGCGCGGCCACGTTCATGATCATGGGCAACCTCTGCACGCGGCCGTGCGGCTTCTGTAGCGTGCCTAAGGGGACGCCGGAGTCGCTCGAACTCGACGAGCCGGCGCGGGTTGCCGAGGCGGCCCGTCGGCTGGGGTTGCGGCACGTCGTCATCACGTCGGTCACCCGCGACGACCTGCCCGACGGGGGTGCGGACCACTTCGTGCAGTGCATCCACGCGGTGCGTGAGTTGACCGGCGCGGCGGTCGAAGTGCTGACGCCCGACTTCGGCGGCAACCTCGCGGCCATCGACGCCGTGACTGACGCAGCCCCGGAAGTCTTCAATCACAACCTCGAAACGGTGCCGCGGCTGTACCGCAAGGTCCGCGGCCGCGCCGACTACCGCCGCAGCCTCGACCTGCTGGAGCGCGTCAAACAGCGCTCGCCGAAGCTGGTCACGAAGGCCGGGCTGATGCTCGGCATCGGCGAGACGGTCGGCGAACTCTTCGACGTGCTGGCCGACTTGCGCACGATTCAGTGCGACGTGTTGACGCTCGGGCAGTACCTCGCGCCGACGCTGAAGCACATCCCGGTCGCGCGGTTCCTGCCGCCGGAGGAGTTCGACGACATCGCCGCCCGCGCCCGGCTGATGGGCTTCCGCCAGGTGACGGCGGGGCCGTTCGTGCGGTCGAGCTACCACGCCGGCGACATGGTGCCGACGGCCGAGGGCGTCCTGAGCGACGCCGCACCGGGGGGCTGACGCGATGCCCCGGAGCCTGTTCCTGTCGCTCGACGGCCTCGACGGCAGCGGCAAATCGACGCAGTTCCGCCGGCTCGTCGAGGGCCTACGGGCCGCGGGGATTCCGACGACCGAAGCGATTGACCCCGGCGGCACGGAGTTGGGAGTCAAGCTCCGCGAACTGCTGCTGTTCGGCCGCACGATCGCGATGGGCACGCGGGCCGAAGCCCTACTGTTCATGGCGAGCCGGGCCGAGTTGGTCGAGCGCGTCGTCCGGCCGGCGCTGGCCCGCGGCGAGGTCGTCGTCTCGGACCGCTACTTGCTCGCGAACGTCGTCTACCAGGGCCACGCCGGCGGCCTCGACCCGTCGGCGTTGTGGTCCGTCGGCCACTTCGCCACGGCCGGCGTCGTGCCTGACCTGTCACTCGTGTTCGACTTGCCGCTCGAACTGGCCCGCGACCGGCGCGGAGGTAAGGCCGACCGCATCGAGGCCCGCGGCGTCGAGTACCACGCCGCCGTCCGCGCCGGCTTCCTTGCCGAGGCGGCGTCGAACCCCACGGCCATTCGCGTGATCGACGCCACGCCCGACCCGGACGCCGTTGCCGGCGTTGCGCGGTCAATCGTGGGTGACACGTTGCGTGCGTTCGGCTGGCCGGCGACTCGGCTCGGGGGTTAGCTTCATGTCTTGGGAGAGCATTCGCGGCCACGAAAACGTGTACCGGCAACTCGACGCCGCCAACGCCCGCGGCCGGCTCGGGCACGCCTTCCTGCTCGCCGGGCCGTCGGGGGTCGGCAAGACGCTGTTCGCCACGGAGTTCGCCAAGGCCCTGCTGTGCGAGAACCCGCCGGCCGCGCTGAGTGCCTGCGGCGTATGCCCGGCGTGCCAGCAGGTCGCGGCGAACACGCACCCCGACTTCACCATCGCCCGGACGCCCGAGGACAAGCACGAACTGCCGGTCGAGGTCGTCCGCCAGTTCTGCCGCAAACTGGGGCTGAAGCCGTCACGCGGCCGGCGGTCGGTGGGGATCGTCGAGGACGCCGACGACTTCAACGAGGAGTCGGCCAACTGCTTCCTCAAGACGCTCGAAGAGCCGGCCCCCGGCTCCGTGTTGCTACTGCTGACCACTGGCACAGAACGCCAACTGCCGACGATCCTGTCGCGCTGCCAGGTGCTGCGCTTCCACCCGCTGCCGCCCGACGACTTGCGCGACGTGCTGGCCGGGCACGGCGTCAGCGACCCGGCGACGCTCGAACGCCTCGTGCGGCTGGGCAACGGCTGCCCTGGCCAGGCGCTCGCGTTGAACGACGACGGCCTCTGGCAGTTCCGCGAAGTCGCGGTGAAGCTACTCTCCACGGCGAAGCCCGACCCCGTCGATTTCGCGGCGAAGTGGATGGAGTTCATCGACGCCGCCGGCAAGGAGTCGGCGGCGCAGCGGGCGCGGGCGTCGCTAGTGATTCGCCTGCTGATGGACTTCCTGCAAGCGACTCTGCGGTCGTCGCTCGGCACGGCCGTCAACGACCCGCGGGCGACGCAGTTGGCGGCGCGCGTCGGGGCGGACGCCGTGCTTGCGTCGCTCGACGACTGCAATCACGCGGACTACCTGATCGAGCGCAAGGTGCAACTCGTGCTAGTCGTCGAGAGCTTGGCGGGCAAGTTGTGCCGAAGCGAGGCTTGATCCCAACTGCCCATTTTCTTTGCCAATCTCCCCGAACTCTGCCCATCTATGACGGTCCCACAGGCTGTCGCGGTTGCGCCAGCGCCCGCCGGCCCGCCGTGCCGCATTTGGCGGTTGTTCCGTTCGTGCCTGCGGGCCGAACGGGCGATAAGTGGCGTGTACCGCTGGGGGCGACGCCTCGCGGCTAACACGGACCGAGTCAGGGAGGATCGAATCGTGAACGTGCGCAC
>JAYTUC010000186.1:0-1516 GCA_043744775.1 Fimbriiglobus sp. | reverse complement strand
GAGCAAGAAGCCGGAGCCGTACAAGGGCAAGGGCGTGTCGTACGAGGGCGAAGTGGTTCGCCGCAAGGAAGGCAAGACCTTCACCAAGTAACGCGGCGACCCCCCCACACCCCGAACACGAACCGAGTAATTCATGGACATTCAGAAACTCAAGGCGAAGCGCAACGAGCGCCGCCGGCACCGCGTGCGGCGCTCGATCAAGGGCACCGCGACGATGCCGCGGCTGTCGGTGTACCGCAGCAACCTGCACATCTACGCGCAGCTCATCGACGACGACGCCCAGGTCACGCTCGTGGCCGCGTCGAGCAACGACAAGGACGCCACGGTCGAGCACGGCTCGAACGTCAAGGCGGCCACGGTCGTCGGGGCGGCGCTCGCGGCCAAGGCGACGGCGAAGGGCATCACGCAGGCGGCCTACGACCGCGGCCACTACCGCTTCCACGGCCGCGTTAAGGCGTTGGCCCGCGCGGCGACCGAGGGCGGGCTGATCTGCACGGGCAAGGAAGATGTCGTGAAGGTCAAGAAGGACCCGGCCGTCGCGCCGGTGCCCAAGAAGGTCAAGGCGGCCAAGGGCGGCGCGAGCGGCCCGGTTCAGAAGGCCCGGACGTAACCCCGACTGACTTGCGTCTGCGGCTGGGGCGAGGTTTCGCCCGGCCGGTGTCCCGTGAATTGCACCACCCCAACCGCGAGCCGTGGCGAGAAGTCCGGCCCGAAGATAGGTCACCCGAACATGGCAAGAGAACGATCGGACCGCCGGGACAGCGACTCGCGCGACTCGGGGATGACCGACTACGTCGTCCGCATCAGCCGCAGCGCCTGCGTGGTTAAGGGCGGTCGCCGCTTCAGCTTCAACGCGCTCGTCGTCGTCGGCGACAAGAACGGCCGGGTCAACTTCGGCTACGGCAAGGCCAACGAGGTGCCGCCGGCCGTCGAGAAGGCGATCAAGGAGGGCGTGGCCCAGGCCCAGCGCTCCAAGAAGTTGCAACTGCGCGGCAACACGATCCCGCACCGCGTCATCGGCAAGTTCGGCGCGAGCCGGGTGATCCTGGTGCCGGCGGGGCCGGGCACCGGGGTCAAGGCCGGGCCGGGCGTGCGCGAAGTCTTGCAGGCCGTCGGCATCCAGAACATCCTGTCGAAAACGCACGGGTCCACGAACCCGATTAACTTGGTCAAGGCGACCATTGACGGCCTGCAGAAGCTGCGGACCCGTGAAGAAGTCGCCCGTCTGCGGGGGGTAGCGATCTAATGGACCTGACCACTGTTTCGACTGGCGTCTCGAAGCGCATCCTCAAGAAGCGCGTCGGCCGCGGCATCGGCTCGGGGCACGGCAAGACCGGCACGCGCGGCCACAAGGGCCAGTACGCCAGCGCCGGTGCCGAGATGGCCGGTGTCTTGTTCGCCGGCGGCCAGACGCCGCTCCACCGCCGCTTCCCCAAGCGCGGCTTCTCGAACGCGACCTTCGCCAAGGACTTCGCGATCGTCAACGTCGGCGACCTGAACAAGTTCGACGACGGGG
>JAYTUC010000185.1:0-22538 GCA_043744775.1 Fimbriiglobus sp. | reverse complement strand
CGTTCAACTCGCGGGAGCCGTTGACGTAGCGCGCCGCCCCGGTGCCGAAGCCGTGGTAGGCGTCGTTGGCCCAGTAGCGCTGGTTGTGCCGCGACCGCGCCCCCGGCCGCGCGAAGTTCGAGACTTCGTAGTGCTCGAAGCCGTGGCCCGTCAGCGTGTCAATGGCAGCCGCGTACATCGCCGCCTCGTCGTCTTCGGTGACCGGCGTGAGTGTCTTCTTGCGGCGGGCCTTCCAGAGCGGCGTGCCGGTCTCGTAGGTCAGGCCGTAAGTCGAGAGGTGGCCGGGGGCGTAACTCAACGCGGTTGCCAGGTCGGCGTGCCAGTCGGCGAGGGTTTGCCCCGGCGACGCGAAGATCAGGTCGAGCGACAGGTTCGGGATGACCCGCCGGACGATCTCGACGGCGCGCGGGATCTGCTCGACGCCGTGCCGGCGATCGAGCGCGGCGAGGAGGCGCGGGTCGAAGGATTGCACGCCGATGCTCGCGCGATTGACGCCGTGGGCCGCCAGCACGTCCGCCTTGTCAGCCGTCCAGCTCTCGGGCGTCGATTCGACGCTGACCTCGGGCGACTCGCCGACGCGCGGCAGCCAGGCGTCGATCGCGGTGAACAGCCGGTCGAGTTGCGCGGCACTCAGGTAGGTCGGGGTGCCGCCGCCGACGAAGAGGCTCTCGACGGGCCGCGGCGTGCCGAGGGTCCGCAGTTCGAGTTCGAGCGCGTCGAGGTAGAGTTCGACGAGGTGGTCTTGGCCGGCGGTCACCGCGAAGTCGCAGTAGCCGCAGTGGTGGCCGCAGAACGGGACGTGGACGTAGGCGGTGCGCGGCTCCAGCCAGCTCGGCGCGGTGAACATGCGGGGCACCAAAAGGTCGGGGTCGGCGGCACGGGACAGTTTACGCCCCGCGTCGCCGACCCCGCGCTCGGCCCGCCCGATTCCCGGCTATGGCGCGACGTAAGCCGTGCCGAGGATGGCGAGCGCCCCGACGGTCGCGCCGAACAGCGTGATTTCTTCGGGGTACAGGTAGTACGGCACCGGGCTGCCGGGCAGGCACTTGCCCGCGCTCGTGTCGTAGCGCTCGTAGAGGTTCGAGGCGACGTGGGCGGGGTACAGCAGCGTGTCCTTGTAGAAGGCCGCGGTCGAGACGAGCGGCTGGATGAAGCCGAGGTCCCAGCCGTGACGCTCGGAGTTCTTCTCCTCGAAGAGCAGCCGGCGGTGGACGACGTAGCCCGGCTCGATGAGGGCCGCCGTGGGGCTGTAGCCGGCCGTCTTGGGCACGTAGGCGACGCCGGTCGCCCCGACCTTGGCCGGCGGCGGCAAGGCGTACTTCTCGGCCTCGAACACGAACTTCTGGCCGGGCTTGTCCGTCTCGAACTTCTTGCGGTCGAACTCGACGAGTTCGTCGAGGATCCGCTTGTTCAACTCGGCGTCGTCGTCGAGGCGGAAGGCGCGGCCGCGGTCGATCGGCGCGACCCTGGGGTCCAGGACCGCGATCGGCGGGGGCGCGTCCTTCGACTCGGGCTTCGGCGCGGCGGCCTTGTCCTCGGGCGACGGCTCCGGGGACGGCTTGACGTCGGGCAGCTTACCGGGGGCCGCGGCGGGCGGGGCCTGGGCCGCGACCGGCGTCGTTGCCGGCACGAGTTGCGGCCGCAACTGGTACACAGGCACCGCGACCGTGCCGCCCGCCGAGCGCGAGACCGGTAGCGCGACCGCGGGCCGCGTCGTCTCGGCCCCGGCCGGCTTCGAGAGCGTCATCGTCGGCGTGGGGGCCAGGATCGGCAGCGCGGCCGGCGGCGTCGGGTTGGCCAGGAACGGCATCGTGCCCGGCACCGGCGTCGCGTCCGCGGGGACGAGTTGCGGCCGCGGCGACGGCACCGGCAACCCGGCCGGCGGCGGCAGTTGCGTCGCGGCCTGCGGCGGCGGCGGCAGCGTGCCCCCCGGCAGCTGCGCGGGGGCCGCCCGGCCGGCGGCGAGCGCCACAGCCACGGCCACGGCGAGTCTAATCCCCGTCGGCCGACGAGTACGCCGTGCCGGTGTAGTTGGGGGCTTCCTGCGTAATAGCGATGTCATGCGGGTGGCTCTCCTGCACCGATGCCCCACTGATCTGGATGAACCGCGCACCGGCGCGCAGCTCCTCCAGGGTCCGTGACCCGACGTAGCCCATCCCGGCGCGGAGGCCGCCCACGAGTTGGAACACGTACGGGGCGAGCGGGCCTTTGAACGGCACCCGCCCTTCGACGCCCTCGGGCACCAACTTGCCGTTGGAGCCGGGGGCGAGTTTCTCGCCCTGCTGGTAGCGGTCCGCGCTGCCCGCGGCCATCGCCCCCAAACTCCCCATGCCGCGGTAGCTCTTGAAGCTCCGGCCGCGGTACAGGATCAAGTCGCCGGGGCTTTCCGCCAGCCCCGCGAACAGCCCGCCGATCATCACCGCGCTCGCCCCCGCGGCCATCGCCTTCGAGATGTCGCCCGAGTAGCGAATCCCCCCGTCGGCGATCAGCGGCACCCCCGACCCCTTGAGCGCCTTCGCGACGTTCAGGATGGCCGAGATCTGCGGCACCCCCACGCCGGAGACGACCCGCGTCGTGCAGATCGACCCCGGCCCGATGCCGACCTTCACCGCGTCGGCCCCGGCGTCGGCGAGGGCCTTCGCCCCCTCGGCCGTGGCGACGTTCCCGGCGATGACCTCGATCGCGTGGCGGCGCTTGATCTCGCGGACCGTCTCGATCACGTTCTTGCTGTGCCCGTGCGCCGAATCGACCACCAACACGTCCACGCCGGCGCGGATCAGCGACGCCGCCCGCTCGTAGTCGTGGACCCCGATCGCCGCCCCGACCCGCAGCCGCCCGCGGCCGTCCTTGCACGCGATCGGGAAGTTCTCCGTCTTCTCGATGTCCTTGATCGTGATCAACCCCTTCAGTCGGAATAGATCGTCCGTCAGGAGCAGTTTCTCCACCTTATTTTTCAGAAGGATTGATTCCGCCTCCTGGAGCGTCGTCGTCTCGGGGGCCGTGACGAGGTTGTGCTTCGTCATCACCTCTTCAAGCTTCTGGTCGTTGTCGGTGAGGAACTTTAGGTCGCGCCGCGTGAGGATGCCGCGGAGGAACTTCTCGTCGCCGACGGTGATCGGCACGCCGGAGATGTGGTGCGTCTGCATGATCTGCCGGGCGGTGCCGACGGTCGCGTCGGGCGGCAGCGTGATCGGGTCGGTGATCACGCCGTTCTCGGACCGCTTGACCTTATCGACCTCGCGGGTCTGCGCGACGACGTTCATGTTCTTGTGGATGACGCCGATGCCGCCCTCGGAGGCCAGCGCGATGGCCAACTCGTGCTCGGTGACGGTGTCCATCGGCGACGACACGATCGGGATGTTGAGCCGGACGTTGCGGGTGAGCCAGCTGCGCACGTCCACGTCGCGCGGCACGACCTCGCTGTAGCCGGGTTCGAGGAGCACGTCGTCGAAGGTGATCCCTTGATAGGCGATGCGGTCGGGCACGGGCAACCTCCGGGGGACACGCTGCGTGGAGTCGGGCATTATACGAACCCCGCCGGCGCGGCCCCGTTGAGGGGGCCGTCACCTCGCTGAGGTCGGCTCGGCTCGCGATTTGCACTTCAAAACCTCACGCCCGCAGGCTTGACTTGCGGCCCGTCTCGCCTGTACATTAACTTCATCATTATCTCGCGGACGCCGGGTTGCCCTCCCCACCCCCCGGCGTGAACTCCACCAACCGCCGACGCCCGCCCCCGCCCCGGTGCCCCTCCACCGCCCCCGCTACGGACGCCAACGTGGACCCTGTTGCCAGTACCGCCCTGCCCGCCAGGAACTCGACGGCGTTGCCCACGTCCGCGGGGGCCGACGCGCTGTACGTCCTCGACTCCCACGGCATGATCTTCCAGATGTTCCACGGCATCGGCCCGATGTCCGCGCCCGACGGCCGGCCGACGAATGCCGTGTTCGGCGTCACGCGCGCGATCATGAATCTCTACGACCACGGGGCCGACTACCTCGTCGCGGCCTTCGACCGCAAGGAGCCGACCTTCCGCGAGGAGCTGTACGTCGAGTACAAGGCCCACCGCCCGCCGGCCCCGAGCGACCTCATCGTCCAGGAGCCGATGATCGCGCAAGTGCTCGACGCGATGCACATCCCGGTGTTGAGCGTCGCGGGCTTCGAGGCCGACGACCTGATGGCCACACTCGCCAGCGAGGGGGCCGCGCGCGGGCTGATGGTCCACCTCTGCACCAGCGACAAGGACTGCCGGCAACTGCTCAACGACCGCGTCAAGATCATGAACCTGCGCAAGGGCGAGACCCTCGACGCGGCCGGGCTGAAGCTCGACTGGGGCGTCGAGCCGGGGCAGGTCGTCGATTTCCAGGCGCTCGTCGGCGACTCGGTCGATAACGTCCCCGGCGTCCCCGGCTGCGGGCCGAAGACCGCCGCGAAGTGGCTGCAACTCTACGGCACGCTCGAGAACCTGATCGCCCACGCCGACGACGTGGGCGGGCCGAAGTTGCGCGACGCCCTCAAGAAGAGTGTCGCCGACGGCTCGCTGATGCTGAGCCGGCGGCTCGTGCGGCTCGACGACCGCGTGCCGATGCCGCTGACCTGGGACGACTGGAAGCGGCGCGACTGGGACGGCCAGCGGCTGCTCGAACTCTTCACCGAGTTCGGCTTCCGCGGCTTCGCCAACAAGGTCCGCGCGACCTTGACGAAGAGTGGCAGCAGCAAGAACGGCGCGATGCTGTCGAGCATCGGCGAGGCCCCCACGACGGCCGTCGCCGCGGACCGGCCGGCCCCGCGCGGCAAGACGCCGAAGCTGCCGAGGCCCGGCAAGCCGTCGCTCTTCGACGCGATCGGCGACACGGCCAACGGCGACCTCGACTTCGCATTCGGGGCCAACGCCCCGGCCGCCGCCTGGGACGTGACGTACTCCACTGTTGACACGCCGGAGAAGTTCGACGACTTCCTGCGGCAGCTCCACCAGCAAGCCCGCGTCACGTTCGACCTGGAGACAACGAGCGTCGATCCGATGCGCGCCGACATCGTCGGCTACGCCTTCGCGTGGAAGGAGGCGGAGGCATTCTACCTGCCGGTGGTGGGGCCGCACGGCAGCACGATCCTCGACGGCCTCAGCACCCTCGCGGCGCTGAAGTACGTCTTCGAGGACCCGGCGATCTCGAAGGTCAACCAGAACATCAAGTACGACCAACTCGTGTTGCGGTGTCAGGGCGTCAACCTCCGCGGCGTCTCGGGTGACTCGATGATCGCCGACTACCTGCTGCACGCCGGCGAGCGGTCGCACGGCCTCGACGAACTCGCCCGCCGCTACTTGCAGCACGAGAACATCTCGATCAAGGAGTTGATCGGCAAGGGCAAGAACCAGGTCACGATGGACCAGGTGCCGGTCGCGCAAGTCTCGACCTACGCCTGCGAAGACGCGGATGTCGCCTGCCGGCTGACGGCCTTGCTCGAACCGGAGTTGGTCACGACGGGGATGGTGTCGCTGTACAACACGCTCGAAATCCCGCTGATCGAAGTCCTCGCCGAGATGGAGTTCCACGGCGTGCGCCTGAATCTGCCGGTCCTCGCCGCGCTGAGCGTGCAGATGGAGGCCGACCTCGTGACGATGGAGGCCGACATCCACGCCCTCGCCGGCCGGCCGTTCAACATCGGCTCGCCGAAGCAGCTGCGTGAAATCCTCTTCGACGAGATGAAGCTGCCGGTGCAGAAGAAAACCGACACGACCGGCGAGCCGAGTACCGACCAGGAGAGCCTCGAAAAGCTCGCCGCGTTGGGCCACGAGTTGCCGCGACGCATCATCGGCCACCGGCAAATCGCCAAGCTCAAGGGCACCTACGTGGACGCCCTGCCGGCGCTGGTGAACCCGCGCACCGGCCGCGTCCACACGTCGTTCAACCAGACCGTCGCCGCGACCGGCCGGCTGAGTTCGAGCGACCCGAACTTGCAGAACATCCCGTCGCGCACCGACCTGGGCCAGCAGATCCGCCGGGCGTTCATCCCGGCCGACGGGATGCGGTTGCTCACCGCCGACTACTCGCAGGTCGAGTTGCGGCTGCTCGCGCACTTCTGCGGCGACGACAACTTGCGGGCGGCCTTCGCGGCCAACCGCGACGTGCACACCAGCGTCGCCGCAGAGATCTTCAAGGTGCCCGAGGCCGACGTGAGCACGTTGCAACGCCGCATCGCCAAGACGGTGAACTTCGGCGTGCTATACGGCATGAGTCCGTCGGGCCTCGCCACCCGGCTCAGTGTGCCGCGCAAGGAGGCCGAGGCGTTCATCGACGGCTTCTTCGAGCGCTACCCGACGGTCATGCACTACCAGGACAACTTGCTGCGCGACGCCCGCGCCAACGAGTACGTCGGCACGCTGCTGGGCCGCCGCCGGCATTTCGACCCGTCGGGGATTCGGCCCAACTCGAGCTACCAGAACCGCAGCCAAGCCGAGCGCGAGGCCATCAACATGGAGATCCAAGGCTCCGCGGCCGACATGATGAAGCTGGCGATGCTGGCCGTCTACCGGCGCGTCAAGAAAGAGAAGTTGCGGGCGAACATGCTGTTAAGTGTCCACGACGAACTCGTCTTCGAGGTTGCCCCCGCCGATGTGACCAAACTCGCGGCCGCCGTGCGTGAGGAGATGGTCGGGGCCATGACGCTGAGCGTGCCGCTGCAAGTGGACGTGAGCGTCGGCCCGAACTGGCTCGACGCGGAGGAACTGTCGTGAGGCCAGTTAAACCAGTGATCGGCCTGATCGGGGCCATCGGCGCGGGCAAATCGACCGTCGCCGCGGTCATGGGGTCGCTCGGCGGGTTCGTCGTGGACGCCGACAAGCTCGGCCATGAGGTCCTCGACGAGCCGGCCGTGCGCGACCAACTCGTCGAACGCTGGGAGCCGGGCATCCTCCGCGACGACGGCTGCGTCAATCGCCGGGCCGTCGGGACGATCGTCTTCGCCGACCCGGCCGAGCGCAAGGTGCTCGAATCGATCGTCTTCCCGCGCATCCACGAGCGCGAGGAGGAACTGTTCGCGATGGCCGACGCCGACCCTGCCACGCGCTTCATCGTGCTGGACGCGGCGGTCCTCGTCGAAGCCGGCCGGGGCGAGGTGTGCAAGAAGCTCGTCTATATCGACGCCCCGCGCGAGGAGCGTCTGAAGCGGCTGGCGGCCCGCAGCGGCTGGACGGACGAGGAATTGACGCAGCGTGAGTCGGCCCAACTGCCGCTCGCCGAGAAGCGCCGGCTGGCCGACGCGACCCTTGACAACGACGGCGACGCGGCCGAACTGCATGAGGCGGTCGTCGCACTCTTGCGGCGGTGGCGGCTCCTCGCCACGACTTGAGATGGGCGACGGTGACGACGGATCGAGACGAGTCTGACGGACGGAAGGACGGCGACCATGACCGACATCATTGACGCGGAGTTGACCCAGCGCCACGCCCCCCGTGCCCGGCCCACGCCGACGCCTTCGGAGACGACGGAGGACGTTGCGGTGGACGAGCCCGAAGCTGTCGAAGCAGTTGCCACGCCCAACGAGCCGACACCCGCGCCGGTCGCCGCGCCGGAGTTCCACCCCAGCGTCGATCCGGGCGAGCACGGCTTCGACGCCGAGACCCACTCGCGCTTCGAGGAGATCAAGCGCGGCAACACATACATCACGCAGTTGCAGCAGATGACGCTGACGCAACTGCAAGAAGCGGCGCTCGAGAGCGACATCGGCCGCGACGAGTTGATGGGCTTGAAGAAGCAAGACCTCGTCTACCGCATCCTCAACGAGCGCGTCAAGCAGTCGGGCATGATGCTCGGCGAGGGCACGCTCGAAGTCCTGCCCGACGGCTTCGGCTTCCTGCGCAGCCCGGACTACAACTACCTGCCCTGCCCCGACGACATCTACATCAGCCCCAGTCAGATTCGCCGCTTCGGCCTGCGCACCGGGTCGGTCGTCGCCGGGCAGGTGCGGCCGCCCAAAGAGAACGAGCGCTACTTCGCACTCTTGCGCGTCGAGGCGATCAACTACCAGGACCCGGAGTTACTCACGAAGAAGCCGGTCTTCGCCGACCTGACGCCCGACCACCCGACTCAGCGGCTCAACCTGTCCCACGACCCCGGCGAGATGTGTACGCGCATCCTCGACTTGATTACGCCCATCGGCAAAGGGCAGCGCGGCCTGATCGTCGCCCCGCCGCGCACCGGTAAGACGGTCCTGCTCCAAAAGATGGCCAACGCGATCGTCCACAACCACCCGGAGTGCTACGTCATCGTGCTGCTCATCGACGAGCGGCCCGAGGAAGTCACGGACATGCTGCGCTCGGTCAAGGGGCCGCGCGTCGAGGTGGTGAGTTCGACCTTCGACGAGCCGGCCGCGCGGCACGTCACCGTCGCCGAGATGGTCATCGAGAAGGCCCGCCGGCTTGTGGAGTACGGCACCGACGTGGTCATCCTGCTCGACTCGATCACGCGCCTGGCGCGGGCGTACAACACCGAGATCCCGACGAGCGGCAAGATCCTCACCGGCGGCCTCGACGCGAACGCTCTGCACAAGCCGAAGCGCTTCTTCGGGGCCGCGCGCAACTTGCAAGAGGGCGGGTCGCTGACAATCCTGGCGACCGCGTTGATCGAGACCGGCTCGAAGATGGACGACGTGATCTTCGAGGAATTCAAGGGCACCGGTAACATGGAGGTCCACTTGGACCGCCGCATGGTCGATCGCCGCATCTACCCCGCCATCGACGTGAACCGCAGCGGCACCCGCAAGGAAGAACTCCTGCGCGACCCCGAGGAGCTGCGCCTCGTCCACCTGCTGCACAAGGTACTCGCCGACATGCACCCGGTCGAGGCGATGGACATGCTCTTGAAGCAGGTCAGCAAGTACAAAACGAACGCCGCCTTCCTGGCGAGCGCGACGACCAAGTGACGTGCCCCCCGACGGAGTACCCATGCCCCGGATTCTCGAAGGCGACTTACTCCCCCCGCCCGGCCGCTACGCCATCATCGCGGCCCGCTTCAACGACCTCGTCGTCGATCGGCTCACGGCCGGGGCGCTCGACGCCCTGCACCGGCACGGCGTCACCGACGACCGCATCGACGTGGTTCGCGTCCCCGGCGCGTTCGAGATCCCGATGGTCGCCCGCAAGCTAGGGACGAGCGGACAATACGCGGCGGTGCTTTGCCTCGGCTGCGTGATCCGCGGCGACACCGACCACTACGACCACGTCGCCGGGGCCGCCACCAGCGGCATCGCAAGTGCAGCGGCAGACTCCGACGTGCCCGTAATCTTCGGCGTGTTGACCTGCGACACGCTGGAGCAAGCCCTGCACCGCGCCGGCGCGAAGGCCGGCAACAAGGGCTACGAGGCGGCCGTCACCGCGATCGAGATGGTCAACCTGATGTCGAAACTCTCCTGAAAGCTCCCATGGACACCCTGCCCGCGCCTGGCTGGTTCGACCGATCCCGCACCGTGGCCGGGCCGGGCTACGACCGCTGGCTCGTGCCCCCGGCCGCGCTGGCGATCCACCTGTCGATCGGCTCCGCGTACGCCTTCAGCGTCTTCGACCGGCCGCTGCACTCGCTCCTCGAGGGCTCGCCGGAGGCGAACTGGTCCGAGGGGATGGTCGGCTGGGTCTTCAGCCTCGCCATCGTCTGCCTGGGCCTGTCGGCCGCGGTCTTCGGCCTGTGGCTCGAAAAGGCCGGCCCGCGCAAGGCGATGACCGCGGCGGCGCTGTGCTTCGGCGGCGGCCTGTTGGTTGCGGCGCTCGGGGTCGAGTTGCACCAGTTCTGGCTCGTGCTGCTCGGCTACGGCGTGCTGGGCGGCATCGGCTTGGGCCTCGGCTACATCTCACCCGTCTCGACGCTCATCAAGTGGTTCCCCGACCGGCCGGGGCTGGCGACCGGCCTGGCGATCATGGGCTTCGGCGGCGGGGCGATGGTCGGGGCACCGCTGGCCCGCGCGCTCATCGACCACTTCAAAACAGCGGGGTCCGGCACCAACGGCGTCGCCGAGACGTTCGCGGTTCTGGGACTCGGCTACGCGGCGTTCATGCTCTTCGGAGCGGTGACGGTGCGCGTCCCCCCGGCCGCCGACGGCGCGGGCAAGTCGGCCGAGGGCATGACCCCGGCGGAGGCGGTGCGGACACGCCGCTTCTGGCTTCTCTGGGCGATCCTGTTCCTGAACGTGACCGCCGGCATCGGACTGTTGGAGAAGGCGTCGTCGATGGCCCAGGACCTGTTCCCCGGCCGCGTCACCGTGGCGGCCGGCGCGGGCTTCGTCGGGCTGTTGAGCCTGTTCAACATGGCCGGGCGCTTCGGCTGGTCGAGCCTCTCGGACCGCATCGGCCGGCGACCGACCTACTCGATCTTCTTCCTCGCGGGGGCCGCCCTCTACGCCCTACTGCCCTTCGCGGGGGCGGACGGCGATGTCGTCCTCTTCGTCCTCGGCTCGGGGCTGATCCTGACGATGTACGGCGGCGGCTTCGCCACGATCCCGGCGTACCTGCGCGACCGCTTCGGTACCGCCTACGTCGGGGCGATCCACGGCCGGCTCCTGACTGCCTGGTCGGCCGCCGGCATCGCCGGGCCGGCGTTGATCAACACCGCCCGCAAGTCCCAACTGGACGCCGGCGTGCCGTCGGCCCAGACCTACGCGCTGCCGCTGTCCATCTACGCCGGGCTGTTGGCGGTCGGCTTCGTCTGCAACCTCCTGATCGGCCCCGCGGCGACCCCCGGCGCGGCGACCTCCGCGCCGTCGGCCGTGCGTGTCATGGCCGGCACGCGCGACTGGTTGACGCTCGCGTTCCGCTGGGCGGTCGTTGGCGTGCCCCTCGGCTGGGGCGTCTCGCAAACGGTCCTGAAAGCCCTCGCGTTATTTCGCTGACCGCGTGACTTCGGCAAGTCGGGCCAGCATCTTCGCGCCGAACTTGCGCGGGTCGAGCACCGCCGCGGCGTGGAGACGGCCCCGCTCGCCAGTCGCCTTCGCCGCCGCGGGGTCGTCGAAGACTTGCCGCATCAGCCGCGCGGCGTGCCCAACGCGTGCGTCGGCCCACAGCGCGTGCTCGGGGTACGGATCGACGCCCGGCCCCACCGGCACGAGGTCGTAATCGACGAGGTAGGCCGTGTCCGCCGTCATGAAGTCGAGGTTGCCGGAGTAGTTCGTCGCGATCACCGGCTTGCCTAGCAGCATCGACTCGGCGAGGCCCAGCCCCAGCCCCTCGGCGCGGTGCAGCGAGGCGTAGCAGTCGGCCAGGTCGAGCAGCGCCAGCGTGTCGCTGCGCGTCAGGACGGCGTTCAGGATGGTCACGTTCGCCCCGGCCGCCGCGATCTGGAGTTGCGCTAACTCCTCGGGCCGGTTGAAGCCGCGCGAGACTTTGAGCACCAGGTGCGCGGCGTCGGTCGGCGCGAAGGCTTGCCGGAAAGCGGCGAGGACGGCGTGCGGGTTCTTGCGGGCGATCATGCTGTTCATGTCGAAGCTGAACAGGAACAGGAAGCGGTTTTCCGGCAGCCCGAAGCGGTCGCGCGACTGTCGCTCGAACGGCGGCACCTCGACGCCCGGCAGCATCGGTACCACCGGCACGTTGACGACCTTGCGGTACGTCTCGGCGAGGAACGCCGTCGGGGCCCAGACCTCGTCGGGCCACTGCATCTCGGCGTGCCACGCGGCCGGCAGCTCCTCGAGTTCCCAGTACCAGTAGGCGACCCGCTTGACGCCCGGCCGCCAGTGGATGCCGGCGCGCGGCACCCACTCCTGCGGGAAGGTGTTGGTCGCCGCGAGGTAGACCGTCGCGTCGAAAATCTCGACGCCGCGGTAGCGCTCCGGCTCGGACCAGTCGCAGGCGAACGTCACGGGCAGTTCTCGCTGGGTCGTGCGGCCGCCGGCTTGCTTCAAGGCCCGATCGACGCCGACCGCCGCCTCTTGCAGTCCCGACTGGTAGCGGAAGTGCGCCATCAGGTTGACGCCCGGCTTGCCCGGTGCCCCCGCGGCGATGTCGCGGCGCAGGCCGGCCAGCCAGGCGGGGCCGGGCGACACGTCGAGCTTCTGCGCCCGCAGCCAGGCCTCGACGGCCGCGGCGTCGCCGCGCTCGGCCGCGGCCTGGGGGAAGTCGGCCGGGCCGCGCGTCCGCCGCAAAATCGTCAGCTCGTCCCACGGCCGCAGGCAGGGCGTCAGCGCGGCCTCCTCGAACCAGCGGCCGGTGATGCCGTGCTTCGCGTGGACGTAGTCCTTGAAGGGTTGCCAGCCGAAGAAGGTCAAGGCGTCGGGGCAGTCGCGCTGCCATTCGGGGTTGCCCAGGTACGTCGTCACGAGACCGCGGTCGGTCGCCTCGTCCTCCTCGTAGAGGCTCCAGACGACCTCCTCCAGGGTTACGCCGTACTGCGGAATGCCGTGATTGAGGAACCAGTGGACGTAATCGACGCGGATCGGGTGCGGCGTCAGCCCGAACAAAAAGACCGCGCGCAGGTCGAGCCGCATGTCGAAGACGCGCTTGACGCGCTCGCCGCGGTAGCCCTCGAACGCCGCGGCGACGTTGGCCACGCCGTCGGCCGTCAGCCCGTGGGTGCGGCACAGCCGCTCGCATAGGGCGTGGCGCTCGGTCAGGCCGCGCGGGAACTGCCGGCGCAGCTCGGGCCGCGCGGCGTACTCGGTGAGGGCGAAGCGCATCGCTCCCGTCTCGCTCTGGTTCGCCTGCGCGACTCCCCGCGCCCAGGGCGTGACTCCCAGCGGGGTCACCGCGCCGTTGAACGCGCGCAGGTTGAACAGGTCGAACGTCGTCCCGGCGGTCTCGCCGCTGCGCCAGTCGCGGTACTGCCGGCGTAAGTGGCCGGCGAAGCTGCGCGCGGCCTTCCAGGGCTTCGGCATGGCGGGGGTACTCGGGCGCGGGGCCATTCGGGGACTCCTCGGCGGGGGACATTCAGCGCGGTTGACACGACTCCAGCAGCGCGGCGAAGCGGTCGAGCATCTGGCCCGGCGTCGGGTGGGCGTCGGACATCGCCAGGCTCTCGCGGCCAAGGCGCTGCCGCAACGCGGCGTCGCCGACGAGCCGTTGCAGGTGGGCGGCGAGCGCCGGCACGTCGCCGAAGCCGAATTTCAGGGCGTTCTGGCCCCAGACGACTTGCTCGTCGAGGCCGCCGCACGGCGTCGAGACGACCGGCAGCCCGAACGCCTCGGCTTCCAGCACTGACAGGCTGAACGCCTCGACGTACGACGTGCAGGCGTAAACGTCGGCGGAGCGGAAGTAGAGCGGCACGCGGTCGGTCTCGGCGACCACCTCGACGATGTCGCCGAGGCCACGCGCTTCGATCAGTTCGCGGACGTAGTGGAGGTACGGCAGCCCCTCGCGCGCCCCGACCAGCAGGCAGCGGAAGTCGCGCGTGTGGCGGGCGACGAGCGCGGCGGCTTCGACGAGGTGGTGCTGCGCTTTACGCTCGCAGACGGTGCCGACGCTCAGGATTCGCACCGCGCCGGAGTCGCCGCCGAGTCGCCGCACCGCCTCGTCGCGCGACACGCCGGCGACCGAGGCGAGCATCGTTTCGCGGTCGAGGCCGTAGTGCAGGTGGGTGAAATTCTTGCGGCCGTCGAGGCGGGCGTAGCGGTCGGCGCACGCCATCGACCCGAAGACGACGCGCTCGGCGAGCAGCAGCGCCCGTTGGCACCGGGCCTGTGCGTAGGGGCTGAATGCGGACTGGAACATTGCCTCGGTGTAGCTCTCGTGGACCATCAATACGGCCGGGATGCCGAGCCGCGCCGCGGCCTCGACGAGCGGGAAGAGGCCGATCGTGTTGGCCACGACGACATTGGGCTTGAGCCGCTTCAAGACGCCCCGGAGGTGCCGCTGGGCCGCGGCGTACTCCGTCGGCGTCCAGCGGCCGTCGGCGTAGCGTAGGTTGAACGGCCGCGGCTCCGCGACGCAGGCCACGCCCGCCGCCTCAAAGCGGGCCGACGCCGGCCCCGGAGCGGGGGCGAAGACTCCCGCCACGATGTCGCCGCGGCGGTGCAGCCCGAGGGCAAGGTCGGCGAGGATTTTCGGCGCGCCCTCGTAGCCCGACAGGTTGTGCGTCGCGAACAGAACCGTCGGCTTGACGGCCCGCGACGGGCCGCGACGGGCCGGGCCGTCTGGCCGCGTCGCGAACGGCCGGTCGGGGTCGAGGTTGGGGTTGTGGAAGGGGTCGGCGGTCGAACCGTGGGCCGCGCGCAGGCGCTGCCGCTCCGTCGGGGCGTCGTGCCGGCCAGCGGTCGCTTCGTCCCAGGTCAGTACGGCCCCGCCGACGTGGGCACTTCGCAGGCCCTGCCCCGCAAGCCGCAGCGCTAAATCGACATCGTAGAGCGACGCGGGGAAGCGGTCGGCGTCGAAGCCGCCGACGCGCTCGAAGTGCGCGCGTGACACCAGCAGGCAGCCGCGGCCGGGGGCGGTGACCGTGCGGGCGCACTCGGCCTGGAAGTAGTAACTCACCGGCGTCGGTGTCACGCTGCCGAAGGCGTCACGCGGGTAACCGGTGACGACGGTGCCGGCGGAGACGATAGCTCCCCGGCCGTCGAGGATCAGCCCGCCGGCCGCACCGACGCCGGGCAACCGGGCGTAGGCCAGCAGCCGCGCCAGCCAGCGCGGGTCGGCCGGCTCGACGCCTGCTTCGAGGAAGAGCAAGAAGTCTTCGCCGCGGCCCGCGGCCAGGCGATTCAGGCCGTCGGCGTGGTTCGCGGCGTCGAGGACGAGGTACGTCGTGACGTGCGCCGGCGTGGTCGTAGCGCGGACGGCGCGCAGGGTGCGGGCGGCCGCGTCGGCGGGGCCGCGGACGACGACCGCGACGCTCACGCCGACGGGGAACTCGGCGTCGAATTCGTAGGCGGGTAGCTTGAGTTTCGCCGCGAACTCCGGCACGCCGACCGTCACCGGCAGTCTTCGCCGCGCCACGGCGTCGCGGAGCGCGCGGCGGGCGGCGTCGTGAATGAACGGCTTGGCACCGGCGTCGTCGGCCGAGGAACTCGGCACCGCCCGCCAGTGGTAGAGGATTTCGGGGACGTGATGCACGCGGTCGGTGAGTTCGGTGGCCCGCAGCAGCAGATCCCAGTCCTGCGCCCCGTGGTAGCCAACGCGGAAGCGCCCGACCTTCTCGAAGAGCGTGCGGCGGAGGCACGCCAGGTGGTTGACGTAGTTGTAACTCGTGAACAGGTCCGGCGACCAGTCGGGCTTGAACTGCGGGTCGTAGTGCCGGCCTTCGGGCGTCAGTTTGTCCTCGTCGCTGTAGATCAGGTCGGCGTCGGGGCGGGCTTGCAGCAGTTCGGCGAAGCGGAACAGCGCTTGCGGGGCGAGTTCGTCGTCGTTGTCGAGCAGCAGCACGAAGTCGCCGGTGGCCAGGTCGGCGGCGGAGTTGGTCGCCGCGCAGATGTGGCCGTTCTCGGCGCGGCGGCCGAGCTTGATGCGGTCGTCCCGCGGCAGGTTATTGAGGGCGGTGAGCGTGGCCGGGTCGGTCGAGGCGTCGTCGGCCAGGCAGAGTTCCCACTTCGGGTAAGCTTGTCGCCGCACCGACTCTACGGCGGCGTTCAACCACCGCGGATCGACGTTGTAGACCGGACAAAGGACACTGAACGTCGGCTGGTGGCGGAACTTCGCCGCGGCGACCGTCATGGCCGCGAGGTCGGCGGCGGTCGGCGTCGTCGCGGCCCGGAAGGCGTCGTGGACGCTGCGGCTCCGCTCGTGGACGCGCAGGGCGTACTTGTCGGTGAACTTCTGCCGGGCGCGGGCGGCCAGTTGCCGGTAGCGCTCGACGCGGGCCTGCCACCAGTCGCGCTCGAGGCAGTCGCCGCTCGCCACGGCCTGAGCGAGTGTCCGCGCGGGCGAGAGCCAGCGCGGCAGCGGCCTCCCCGGCGCGGCGGGGCCGGCCGCGCCGCGGGTCGGCAGGGCGGCGACGGCGTACTCGGTCGTGGCGGTGTCGCCACCTATCCGGACCGTCACGCGGACGGTTTCGACGCTAGGTTCGAGGGGGATTTGCACGCCGCGGCGGTAGCCCGCTTCCGCCCACGCGAACGACTCGCGCAGGCGTGGCACGCCGTCGTAAGCGACTTCGAGCGACAGGCCGGCGCGGTCGGGCGTCTCGACATCGACGCCGACGCCCAGCATCGCCCAGCCGGTGACCGGCTCGGGGAACTGCTCGACGAACAGGTGACTCGTCGCCAGGCTGCCCACGCTCGACCCCACGGCGGAAACTTGCGACTCGGCCCCGAAGTGTAACGGACGTGAAGTCCCGTCGAACAGCCCAAGTTGCCGCGTCGAACCGGCGTGCCGCCGGAATCGCGGCGGGGCGCTTGGCATTCGGCCGGGCTTGGCGTAAAACTGTCTGCCGGCCTCACCGCCGGCATTCGCCCCGAGGGGGCGGCGTCCTCCCCGACGACACCGGGGGGCCTCAGTGAGGTTGACTCCGTATGGCGCGCCGAAGCGCCCCCTCCGCGCTCGAGAGCGGACTCGTCGCCGTGGCCAACGCGAACCTGTTGGGGACCGTCCGAACCGGGATGCGACGCTCGGACCGCTTCTTGGCGGGCCTCCACAGCGCCAGTCGCGTCGTGTTCGTCTCGCACGTTCAGCCGGACCCCGACAGCCTCGGCAGCATGGTTGGCCTCGCCCACCTCGTTGAAACCCGCCTGAACAAGCCGACGCTCATCACACGCGACGGGGTCATTAGCCGGGCCGAGAACCGGGCAATGGTCGAGCTGTTGCGGCTCGACCCGACGCCCGTCGAGCAGGTCGTCTGGCGACCGGGTGACGCCGTCGTTATGGTCGATAGCCAGCCCAACACCGGCCGGCACACGCCCTGCAACGCCGCGCCGCTGTACGCGGTCGTCGATCACCACGAGACGCCCGGCGACCTCGACGACATCCCGTTCACCGACATTCGGCCGAGCCTCGGGGCGACGTGTACGCTCGTGACCAAGTACCTCGCCGAGCAAGACGTGCCGATTCCGGAGAAGGTTGCCACGGCTTTGCTCTATGGCATCGAGACCGAAGTCACTGGCTACCCCCGCGAAGCCGGGCCGGACGACGACAAGGCGCTCGTGCTACTTTACCCGCTCGCCGACAAAGACTTGATCGCCCAAATCCGCAACGCCCGCCTGCCGCACAGCCACTTCGGGTGTCTCCTCCAAGCCTTGCAAAGCTCGTTCATTTACGACCGACTCATCATCAGTTGGGTCAACCCGCTGCCGCAGCCGGAACTCGCCGCCGAGGTGTGCGACTTCATGGTCCGCTTCGACAAGGTCGATTGGGCGGTGTGCGCCGGGGTCGTTAACGAGTCGCTGATCATTTCCGTACGGGCGGCCAAGGAGCACGGCCAAGCCGGCGACATGCTACGCCGCGTCGTCGGCGAACTCGGCAAGGCCGGCGGGCACGACCGCCGCGCCGGCGGCTGCATCCCGCTAACGAGTTGCTCGATGTCGGCCATCGAAGAACTCCAGGCCGAGTTACGCCGTCGCTTCTTGAAGGCCCTCAAAATCGAGGATGTCCGGGGCCAGCGCCTGGTGCCACTCCGCGAGATGTTGCAAAACTTGCAGCCCTGATTCGCAGAGTTTACCTCCGTCCCGCTGCGTCCAAAGCCCGCAGTCACCGCCGGATCGGTGACTGGGCAGTAAGCTTGTCAGGAAGTTGCGACAGCAATCGTCGCGCCCTGTCCAGTAAATCTTCCGCGATTTTTCCCGACTTGACATTTCCCTCGCCTAATACTTCGTCGTCGCCAAGGGTAGCCAGTACGCCCTCGGTCCACAACCCTCAGCGGGGTTCCCGAGGGCTGTTCGCCTAACGGAACTTCTCTCTCAGCGAATGAAAGTGGGTGTCCTCATGGCACGCAACGACGCACTCTTACGGATCACGAAACTCCTTCTCACTAAGCGGACGCAACTCCGCAAACGCCTCGGCATGCAACTCGACCAGCTCGACATGGGCACGACCGTCGGCGACAGCGCTGAGGCGGCGTTCACAGCCAGTGGCGAAGAGATCGCCACGCAACTCGCCCAACTCGACGCCCGCGAACTCGGCCACATCGAACTCGCGTTGCACCGCGTCAAGCAGGGCATGTACGGAGTCTGCAACGGCTGCGACATCAAGATTCCCGTCGCCCGACTCGACGCACTGCCTTACTCGGTACTGTGCATTAAGTGCGCGCGGGAGGCCGAAAAGGACTCGCGCTGGCTGGACGATCGGCTAGCCACGCTCGACTTCAACAAGATGGGCGATTCTGCTTCGCGGGAACTCAGTCTGGCGGACTTCGACTTGAGTAAGTAGTCCGGTTAGACCAGTCGCGAGCAGCCCGCAGGTTAGGTGACCTGCGGGCTTTTTGCGTCTTGTACGTCGGGGCGATCGGACAGTTCCGAAGTGGCGGAGAAATTGCTTCAAGTCGGCCGGCGAACCCGCGGGTACAGTCATTCGTGGCGAACCGCGCGGGTTGGCCCTGCGACGCCTTGGCCGGACTGGAACAACCGTCATGAAACGCCGCCTGTTGTGGACCACGGGGATTCTGGGAAGCTCATTCTTCGGCGGGTTGGTCGGCAGTCAACTCTTCGACGGTCACCGCATGGCCTACGCCGGCCCGAGTGGCCCACTCAGCCCGCTACCGGTCGCCCAAACGGGCCTCGAATCGTCGCAAGAGTTGGCCCTGACTCGGCTGGACGAGGTGGTTCGCAAGGTCGGCCCGTCGGTCGTGACAGTCGATGCCCTGAAGCCTCCGGCGAACCCGAACGCCCGCGCCAAGCCGGTCGAGGAGTCGGGGTCGGGGATGATCGTTCGTCTCGCGGGGCAACGCGGCTGCTTCGTCTTGACGAACAACCATGTCGTCGGCGGGGCCAGGCCGGGCGAAATTACGGTCACGCTGGCCGACGGTCGCATCCTGATGCCCGAGAAGGCGTGGTTCGACCCCGAGTCGGACATCGCCGTCTTGAAACTGCCCGAAGACACCCTGCCGGCGCTCGAACTGGCCGACAGCGACCGCGTGCGCATCGGCCAGTGGGTGCTCGCCTTCGGCAGCCCGTTCGGCCTGCACCAGAGCGTGACGCATGGTATCATCTCGGCCCGCGACCGGGGGCAAATCAGCCTGGGGCCGACGATCCGCATCAAAGAGTTCTTGCAGACCGACGCCCCGATCAACCCCGGCAACAGTGGCGGCCCGCTCGTCGATTTAGCCGGCAACGTCGTCGGCATTAACACTGCCATTGCGACTAATAACGGCAGCAACAGCGGCATCAGTTTCAGCATCCCCGCCAACCTCGTGAAGCGGGTCGCGAAAGAGTTGCTGGAAAAGGGGAGCGTGAGTCGCGGCTACCTCGGATTGCAACTTGCGCCGACCCTTGAGCCGCTCACGGCCTTGCGTCTCGGCTTGACGAGTGTCCGCGGTGCGATGGTCGAGGGCGTCCACCCGGAAGGCCCGGCCGGCGTCGGCGGCCTGCAACAGGGCGACGTGATCTTGAAGCTCGACGCTACTGATGTGCGCGACGAGAACCACCTGATCAACCTCGTCTCGGCCCTGCCGGTGAGCCAGAAAGTCCGCGTCACTATTTGGCGCGCCCGCCAAACGAAGGCGCTCGACATCACCATCGGCGACTGGACAACCTCCGTGTCGGCGAAGCGGTGATAATCTTGATGTGCCGGAAGCGTCAGCGTGCGGAGCTTACGCAACATCAATCATCATGCGAGAACTCCGGGCGCTAACGCTTCCGGCTCGCCGGGGTCTTTCCCTGCTCCACCCTGTCGATGAACGTCTTGCACTCTGGCAGCGCGTCGAGGAACGCGCGGCCGTAAGGCTTCGTCAGCACTCGCGGGTCGAAGAGTACGACGAGGCCACGGTCGAGCGACGTGCGGATGAGCCGGCCGAAGCCTTGCTTCAACTTGATCGCGGCTTGCGGCACCGAGTAGTCGATGAACGGGTTGCCGCCCGTCGCCTCGATCGCCTCCAGGCGGGCTTCGGTCAGCGGCCGGTCGGGCACGGCGAAGGGCAACTTCGTGATGATCACGTTCGACAGCGCCTCGCCGCGGACATCGACGCCCTGCCAGAAGGAATCGACGCCGAACAGCACGCCCTTCGACGCGGTGCGGAACTCCTCGACCATCTTGTTCGCCGGCTGGCCGTCGCCCTGCGCGAACAACGTGTAGCCGTGCTTGGCGAACCACGGCCGCAAGCGCTCCGCCACCTTGTTCAGCAGCGCGTAACTCGTGAACAGCACGAAGGCGCGGCCCTCGGTTTTGAGGATGTACTCGGGCAGCCTCTCGAACACCGCCTCCTCGAACTTCGCCGGCTGCTGCGACGGGTCGGGCATGTCGCGGAACAGGTGCAACTCGACCTGCTTGGCGTAGTCGAAGGGGCTGCCGAGTTGGTGCGTCGTTGCGGTATTCAGCCCGAGCCGGCGTTGGAACAGCCCGAAGCCGCCGCGGCCGCCGACACTCAGCGTCGCGCTCGTCAGGATCACCGTCGGCACCTTCGCGTAGAGTTGCTCTTGAAGCGCCGGGCCGACATCGATCGGGGCGCTGGCGATGCCGGTCTTGGGCACGCGGCCGGGGCGGGTCTCGACCCAGTAGACCTGGCCGGGCAGTTCCTGGGCGAGCCACTGCTTGACGTGCAGGCCGATGAGTTCGAGGCGGCCGGCGCGGCTGGTCAACTCGATCTTGTCCTCCTCGTTCGACAGCCGCGCCGCGGTGCGGTTCAGGTGGCTCGCCAGCTTGCTGAGTTCGTTCGACAGCACGTCGGGCACGAGCGACGGCTGACGCACGCGGCCGGTGGCGCGCGGCTGACTGCTCAGCCAAGCGTGCAGGCTGCCGAAGAAGCGGTCGGAGGCGAAGCGGGTCGCCTCGAGTTGGACGAAACTCTCGGCGTCGCCGTGGACCGCGAGGATGCCCTTGTTCGAGCGCGGGGCCAGGAGTTGGTTCAGCAGGTAGTCGATGCCGCTCTGCCCGACCGACAGGCCGAGGAAGTCGGCGGCGACGTCTTCCAGGGTGTGCGCCTCGTCGAAAATCACAGCGTTGTAGTCTGGCAGCAGCCCCGCGCCCTGCTTGCGCAGCGCGAGGTCGCTGAAGAAGAGGGCGTGGTTAACGATGAGCAGTTCGGCCCCGAACGCCGCCTTGCGGGCTCTGTAGTAGAAGCAGTCGGCGTGGTTCGGGCAGACGCGGCCGAGGCAGTTGCCGCTGTCCGACTCCGCCAGGTCCCAGACGCTCGGCAACGCCTGGAACGGGATGTCGGCGCGGCTGCCGTCCTTGGTCGTGCGCGACCACTTGCCGAGTTGCACCAGTTGCGACGCGGCGTTGGCGTCGGTGAGCAGCCCGCCGGCGCGTTGCTGGGCGACCCGCAGGCGGCGCAGGCTCAGGTAGTTGCCGCGACCTTTGACGAGGGCGGCGCGGAACTCGAACGGCAGGACGCTTTGCAGGAAGGGGATGTCGCGCGTCAGGATTTGTTCTTGCAGGCCGATCGTGTGCGTCGAGACGACGACGCGGAATTTGTCCCGTGTGGCAATGGCCTGAACGGCCGGCACGAGGTAGGCGAACGACTTGCCGACCCCCGTGCCGGCCTCGACGAGGAGCTTCTCGCCCTTCTTCAAGGCCGTGGCGACGGCGGTGGCCATCTCGACCTGTTGCGGGCGGGACTCGAACTGGCCCCAACGCCGCGACACGACGCCACCGGGGCCGAGCAGGCTTTCCATCATTTCCATGACGGATTGTGACCTGCCCGGCCCCGGAGGTAAAGACCGGTTGCCAGCGGCGGGGGTCCGCCGGCCACCGAACTCACCAGAAGCGGACGCGCCAGTAGTCTTGCGGGGTCGAGGTGCGGCCGTAGAACCAGTGGCCGTCTTCCCAGGTCATCGTCACCGAGCGCCAGCCCAGCGGCACCTTGGGGAACGGGTAGAACGGGCCGATGAACGGGAAGGCGTTGTAGGGGTACGCCGTCGGGTAGCCGACGCGGCTGACGTTGTTGTGCGGGGCGTAGGTCGGCCAGGCGTAGTTCGGCAGCGGCGGGGCGCTGCCGTCGCCCATCCCCGCGCCGGGGGCACCGACCGGGGCCGGCTCGACGAGTGGGCCGCCGTTGCCCGCCATCACGGCCCCGCCGGGGGGCATCGCGTACTGCGGCTGGCCGGCGACCGGGCCGACGGCCTGGACCTGCATCACGCCGCTGCCGACGCTCATGCCGTCGCGGACCATCTTGACGCCCGCCACGACGCGGATCTCGTCAACGATGGCCTTCTTCTGGGCGGCGCTGCCGCACGGCCCGGTGACCGTCACGACGCCGTTGTCGGTGACGATGCTGACGTCCGCGCCTTGGGCGGCGTTGGTGTTCGTCAGCCGGTTGCCGATGGCCTCGGCGAGTTGTTGGTTCGCCACCGGCGAAGTTTCGGTCGCCTTGGCCGCCGGCACGGCCGGGGCTTTGGCCGGCTCCTTGGCCGGGGCGGTTCCGCCCAGCAGGCTGAGCGCCGCGGCGCTGAATGCGAGAGTGCGCACGTTCACGATTCGATCCTCCCTGACTCGGTCCGTGTTAGCCGCGAGGCGTCGCCCCCAGCGGTACACGCCACTTATCGCCCGTTCGGCCCGC
>JAYTUC010000184.1:0-22607 GCA_043744775.1 Fimbriiglobus sp. | reverse complement strand
TCGCCCGAAGTGCAAATCGCCTTGCTCACGGATCGGATTAACTACCTGACCGAGCACATGCGTTCGCACAAGAAGGACTTCTCCAGCCGCCGCGGCTTACTCAAGCTTGTCAGCCAGCGATCCGACCTGCTCAAGTACCTCCGCGAGACGGAACGCGAACGGTACCTGGCAGTCATTCAACGGCTCGGCCTGCGGAAGTAAGCGAGTCCGGGTTCTCGTAGTGACGTAACGCCGGTTCGCCGCCCTTTCAGATGCGCGGCGGGCCACTCCACCCCCCTCGGGGGTCACCCTAGCGTGGCCCCGCCCGGTGGTGGCCCGACTCCGCACCTCCCGTCCCACGCCGCACCCTGTCGCACTACCTGCGAAAGGGTCGTCTGTGTCTGTCACTCCTCCGGTCGTTAAGTACACCCGCCACGAAATCCCCGTCGGGGCCGGCACACTCGTGCTGGAAACCGGCAAGCTCGCCAAGCAGGCGCACGGGGCCGTTCTGGTCACCTACGGCGAAACCGCCGTTCTCGTCGCCGCCGTGGAGGGGAAGCCGATCCCCGGCCGCGACTTCTTCCCGCTGACCTGCGACTACCGCGAGCGGACCTACGCCGCCGGCAAGTTCCCCGGCGGCTTCATCAAGCGCGAGACCCGGTCGAGCACCAAGGAGACGCTGACCTCGCGGCTCATGGACCGGCCGATACGCCCGCTGTTCCCCGTCGGCTACATCAACGAAGTCCAGGTCCAGGCCAACGTCTTCTCCGCCGACAAGGAGAACGACCCCGACGTGCTGGCGCTGATCGGCGCGTCGGCCGCGCTGCACATCTCGCACCTGCCGTTCACGCACCCGATCGGGGCCGTCCGCGTCGGCCGGGTCAACGGCCAGCTCATCGCGCTGCCGACCGGCTCGCAGATGGACGAGAGTGACCTCGATTTGATCGTCGCCGCGACCCGCGAGGCGGTCTGCATGATCGAGGGCTTCGCCCGCGAGCTGCCCGAAGACATCATCGCCGAAGCGATCGGCTTCGCCCACAAGGCGATCGTCGTCATCATCGACGGCATCGAGGCGTTCCGCACCGCCGCCGGCTTGGGCGCGAAGGTGTTGCCGCCGGCCCCCGCGGTCGATCCGCTCATCGAGACGCTGCACGCCGCCTACGGCGAGGAGTTCCGCAAGCGCTACCTGACCACCGGCAAACTCGCCCGGTACTCGGCGCTCGACGAGTTGAAGGACACGATCAAGAAGGCCTACGCGGTCCCCGAGGGCCAGACGGCCAAGGCGACCCCGGAGCAAGTCTCCAGCGCCTTCAGTGCTCTGAAAGAGCGCATCTTCCAAGAAATCACGATGGCCGGGACCCGCATCGACGGCCGCGCCCACGACATGGTCCGCGCCCTGTCGAGTGAAGTCAACCTGCTGCCGCGCACCCACGGCTCCGCACTGTTCCAGCGCGGCGAGACGCAAGCCCTCGTGGTCATCACGCTCGGCACCAACGGCGACGAGCAGAAGGTCGATGGGCTGCACGACGAGTACTCGAAGAAGTTCATGCTCGACTACAACTTCCCGGCGTTCTCCGTCGGTGAGTGCAAGCCGCTGCGGGCCCCCGGCCGCCGCGAGATCGGTCACGGCATGTTGGCCGAGCGCTCGCTGAAGGCCGTCCTGCCGCCGCCGGCCAAGTTCCCTTACACGATCCGCCTCGTCTCCGAGATTCTGGAGTCGAATGGCTCGAGCTCGATGGCGTCGGTCTGCGGCGGGACGCTCGCGCTGATGGACGCCGGCGTGCCGATCAAGCAGCCGGTCGCGGGCATCTCGATCGGCCTGGTCATGAAGGGTGACAGCTACGCGCTGTTGACCGACATCCAGGGCGACGAGGACCACTACGGCGACATGGACTTCAAGATCGCCGGCACGCAGAACGGCATCACCGGCATCCAGCTCGACATCAAGCTCGAAGGCATCCCCGACGACATCCTCCGGGCCGCCCTTGAGCAGGCCCGCATCGCCCGCCGCGAGATTTTGAAGTCGATGCTCACGACGCTCCGCGCCCCGCGGAAGTCGATCTCCGAGCGCGCCCCGCGTCTGCTGCAGACGAAGATCCCGCCGGACAAGATCGGCCTGCTGATCGGGCCGGGCGGCAAGATGATCCGCGCGATCCAGGAGGAGACGGGCGCGAAGCTCGACGTGAACGACGACGGCACGGTGACGATCGCCCACAGCGAGGCGGCCGGGGCCGAGGAGGCGAAGCGCCGCGTCGAGGCGCTGTGCGCCGAGATCTTGGTCGGCAACGTCTACGACGGCAAAGTGTCGAGCATCAAGGAGTTCGGCGCGTTCATCGAGATTTCGCCGGGCCGCGACGGCCTGTGCCACATCTCCGAACTCGACCACGGCTACGTCGGCCGGGTCGATGACGTGGTGGGTGTGGGCGACAAGGTGCAGGTGAAGGTGATCGGCATCGACGACCAGAACCGCGTCAAGTTGAGCCGCAAGGCGCTGATGCCGGTGCCGGCTGGCGGCGAGAACGCCGGCCCGCCGCGCGAAGACCGACCCCGCGACGACCGGCCGCGCGAGGACCGCAACGGCGGCGGCGACCGGGGCGGGGATCGCGGTGGCGACCGCGGCCGCGGCGGCCCGCGCCGCGAGCGCCGCGACTAGTACCGTGGCGAGCCGGAAGCGTCAGCGCCCGGAGTCTTGGCACCCAATCCTGGGGCGCTGAGACTCCGGGCGCTGACGCTTCCGGCACGGGTTTTTTCACCCCCGCTTCGCCCGCGCCACCTCGGCGGCGCGGGTCGTCAACTCGTACTTCGCCAGCGCGTTGAAGTGCTCCCACGCCGGTACCGTGCGCGGGTTGCGGAACTGATCGACGTACTCCGCCAGCACGCACGCGAACGCCTCGCCCGGCCGCTCGCCCAGCCCGTGCGGGCCGGTCAGCCGGAACGTGCCGCCGCGTCCCTCGAAGTGCAGGCCGGGGTGCCGCGACTGCCACTCGGCGGCGCGGCGGGCCAGCGCGACTTTGAGCGCGGCGTCGCGGGCCGGCTCGTTCGCCGTGACCGCCAGTTCGACCCGCCCGTCGCCCCAGTGCCGCACGGCGACCTTCGCCAGGCCGCCGCGGGCGACGCACTCGTAGGCGTCCCCGGCCGGCGTCCCGGTCGGCGGCTCGGCCTCCCAGAGTGTGCCGACGCGGACGTGCGCGCCGCGCACCGTGAACGTCGCGTGGCCGTTGCCGTAGTGCAACAGGTGGCCGCCGGCGTCGAGGGCCGGCGGGATCGCCGACAGGCCCGTCGCGGCCGAGAACTGCGGGGCGCTCAGGTGCGTCGGCCACGACACGGCGTCGATCAGTTCGATGTCCTCGGCGGGGTCGATGGCCTGCTGCGGGAAGAGCAGCCAGAACGCGAGATCGACTAGCGGCGCGGCGTCGTCCGCCAGGCAGTCGCCGGCGTGGTGCGGGTCGAACGCCCAGGCCGGCCGCCGCCCGCCGGCCCCGACGCCGGCCCCCAACGTGGCCGTCGGCGCGGGCAGGTGGTGCGTCGATTCGAGGGTCAGTGCCGGGTCGGCCGCCGAGCCGACGACGAACCCGCCGAAGACGTTCGGGTCGCGCATCAGGTCGCGCAGCAGTCCGTTCCACGGGGCGTGGCGGGCCGGGGCCAACTCCTTGACGAACACCTCGCGAGACTCGGCTTCCTTTAAAACCCGCTCCAGCCGCGGCAGGTCGGCGCGGTCGAGTACCCACGGCGGATCGACGAGGACGTGCAAATTGTTCGCGACCGCCGCGGCGACGAGGTCGAACTTCGCCCGGTTTCGCCCGGCGACGACGACCGTGTTGCCCGGTTGCTCGCGGTAGCAGCGGCGCGCCGGGGCGGGGCCGGTGCGGACATCGAGTTCCCACGCCGTAGGCCGGTCGGGCCGGCGGTTGACCTCGTCGATGGCGCGAAGGTAGTCGAGGAGTTCCGGCCCGAGTTCGGCGTAGACGTGGGCCTTCGGGTGGACGCCGGGGGTCACGGCGTGCAGCAGCAGCGCGGCGTGGGCGTGGCCCGGCTCGACGGTCATCAGTCGGACGGGTCGCACGGACGCCAGCCTTCGCCACCGGGTTTTTCTGCGGACGCACACGGGATCGCGAGTATTAATAGGCCCAATCGAGCTGCTTTGCGACCGGTTTGGGGGAATTGCGTCGGGGTTCCGGGCAGTTTCGCCGTCGCCCCCGACCCTCGGCTCAACATTCACGCCCCGCCACACCGTTCGAGAGGGGGATTTCGTGCGGAAGTCGCCCCTGACAGGACGGCCGGGGCCGCTACAATGCCGGCTTGACGAAGTTCCGGGTCTTCAGGAGTTCGACGATGGGCAAGCGCGTCATGAACAGCCGCAAGACGCTGCGGACCAACCGCAAGCGGATCCGCAAGAACCGCAAGCACAAGGCGCGGTCACTCAAGAAGTTCAAGAAGTAACGCCACCGGCGACGCGCCACGCGGCTCGACTGCGGGCGACGCGCCTCGCGGCACGGGTAGGCGAGCCGCTTGCGTAAGCGGGCGGGTTCCGGGCCTGCCAGGGTCAGGACTCTCCCCCATTCTCGGTAGGTTCCGACGCGGGAGCGCGTCGCCCGCAATCGAACCGCGTCGCATGTCATAGCCCACGACGTAAAAAAACCGCCCACCGATTCCTCGGTGGGCGGTCGCCGTGCCTACTCGCGGGTCCCGTCCGTCCCTCGTCGTAGCTTGGCCGCTGAAACCGTTCCCCCCTCGGAACGGAGAAAGCTCGACTTCGCCAAGCGAGCCGCACGAAAACTGCGGGCCGCCGCCCCCCTCGGTCCCGCCGGCAGAACCGGCCGCCGCGGGGGCACCACTCTCTAGGTCACACCCGGCGAGGACGCAAGCCGTCGGGCGGCGAAGTTACGAAAAAGCCGCCGTGGGTCTCACGGCGGCTCGATGCGTTGCGGATTCGATAACGGGTCGCGGCTAGACCGGGAGCGCCTGGTTCTGGCTGGTGAGCCAGTCCGCGGGGATCGGGCGGCGGGTGCCCTCGCCCTTGTAGTGCCAGAAGCCCACCGCCTCCTCGCCGGCCTGCCACGAGAACGCCGCCGACCGGCCGTTGATGCGGGTCGGGAAGTCGATCGCCCCGGCCTCGACATCGACGAGTTCCACGCCCAAGTCGCCCAGCTCACCGACGGCGGTGCTCAGGTTCGTCTCGGCGACGCGGATGTCCTCGGAGATGTTGTAGCGACGGTCACGCTCGCCCCAGTTCAGCGTGCGGCGGTTGCGCTCAAGGCGGTCCTGCTCGGGGTTGAGTTCGTTGAGCCTCACGTGGTAGGTGCGGATGTCGGCGAGGATGCTTTTGACGAGCGGGAGCATCTTGCGGGCCGTTCGCAGGTCGAGAGCGGTCACCTCGCGGCGGCTGGAGCCCGACGAATCCGCGGGGCGTTGTTGGGAGGAACGGCTCATGGGCATCACTCCGAATAAAGGATCGGACGGGTGGGGGGTGCCTGGACCCCCGTTGACACATTCTACGCACCAGTGCAAGGGAAATTCCCCCCCGGCCGGGGGAGATTTCCCGGCCCCACGCCCGGCCTCGGGGCTTTCGGCGTAACGCCCCGCCAAACGTGGACTATGCTTCGTTAGCACGGCCCCGGCCCGCCGGCTCGCGGATTCCGGGTTTTCCCCCCGCGCGGCCGGGGCCAGTCGTCGCGCCGACCCGGTGACCATAGCGTAACCCCACCATGACGGCACCCCCGAACAGCGCGACGAACCCCGCGACGGCCCCGGCCCCCGACGCCCGGTGGCTGCTGCGCGAACTCGCGGCGGCCCGGATCGTCCCGGCGGAGAGTTGCGACGCGATCTTCGACGACTTCCGGCAGGCCGGCACCGGCCTCGACGCCCCGGCGCTGGCGGACTTCCTGGCCCAGGGCGGCCTCGTCAGTGCCTTCCAGGCCGAGGCGGCCCTCTCGGGCAAGGCCGCGACGCTGCTGCTGGGGCCGTACCTCCTCGTCGAGCCGGTCGGCAGCGGCAGCCTCGGGACCGTCTACCGCGCCGTCCACACCCAGACCCGCCAGCGCTTCGCGGTGAAGCTGCTCCCCCTGCGGAGCCTGTGGAACGTCCTCCAGGCCAAGCGCCAGGTGGCCACGTTCGCGGCCATGCCGCCGCTGCCGGCGCTCGTGCCGTTCGTGGACATCGACACCGCGGGGGGGTCGCACTACCTCGTCTGGCCGTTCGTCGAGGGCGAGACCTTCGAGAGCCTGGTCCGCCGCGCCGGCCCGCTCACGCCGGCGCACGCGGTGCGCTTCGTCGGCGAGGCACTCGAGGGGCTGGCCGCCTGCCACGCCGCGGGCATCGCGCACGGCCTCATCAAGCCGTCGAACCTGCTGCTGGGCACCGACCGCAAGGCCCGGCTGCTCGACCTGGGCATCGGCGCGATCCTGAGCGAGAACATCGCCGACGGCGAGTCGCTGATGGACACCATCTCGACGGCCAACGTGGCGATGAACATGATGGACTGCGCCGCCCCCGAGACCCTCGCCGACCCCACGGCGCGGACCCCGGCCGGCGACCTGTACAGCCTCGGGTGTGTCTTGTACTACCTGCTCACCGGCGACTACCCGTTCCCGGACGGCAACGCCGTGGACAAGATGATCGCGCACCAGACCCAGGAGCCGCTGCCGGCCGCGTCGCGCAACCCGCGGGTGCCCGAGGGGCTGTCGCACCTCGTGGAGCACCTGCTGCGCAAGGCCCCCGAGGACCGCCCGGCCGACCTGACGATGCTGGTGGCGGCGCTGCACGAGACGGTGCCGGAGGCGGCGACGACCCCCACCGCGGAGTTGCCGCTGCCGCTGGTGTCGTCGGCCGCCCAACTGTCGGCGCGGTGGCGGCAGCCGTCGGGGATGGGCCGCTCGCACGGCAGCCGCTCCGGGGCGGGCGGGCCGTCGCCGTTCCTGGCCGAGGACGCCGAGACGGTCAACTTCGACCTGCACGAGCCGCCCGACACGCCGCGCGAGAGTGGCGTGTCGAAGGCTGAGGCGCTCGCCCGCGCCGCCGCGGCCGCCGCGATCCCGCCGCCGGAGGGGCTGACCGAGGAGCCGCCGGCTTCGGAGCCGGTCCGGCAGATCGTGCTGCGGGGCCGCGCCGCCGGCCACGCGACGCCGGCCCCCCGCGCCGGCCTGGGGTCGGCGACGGGGGCCGCCGCGCCGCCGACCGCGGTGGTCTGGACCGCGCTGGCGGACGGCCCGACGCGCTCCGAACTCGGCCCGGTCGTGGTGCCGCCCGCGCCGAAGTTGACGCGGTCGTTCTGGGCGCGGGCCCGGTCGCTGGTGACCTTCCAGCCGCCGGCGGACGTGGTGCAGTTCAGCCTGTTCGGCCCGTCCCGCCTCGCCCCCGGCCAGACGTACCGCTTCCACGTCTACGCGCACCCGCCGGACAGCTTCAACAGCGTCTGCACGATCTCGCGCGCGTTCACCGCCGACGCGGACTTGCTGGCCTCGGGGTTCGGCGAGCGCCGGGTGCCGCGCGGCAGTTCCGTGGGGCTCCACCTGGCCGTGGCGAACGCCGGGGTGGCGCGGTCGCTGCTGACCTTCGCGTGGGTGGGCCAGTCGAAGCCGTCGAAGTTCGACGTCCATGTGCCGTGGGAAAGCCCGGCCGGCGTGATCGGCGGCGTGCTGAGCGTCGGCCTGAACCAAATCCAAGTCGCCCGCGTCCCGTTCGAGTTGGTGGTGCTGCCGCGCACGGCGTGACCGCCGGCGAGCGGGGGACGAAAGTCCCCTGAGTTGGCTACAAGTGGCGAGCCAGTTAGCAGAGGCTGTCGCCATAGCCGACGAAAATCTGACATAACTCTTGACTACAGTTAGGGGTTACGCAGTAGGCACGCAGTTCCCCTTGCGCTAAAAGCCTGGCGGGCCTACGATTGGCCCATGAGCGAGCCCAAAGTCCACCCCGATGACTGCATGCAGTTCCTCATCGCCACCCCCAGGACTTACACGGCCACCGAGGCCGCCAAGGTCCACCCCGACCTCCCCGACCCGCCGGCCCACGACGCCTTCACCCGCCTGCTGCACCGCCTCGAACCCGACGCCGAGGCGCTCTGGCGTGAGTCCCGACACCACGTCCGCCTCGACGACGGCGTCCTCGTCATCGACGACTCGACCCTCGACAAGCCCTACGCCAAGTCCATCGAACTGGTGACCCGCCACTGGTCCGGCAAGCACCACGCGGTCGTCCGGGGCATCAACCTCGTCACCCTCCTCTGGACCGACGGCGACCGCAACGTGCCGTGCGACTACCGACTGTACGACGAGGCCGACGGGGTGACCAAGAACGGCCACTTCGCGGCCATGGTCACGGCCGCCCACGCCCGCGGGTTCCGGCCCCGGTGCGTGGCGTTCGACGGCTGGTACGGCAGCCTGAACAACCTCAAGCTGATCGGCGCGCTCGGCTGGGCCTGGCTGACCCGGCTCGAGTCGAACCGGCTGGTCAACCTCGACCGGCAGGGGACGGGGGCGGTGAGCGCGACGGCCATCGCGCCCGCGGGCACGGAGGTCTGGCTGCCGGGCCTCGGGTTGGTCAAGGTGTTCGGGATCGTCGCCCCAAACGGCGACACCGCGTACTGGGCGACCAACGACCTGGGGATGACGGGCCTGGAGCGGGTGCGGGTGGCGGACTGCGGTTGGTCGATCGAGCACTACCACCGCGGGGTCAAGCAATGCACCGGCATCGAGCGGTGCCAGTGCCGCTCGGCGAGGGCGCAGCGGAACCACATCGGGCTGGCGCTGCGGGCGTTCCTGCGGCTGGAGGTCCACTGCTTCGCGCGCGGGGTCAGTTGGGTAGAAGCGAAGGGGTCGATCATTCGCGACGCCGTCAGAGCATACCTCGAACAACCCCATATTCGCCTCCCACGAGTGCTTACTGCGTAACCCCTATACAGTGTAGAAGTTATCTAAATTGACTGCCGAGCGTGACAGGTTGCTCGACTTCGCAGCGAAGAACATTAACAGCTATGAGGAAAACATGATGGAAATATCGTTGTTAGTGAGTGTTTTCTCGGTCGTCATAGCAATGGTATCAGCCAGTTCAGCAATTTTCGGGGCACGAGCAAGTTACAGTTCGGCTTGCACGTCCGCAGCCGCCCTTGCATTGAACACGAGTACAGTAGAAGCCAATCGGGCGGGATCAGAACGATCCGCAGAATTAACGACAAAGATGTTCCTCAGGCAAGGCGTCATAGACCTACACATGGCGTGGCAAGGTGTGTCAGATGTCCATCCCGATGCCTGTATCGTGCCTGACGTGGTGCGTACTATAGGCGCTTTAACGCTGACTGCCACACTGTGGAATCACGAGATTGTTGATAAAATTATACTCTACCAAAACTACTGGACTATGTGTGATACTCTCTTTAATCGCTTCAATAATTGGGACAAGTTGATCCCAATACTCAGAGTATCGGGCAAAAGCCTTATTACTCGTGAAGTCCGCAAAATGCACGAAGAGATGCGTACATGCGACTTAGGCAAAGTCGATCAATCAAGATTGCAATCGGGAGAGTGATAATGAGTAGTAGTGACGTAATCCATGCTATGGAACAGGCTACAGCGTGTATGCTACTCTTCAATGAGCAGAGCAATAAGGAATTTGGTGGCATTGATGAGTAACTTGATGTTTTGCGTTTTGAAAAATCTTTATCAGGATTTTACCATACTGCGTTAATGCTACTACCTGCGGGCAAAAAGTGTGTACATTGCAATGGGACAGGTGTAGAACAAAAGGCCACTAAACCGCTCATGCCTCAGGAAAATATAGCTTTAAGGACAGGTTTGCCGATGGGTCGCACCTGTTCTGCTGGATATACAACTGACCCACGCACGATGGCGAACATTCCACCCCGTCGAGTTGATATTTTATTAACTGCACATAGTATTTGTATTAGGCTGCACCTCCGTCGAACTACGTCAGGGATCCTTGATGCGGGAGGTTCTCGGGGGACTTTCGCCCCCGCTGGCCGGGCGCTCACAGCGCGCGGGCGATGTCGGCCCAATCGACGAGCAGGCTTAGCCCGGCGACGCCGGCCACCAGCGCCGCGCTCAGGCCCAGCTTCAGGCGCAGCGCGGCGCGGTCGGAGCGGTCGCCCAGCGCGGGGTCGTCGGCGAGGTGCATCAGGAACTCGATGCGGTGCGACATCGGGCCGTGCTGCCAGGCCCGCAGCCACGACCTCGCCCGCAGCCGCAGCGTCAGGCGGGGGCCGCGGCGGTCGAGGCCGGCCGTCTCGCCGACCCGGTCGAGCGCCGCCATCATGTTCGTCGCGCCCGTGCGGCACAGCCCGCGGCCGCCCTCGACTAGGGGCGTCGCGGCGTCGTGGCCCCGGCAGTACGGGTCGGCGCACGAGCCGGCCCGCGCGCCGAACACGTCGGCCTGGCGCTCGCAGGCGCGCGACAGCCAGCCGAAGACGACGAACAGCCACCCGCCCATGCCGGCCAGCGGCAGCACGCCGAAGGCCCAGTCGTAGTCGGTCGGCAGCGCCCAGCCCTGGGCCTTGAACGCCTGCTCCGCGACGCCGCCGAGCGCCGCCAGGAACGCGCTACTCAGCACGAGGAAGGCGAGGTAGAGCCACAGGTGGCCGTGCTTGACGTGCCCCGCCTCGTGGCCCAGCACCGCGTCGAGTTCGGCCGGGGTCAGCGCACTCAACAGCCGGTCGGTGAAGATCACGTACCGCGCCTGCGGCACGACGCCCAGGACCAGGGCGTTGACAATCAGCCCGCGCGTCGGCCAGAGCAGGATGCGCGTGAAGCGCACGCGCAGCCGCGCGGCGGTGGCGTGCAGGCGGTCGCGGGTCGGCCCCGGCGGCAGCGGCTCCAGGCCGAGCAGGCCTGGCACCACGCGCGGGAAGGCGACGAAGGCGGCGACGGCGAAGCCCAGGCCGGCGAGCTGCAGCGACGGCAACGCCATCGTCTCCGGGGCGAAGCGGGCGAGCGTCAAGTTCAGGGCACACACGCCGACGGCCAGGCCGAGTGAGAGCGCGAGTTGCCGGGCCTGGAAGCCGACGTAGCCGCCCAGGGTCCAGAACTCCGCCGACTCGGGGTCGTCGGGGTTGCGTCGTGCGGCCTCGGAGGTCCGGTGCAGCGCCCGCTCCGCGGCGTGGTGGCTGACCCAGTTGAGCGCCAGCGCTACGAAGTACGGCAGCGGCATCAGCAGTTCGGCGAACGGGGCCAGCCGCCAGGAGCCGCCGGCGCGGACGACCACGGTCTGCGCCACCGCGTCGCTCCAGCCCCAGCCGGCGACCGACAGCACCGCGGCCCCCAGGGTGAGCAGCGGCAGCCGGCGGCGTGCCCAGTAGTACTGGCGCGCCACGCGCGGCCGGGCGGAGGGGTCGGCGTCGAGGGCGCGGGCCACGCGCCGGCAGGCCAGGGCGGTCAGCAGCACCGGCAGGGCCATCGTCACGAGCGTGGCGACGGCCGAGTCGAGCCGCGTGAAGCCGTCGGGCCGGGCGAAGCGGCTCGTCGGCAGGCAGGCGGCGATCGTCAGGAGTATCAGCAGGATCGGCATGAGTTCTTACGGAAGCGGTTCGGTCGGCTAGGCCCAGGCAGTTTAGGACGCCGGCGGCCGGCGGGGCGACTGCCCGGCCCGCCACGCACCGGGCGGCGGGCGGGCGGACCCCCATTGGTTGCGGTTTTCGTACAACGTGTCAAGGACAAACGCGGCCCGCGCCGCCGCTTTCGCCACGGGACCGGTGCCATGAAGACTCGACTCGCCGTCCACGGGGCCTGCGGCCGCATGGGCCAACGCCTCGTCGCCTTGGCCCGCGAAGACGCCGACCTCGAAGTCGTCGCCGCGATCGACTCGCCCGGCCACCCGCGCCTCGGCGAGGACGCCGGCACCCTCGCCGGCGGGCCGGTCTTGGGCGTCCCCGTACTCGCCGAGTTGCCGCACGCTGTCCGAGTCGATTGCGTCATCGACTTCTCCGTGCCGACGGCGACGCTGGGCGTTCTGAAGGCGTGCGTCGAGCGGGCGATGCCGCTGGTCGTCGCCACGACCGGCTTCGAGCCGGAGGAGCGCGACGAGATTCTGGCCGCGGCGCGCCACACCGCCGTGCTGCTGTCGCCGAGCATGAGCCTCGTCGTCAACCTCCTTTTCAAGCTGACGAAGTTGACCGGCGAGACGCTGGCCGGCAAGGGCTTCGACGTGGAGATCGTCGAGCGGCACCACCGCTTCAAGAAGGACGCCCCGAGCGGCACAGCCTTGCAGTTCGCCCGCATCGTCCAGGCGGCGATGGGCCAGGAGCGCCTCGCCCACGGCCGCGAGGGCCTCGTCGGCGAGCGGCCGGGCAGTGAGATCGGCATGCACGCCGTCCGCGGCGGCGACAGCGTCGGCGAGCACACCATCATTTTCACGGCCCTCGGCGAAACCCTCGAACTCGTCCACAAGGGCTACAGTCGCGACAGCTACGCCCGCGGCGCACTGCTCGCGGCGAAGTACCTCGCGGGCAAGCCGGCCGGCCTCTACACGATGGCCGACGTGCTCGGCCTGGCGTGAGGCCCGCGGACCGATTGGCCCACGCGCTAATGACTCCGCGGCGTCGGCGTGCTAAAATCGTTCGTGGCGGGACGGGGGATCGGGGGAGTCGAGCGATGAAATGCCGGGCGTGCCCCAAGGCGGCGGTGCTGCACATCACGGAAGTCCTGCCGGACGACCGCTTCGAGGAACTGCACTATTGTGAGGAGTGCGGGCGGCGCTACCTCTCGACTTCGCCCGACGGCGGCGGGGGGGCGAAGGCCACGCCCGACGAGGCCGACGACTTCGCCGAGGCGATCGACGCGGCGTCGCTCGTCGCCACCGAGGCCGCGGCGCTCATCGAGGCCGACGGCCCGGACGCGCGGCCGTGTGAGGTGTGCGGCCTGAAGTTCGTCGAGTTCCGCAACAGCGGCCGGCTCGGCTGCCCCCACGACTACGACCACTTCCGCGAGGAACTGCTGCCGCTGCTGGAGAGCATCCACGGCGACACGGTCTACGCCGGGAAGTCGCCCAAGGCCCCGGCCCGCGCCACGCCCAAGCCGCCCCGCGACGCCGGCGAGTTGGCGGCGCTGCGCAAGAAGCTCACGCGGGCGGTCAAGGACGAGGACTACGAGGCGGCCGCGCGCCTGCGCGACCGCATCCGCGAACTGGAAGGCGTCTGAGTGCCCCGCCCGTGTCCATTGCCGCCCGCGGAGTGCCGCCGATGATCTGCCAGCGCTGCGGCCAGCACCCCGCCACGGTCCACGTTACCGACGTGCTCAACAAGGCACGCCGCGTGCAGCACATCTGCGAGGCCTGCGCCCGCTCGCACCAGCTCATCCCCACGCCCGACGACCCGGAGCAGCCGCTGAACCTGCCCGCGCTCGTGCAACTCGTCTTCGGCGCGGCCCCGCCGGGCGAGGGGGCCGCCACGCCTTGCGTCGAGGACCTGGGGGCGGGGCTGGTCTGCCCGGCGTGCGGCCTCAAGTACAGCGAGTTCCGCGCGGAGGGCCGCATCGGCTGCGCGCAAGACTACGACCACTTCCGCGCCCCCCTGCTGCCGCTCCTGGAGCGCATCCACCGGCACACCCGCTACGTCGGCAAGGTGCCCAAGGCGGCCGGCGGCCCGGCCCGCGTGGCCGAGCCGCTGCCGGCGTTGCAGGCCCGCCTGCGGCTGGCGGTGGCGGCCGAGGACTACGAAGCGGCGGCGACGATCCGCGACACGATCCGCGCACAAGAAAGCCCCGGATGAACCTCGACTCCTTACTCCCGCACCTCGGCGAGTGGCTGCAGGGCACCGGCCCCGACGCCGACGTGGTCATCTCGACGCGCGTGCGGCTGGCCCGCAACCTCGCCGGCTACCCGTTCATCACCAAGGCGTCGCCGCCGCAAAAAGCCGCCATTGAGGCCAAGGCCCGCGACGCCTTGCGCGACGCGGGGATCGATCCGCGGCTGACGTACATCGACGTGGCCGAGCTGCCGGCGCTCGACCGGCAGTTCCTCGTCGAGCGACAGTTGATCAGCCGCGAACTCGCCACGGTATTGGACGGCCCCCGCGGCGTCGCCTTCGACGAGCGCGAGTCGGTGAGTGTCATGGTCAACGAGGAGGACCACCTCCGCCTGCAAGTGCTGCGGAGTGGGCTATCACTCGAAGAGGCGTGGGAGGTTATCAACCGCGTCGATGACGACCTCGAAGCCCGCCTACCGTACGCCTTCCACGAGCAGTTCGGCTACCTGACCGCGTGCCCCACCAACGTCGGCACCGGCATGCGCGCGAGTGTCATGCTGCACCTGCCGGCGTTGGGCATCACCAAGCAGATCGAGAAGGTCTTCAAGGCGCTCCAGAAGATCAATTTGGTCGTGCGCGGCCTCTACGGCGAGGGCAGCCGGGCGTCCGGCGACCTGTACCAGATCTCGAACCAGGTGACCCTCGGTCGCGCCGAGCCGCGGGTGCTGATGGAGATTCGCGAGGTCATCGGCATGATCTTGCAGTACGAGCGTCAAGCCCGCCAGGTGCTCCTCAAGGAGCGCAAGCAGCCGGAGCAGGACCGCGTTGCGCGGGCGGTGGGTACGCTGGTCAGCGCGACGATGATCACGAGTGAGGAGACGATGGAACTGCTCTCCGCGGTGCGGCTGGGCATCCACTTGCAGTTGATCGACGACATCCCGCCGATCACGGTGAACGAGCTGTTCATCCGCACCCAGTCGGCGCACCTGCAGAAGCTGACCGGCAAGTCGCTCGGGGCCGAGGAGCGCAACGCGGCGCGGGCGAAGTACCTGCGCGAGAAGTTCCGCGAGTTCGACCCGCGGTGACCGGCTTGGTGAGCCGGAAGCGTCAGCGCCCGGAGTTCCTGCGGGTCGGGCCCGTGCCGGCAGCGGCCTTCGGGAGTCCGAGCTTGTGGCGTAGGCTTCGGGTGCGCTGACCAGGAGAAGTATGAACCTGCACGAACCGTTTTACGCGGCCCTCACGAGCATGCTTGATGTCAACCGTCAGGGTGCCGCAATTGATTATGGCATGGTGGCGAGCGATTATGTCGAACACCTTCGCGCCCAAGCCGATCGCCCGGCAGACAGCGAACTCGACCTCCTCAATTCGGTCTTGGCTCGGTCGATCGAGATCGCAATACGGTACGGGGAGAACTACGACAATTTTGTTTGCCTGTTGTCCAAACGGCACCCGGAGCAGTACATCTATTCACTGATAGCCGTCCTCTTGGTCCCGATACCTCAATTGGAGAACGCTTACCGACAAATTTTGTTTTCGATCGACAATTTATTCTACCAGCGGCAATTCATCGAACCGCCGTCGCCACTGTACAACACGCTGCTTGGCATGATCAATGTTCGTGATATTGCAACGAACTACCGCGTGTTTTTGCGGTACGATTCTGAGTTGCTCGACCGAGTTATTGATTTGGCGTCGTTACTCGAAACCACTGGTGTGTCACGACCGGCTTAATCTCGAAGTGCCTGGCCGTTGTTAGTGTGTTTTCGGGGTCGGTGTAGCGGTGGGGCTTGTCTGCTGTAGCTGGCCTCTGTGAGGCCGGACCCGCCCCCTGGCCCGAGATCACCCATTCAAGGGAGCGGGTCCGGCCTCACTGAGGCCAGCTACAGGAATACCCCCCGCCGTTACGCCGCCACCGAAACGAAACTACGGCTGCTCGAAGCCGGCTTGGCGGATCGCGTCGCCGCTCGGCGGGCCGCCGGCGGCGAGGTCGCTCAGGAACTGCTTCGCCTGCGCGTTGTTCGGGTCGAGCGTCACCGCCGCTTGCAGTTGCTCGCGGCCCTCGTCCGGCCGGCCCAGGTCGTACAGCACGCGGCCCAGGAAGTTGCGCGCCTCCGACTCGCTCATCACATGGCTCGCCACCAGCGTGTTGAACGCCGCCTCGTACTGGTTCGCGTGGGCCTGACTCACCGCCAGCGTCTTGAGGTAGGTGCGGTTGCTCGGGTCGAGCTTCAGCGCCATTTGCGCCGCGGCGGCCGCCTCGGTCGGCTCCTGGAACTGGAAGTGCGTCGCGGCGAGGCGGTGGTACAACTCGTGGTCCGACGGGTAGTAGCTGATCGCTGCCTTGAGCGTCGCCACCGCACTCGCCTTGTCGTCGGTCGAGGCGTAGAAGCGGGCCAGGCCGATCAGGCCGCTGCGGTTCTTGGGGTCGAGCTTCAGCGCGACCTGGTACTTCTGGCGGGCCGTGTCGAGGGCCACGTCGCGCTCGACGGCCGTCTGCTTCAGGTACGCGCTGTCGTTGTAGGCGTTGGCGTAGGCGACCTCGGCCTCCGCGCCCAGGCCCTTGCCGCGCTTCGACGCGTCGCGCACCACCGGTTGCGGGCCGACCGGGCCGGTCGGGAGCGCACCAGGGGCGTCGGCCGACTTGCCGAAGAACTGCGACACCATCGAACCCTTCTCGGGGGCCGCCGCGGCCAACGACTCGGACTTGCGGCCGCCGCGCAGCGACTCGCAACCCGTCCCCAACCCCGCCCCCGCGGCCAGCAAACCCGCGCAGAGGGTGCGGGCGAGTTTCCGCGGCGTCTGCCCATCCATGAGCGTAGTCCCTTCGGTCGTGCCGAGTTGAGTCGATTCGCCGCGGCTCAGGCGAACTCCGCGATGAAGCTCGCCGACGCCTCGGCCATCAGGTCGCGCGTCAAGTGCACGGGCTGACGCCTGTATCGACAGATCGACTGCACGATTTCCAGTAAATCGCGACAATCGCTGGCGCGGGCGGTGCGGCCCCTCATGTAGTAGCGCTCGAACAGGTAATCGACCGCCGCCGGGTCGTAGTTCATGCCGAGCCGCTTGCAGTTGCCCGCGAAGATGCGCTCGTACACGTCGCGCTCCGGGGCGTGGATCTGCAACTTGTGCCGAATCCGCCGCAAGAAGGCGTCGTCCACCAAGTCCTTGGGGTCGAGGTTGGTGCTGAAAATGATGAGCTGCTCGAAGGGCACCTGGAACTTCTTGCCGCTGGCGACCGTGAGGAAGTCGTGGCGGTCCTCGAGCGGCAGAATCCAGCGGTTGAGCAGCTCCTTCGGCGTGCACATCTGCCGGCCGAAGTCGTCGATGAGGAACACGCCGCCGTTGGCCTTGAAGTGGATCGGGGCCTGGTAGAACTTGGCCTCCTCGTTGTACTTCAGGTCGAGCATCGACAGGTTCAACTCGCCCCCGGTGACGATGACCGGCCGGCGGATGCGCACCCAGCGCGAGTCGGCCGTGCCGGTGCTCAAGAGGCGGCGGACGGTGGCGTCGGCCTCGTCGCCGAACTCGGTCGGGGTGTCATCGACGGTGTGCAGCGACGGGTCGAACACGGTGACGATGTTGCCGTCGGCCATGAACGCGTGGGGGACGTAGATCGAGCCGCCGGCGGTGTTCATGAAGTCGCCGATGGCCCGCGCCATCGCCGTCTTGCCGTTGCCGGGGGGGCCGTAGATGAACACCGAGCGGCCGCTGATGATCGCCGGGCCGATCGCCAGGAACATGTCCTCCTTGAGCACGAGGTGGCCGAAGGGGGCGCGCAGGCTCTCGGGGTAGCACTGCAAGCCGGTGACGGTCTGGCGGTAGCACTGCTCCACGTAGTCTTCGAGCGGCACCGGGGCGGGGCCGACGTAGGCGCACACGCGCATGCAGGCCTCGGCGCGCTTGCGGCCGAAGTCGGTGAGGCTGAAGCGGTAGCTCACCTCGCCGACGAGGTCGCCGCCATCGACCTGGATCGTCTTCTCGTCCTTGAGGTACTTCAGCGAGTCCTTGACGACCTTGAACGGCAGGCACAGGAACTGTGCCAAGTCGCGGCCGATCTGCGGGCCGCGGACGTAGATGGTGCGTAGGAGCTGGTCGGAGAGCCACGACGGCGACAGGCCGGCCTCGCGCAGCGACTCGGGGGTCGTCGGGGCCTCGGGGGCGGGGTTGCCCTCCCAATCGACGGTCAGGTGGCGGGCTTGCATGGTCATGGCGGCGGTCCTTAATTCTTGGCCTTGCTGCGCGTGATGATGAAAATACTCACCAGGCCGAGCCCCAGGACGAGCATGACGATGCCGTTCTGCTTGCGGAACGCCCCGCCCCAGTACTCCTTGAACTCCTCGAAGTACGCCGACGCGATCGGCGGCCCGGCGGCACCGGCCTCGGGGAGCCACGGCGACGCGGCGAACGCGCAGGCGGCGAGGGCGGCGAGGAAGAAGGGGCGGTTCCGCATCGGGGTCATCCGGGTTCGGGGCGAGCCAAGAGCGTCAGCGACTGGAGTTCCGAGGCGAGCCGTCCGCGTGAGCGAGGGGGTTCTCGGCGCTCTCAGGCCCGGAAACCCCCGGCTCACACAGGCGGTTCGCCCCAGAGTCTTGGCTCGCCGTTGCGCACTAGTGTGGGACACGAAACGGCCGCGGGCGGGGCAATCCGGGAAAGGATCGCCCCGCCCGCGGGGGAGTTCGGGTTCGCCGCAGTGGCCTACCGGGGGACGCCGGCGCCGCCCTGGGTCTGGCCGCCGGTGCCGGTCGCGCCGCCGGCCGCCGCGCCCCCGCCGGGGGTCACCGCCGCGCCGCCGAGGTTGGGGGTCAGGCCCGACACCGCGGCCGCGCCGCCGACGCCGGGGTTGTTGTTGCTGGCGATGCCGCCGATGCCGCTGGCGTACCGGCCCGGCAGGCCGCGCACCGAGTTGGCGGGGCCGGCGGCCGGCATCAGCAACTCGGCGGGGTCGATCACGGTCACGTCGAACGCCAGGCCGCGGCCGGCCGTCGTGGCGTTGAGGTAGGCGACCATCGCGTTGGCGCGCCGGACGTTGAGGTCCGAACTCGTCTTGGCGTAGTCGCCCGGCTTGGCGGCGTCGTAGGCCAGGTCGCGGGCCGTCTGCAGGTACAGGTGGCCCTCGACCGGGCGCTTGCGGGCCAACTGGTCGAGCTTGACGCGGCCGCCGGGCGTGAGGGCCTCGCCCGCGGCGTCGAAGTCGCCGTTCTGCAGGTACTGGTCGAGGACTTGGCCGTTGGCGACGTGGGCCTCGAAGGGGGCGAGCGCCGCCTCGCGGGCCAGGAAGCTGTAGCGCTCCGGCGTGCAGGGGTCCACCTTCTCGGAGTACCTCGACTGCAAGCTCTCGCGGGACGAATTCATGCAGCCGGCGGAGCCGAGGGCACCGCCGAGCGCGGCCAGGGCCGCCGCCGTGGAAAGGAACCGGGTCATCGCGTCACTCCTCCGTGAGAAAGCGGTCGGCTCGGGGCGTCCTGCCCGCGAGCGCGTTCGGGGTCGAGTTGGGCCGGGCCGGTCACCCCTTCGACAGCAGGTTCTTCGAGATGAGGATCGCCGCCGGGCCGACCAGCACCACGAAGATCGCCGGGAAGATGAACAGCACGAGCGGGAAGATCAGCTTCACCGCGGTCGCCGCAGCCTTCTCTTCGGCAATCTGACGCCGCCGAGTTCGCATCGAATCGGATTGCACCCGCAAAGCGTGCGCGATACTCGACCCGAAGCGGTCGGCCTGAATGAGGATCGCCGCCAGGCTCTTCACGTCATCGACCCCCGTCCGCACGCCCAGGTCGTGCAGCACCTCGCGCCGCGGTCGGCCCATTTGCAGTTGCAGGTTGGCCAGCGCGAGCTCCTCGGTGATGACCTTGGCGTGGCCCTTCATCTCGTCGGTGACTTTCCGCAAGCCGGCGTCGAGGCCCAGCCCCGACTCGACGCAGACCACCAGCAGGTCCAGGGCGTCGGGCAGCGTCAGGAAGATTTCCTTCTGGCGCTGGCCGCGCAGGTGGCCCAGGGCTACGCCGGGGAAGAACAGCCCGACCGCGCCGCAGAAGCCGATCACCAGGAGGCCGACGCTGCCGGTGCCGAAGTACAGGTAGGCGAGGATCATCGCGGGGAAGCAGGCGACCAGGCTCGCCAGGCGCATCCCCTGGAACACCGCGGTGGCGCTCTCGCTGCGGAAGCCGGCGTTGGCGAGCTTGACGCGGATGCCGTCGCGCTCGAGGTCCGACTTCGGCTCCATGTTCGCGCCGAGCTTGCTGAACATGTCCTTGATGCCGTTGAAGCGGTCGCGCGAGCTGTGCTGTGACATCTCCAGGTCGAGCAGCGACTTCGGCCGGCCGATGCGGTCGAGGCGGTCCTCCGCGAGGCTGTTCCGCTTCGAGATCAGCGTGAGCAGCCAGAGCGCGGCCGCCACGCACCCGACGCCGACGACAAGAGGCAGCAGGTCGTCCGCGGAGATGAAGGCCAACAGGTTCACGGGGGTCATCCTCAGATCGGGTGTGGGGTATGGGGTGTAGGCAGAACAGGTGAGGGTGTCGGCTATCGGCTATCGGGTCGAGCCAAACCGGCGTCCGGTGGGATGTGTCGAGGTCGGCGTTCTGCCATACCCCACATCCGACACCCGGACACCCAGTTTTGCCCATACCCTACACCCCATACCCCATACCCCGGTTTTAGACTTTGATGTCGATGATCTTCTGGATGGAGTAGGCTCCGATGATCATGAGCACAATCGCACTCACCGACATCTTGATGCCCATGTCCTCGGTCCACAGCATGCGGATGTACGCCGGCCGCATCCAGAGCATCAGCAGGAACAAGAAGATCGGCAGGCCGATCAGCACGATGCCCGACAGCCGGCCCTCGGCGGTGAGCGCCTTGACCTGCCCGAGAATCTTGTAGCGCTCGCGGATGACGTAGCCGATGCGGTCGAGGATCTCGGCCAAGTCGCCGCCGGTCTGCCGCTGGATCGCCACGCTCGTGACGAAGAAGCGCAGGTCGAGGTTGGGCACGCGCTCGGTCAGGTTCTTCAGCGCGTCGTCGAGCGTGATGCCCAGGTTCTGCTCCTCGTAGACGCGGCCGAACTCCTTGGCGATCGGCTGCGGCATCTCCTCGGCGACGACGTGCAGGCCGGCGGCGAGCGAGTGCCCGGCGCGCAAGGCCCGCGCGATCAGCTCCATCCCCTCGGGCAACTGCCCGGCGAACTTCTTCAGCCGGCTCGAGCGCTTCCAGAACAGCCAGGCGAAGGGTACGGTGAAGAACACGGCCCCCAGCACCGGGGCGACGTAGGCGTTCACCGTCACGTAGCCGACCACGACGCCCACGGCCGCCATGACCAGGCCGGCCCCGAAGAGCGCACTCGGCTTGACGTTGGCGTCGGCCTGCTCGATGACCTTGGTGAGGTTGAACGCCGCGGGGGTCAGCTTGTCGAGCAGGTTCTTCTTGTCCACCTCGGACAAGGCCTGCTTCAGCAGCATGTCCGCCGACGAGTCCTTGCTGGCGCGGCGGCCGATGAGCAGGTCGAGCCGCTCGCCGACCTTCTGGTCGTCCTGCCGTCCGACGAGCGCGAAGGCGACGGCCAGCGCCATGCCGGCGACGAGCAGCCCGACGAGCAGGGAGAGGTACAGGGGGTCCATGAGGGGGTCTACCTTGCTGAGGGTCGGGCGGAACTCGGTGAGGCCCCTCCCTGAGCGGTCGCGGCCGCGGCGTCCTGCCGGGCCATCAGTGTGTGTGGGTCGCGCCGGCGTGGCCGGGTCAGTCGCGCGCCAGGACGCGCTCCGAGAACATGTTCGAGGGCAACTTGATGCCCTTTTGCTCCAGCCGCGACACGAAGCTCGGCCGCACGCCGGTCGCCTCGAACTGGCCGTAGGCCCGGCTGTTCTGGTCCACGCCGAGCTGCTTGAAGCGGAAGACTTCCTGCATGATGATGATGTCCTGCTCCATGTTCATCACCTCCGTGATGCTCGTCATCTTGCGCGGCCCGCCCTGCAAGCGGTTCACCTGGATCACGAGGTCCACCGCCGAGGCGATCTGCTGCCGCATCGCCTTGATCGGCAGCTCGGCCCCGGCCATCATGATCAGCGTCTCGAGCCTTGACAGCGCGTCGCGCGGCGTGTTGCTGTGGATCGTCGTCATCGACCCGGCGTGGCCGGTGTTCATCGCCTGGAGCATGTCCATCGCCTCGCCGCCGCGGCACTCGCCGACGATGATGCGGTCGGGCCGCATCCGCAGGGCGTTCTTCACGAGGTCGCGCGTATCGACCTTGCCCTTGCCCTCGATGTTCGGCGGCCGCGTCTCGAGCCGCACGACGTGGTCCTGTTGCAGTTGCAGCTCCGCGGCGTCTTCGATGGTGACGAGCCGCTCGTCGCCGGGGATGAACGCCGAGAGCGTGTTCAAGAGCGTCGTCTTGCCGGAACCCGTACCGCCGGAGATGACGATGTTCAGCCGCGCCTTGATCGCGCCTTCGAGCAGCATCGCCATCTCGGGCGTGAACGCCTTGTAGTTCAGCAGGTCCTCGAGTTTGAGCGGGTTCGAGCCGAAGCGGCGGATGCTCAAGCTGGCCCCGTCGAGGGCGATCGGCGGGATGACGGCGTTGACCCGGCTACCGTCCGGCAGGCGGGCGTCGCACAAGGGACTCGTCTCGTCCACGCGGCGGCCGACCTTCGAGACGATGCGGTCGATGATCTGCAAGAGGTGGTCGTTGTCGCGGAAGACGACCTCGCTCTTCTCGATCTTGCCGCGCCGCTCGACGTAAATCTTCTTGGGGCCGTTGACCATGATCTCTGAAACAGTCGGGTCCTTGAGCAGTTGCTCCAGCGGGCCGAAGCCGAGGGTCTCGTCGAGGACCTCCTCGATGAGCTTCTCGCGCTCGATGCGGTTGAGCAGCGGGTTCTCGGTGTCGCACAGGTGCTCGATGGCCTTGCGGATGTCGCGGCGCATCACGTCCGACGACATGTCCTTG
>JAYTUC010000183.1:0-5961 GCA_043744775.1 Fimbriiglobus sp. | reverse complement strand
GCGCGAGACGCCACCTGCTCGACAAACACTGTGGAAGATCGTGGCTGCTGCGGACGATCGCGGCCTGTACGGGTCCAGGTAACGTCGGGGTCCGGCGTAGAGGGGGATTGATGGCGGACGTGACACTCGAGGCACTCTCGGACGAGGACCGTAGGTTCCCACCGTCGGCGTCGTTCATCGCCAACGCCTTGGTGACCGACTCCTCGCTGCGTGACCGAGCCGATGCGGATCCCGAGGCGTTCTGGGCGGAGCAAGCCCGAACGCTTCTGCACTGGGATCAGGATTTCACGACCACGTGCGAATGGGACCTGCCGTTCGCGAAGTGGTTCGTGGAAGGCAAGCTCAATGTTTCGTACAACTGCCTCGACCGTCACGTCCTCGCCGGACACGGCGACCAGGTGGCGATCCTCTGGGAAGGCGAGCCCGGTGACGCCCGCGAGATCACCTACGCCGAACTCCTCGACGAGGTGTCCCGTACCGCGAACACCCTGAGGGCGTTCGGAGTCCAAAGGGGCGACCGGGTTGCCGTCTACATGGGCATGGTGCCGGAGCTCGCGGTCGCGATGCTGGCGTGTGCGCGTGTCGGTGCCGCGCACTCGGTGGTGTTCGGCGGGTTCACCGCCGACTCGTTGCGGGACCGCATCAACGACGCGAATGCGAAGGTCCTGATCACCGGCGACGGCGCGTGGCGTCGCGGGGGAATCGTTCCGCTGAAGCAGATCGCAGATGAAGCGATGGCCGAGACTCCCTCGATCGAAAAATGTCTGGTGCTACGCCGGACCGAGCACGACGTTGAAATGCTCGATGGTCGCGACGTGTGGTGGCACGACATCGTTCCCGCGCAGTCAACCGAGTGCACGCCCGAGTCCATGGACGCAGAAGACCTGCTCTTCATCCTCTACACGAGCGGCACCACCGGGAAGCCCAAGGGAATCATGCACACGACCGGGGGCTACCTCACCCAGGTCGCGTTCACGTTCAAATACGTCTTCGACATCCACCCCGACACCGACGTCTTCTGGTGCACGGCCGACTGTGGTTGGGTGACCGGGCACTCTTACATCGTCTACGGCCCACTCGCGAACCGCGCCACGAGCGTGATGTATGAAGGCACACCCGACTATCCAGGCAAGGATCGGTTTTGGTCGGTCGTGGAGAAGTACGGCGTCACGATTCTCTACACGGCGCCCACCGCGATCCGGACGTTCATGAAGTGGGGAAATGAGTTTCCCGACGGCCACGATCTCTCGTCGTTGCGACTCCTCGGTTCCGTCGGTGAACCCATCAATCCGGAAGCCTGGGTCTGGTATTACGAGCACATCGGTGGCGGTCGGTGCCCCGTGGTCGACACGTGGTGGCAGACCGAGACCGGCGCGATCATGATCGCGCCGCTGCCGGGGGCGACGGTTACCAAGCCGGGGAGTGCCACGAAGCCGCTGCCGGGGGTGATCGTCGAGGTCGTCGATAAGCAGGGCAACCCCGTGCCGGCGGGGGAGGGCGGCTTCCTGGTCATCAAGCGGCCGTGGCCCAGCATGATGCGCACGATCTACGGCGACGACGCCCGCTTCCACGAGACGTACTGGAGCCAAATCCCCGGCTGCTACTTCACCGCCGACGGCTCGCGCAAGGACGCCGACGGCTACGTCTGGGTCATGGGCCGCGTCGATGACGTGCTCAACGTATCCGGGCACCGCCTCAGCACGATGGAGGTCGAGAGCGCCTTGGTCGGCCACGCCCAAGTCGCCGAGGCGGCGGTTGTAGGCAAGCCGGACGACCTGAAGGGCGAGGCGATCGTCTGTTTCGTGACCCTGAAGCAGGGCGTCACCGCAACCGACGAGTTGAAGGTTCAGTTGAAGGCCCACGTCGCCAAGGAGATTGGGGCACTCGCCCGGCCGGACGAGATCAAGTTCACCGACACCCTCCCGAAGACCCGCAGCGGCAAGATCATGCGGCGGCTGCTGCGCGACGTGGCGGCCGGCAAAGTCTCGACCTCGGACACTTCGACTTTGGAGGACTACAGCGTGCTGGCGAAGTTGCGCGAGGAGGACGAGTGACGCTCGCCGACTGGCTCGCGCCGCGGCCGGCCGACGCCTCGTGGGAACTGCCGGCCGAGTCGATCGCGGTGAAGATCCGTTGGTTCGGCCTCGTCGTCGGGCTACTGCTGGCGAACTTCGCCGTGGCCCCGGAGTCGCGCGGGCCGCTGAACGCCGTCCTGAGTTTCGGGCTGGCGTTCACGCTGCTCGACACCGCCGCCTTCCGCGCCGGCCGGGTGTTCCTGCGCGACCAGCCGCTGCTCGTGTCGGGCATGGAGGCGGTCTACATCGGCCTGCTGTGCCAGCTCGAAGCCGGCCCCGCGTCGCCGTTCCGCTTCTACTACCTGCTGTCGCTCATCTGCTGCGCCGTCCGCTACGCCCCGCGCGTAACTTTCGTGACGTGCGGCCTCGACGGCCTGAGTTACGCCGTAGTTTATGCCGTCGCCGACCCCGCCGCCCGAGACCCGTCGCTGTTCGTGCTGACGCTGGTGATCCTGGCGTGGGTGACGTGGGCGGCCGCGGCGATGGCCCGGCTGCTGCGGCGCGCGAGCGAGAACCTGCGCGAGTTGAACGCAACCCTGCGCGAGAACCAGACGCAACTCGAGAGCCGCATCGCCGAGCGGACGCGCGACCTCGAAGACAGTCAGGCCCAGGTGCTGCACCAGGAGAAGATGGCCGCGTTCGGCCTGCTCGCCGCGGGGATCGCCCACGAGGTCGGCAACCCGCTCGCGTCGATCTCGGCGGTGGTGCAAATCCTCGAGCGCCGCGAGACCGACGCCTACACCCGCGGCAAGCTGCAACTGCTCACGCCCGAGCTGAGCCGCATCCAGACGATCCTGCGCGAACTCATCGGCTTCAGCCGCCCGGCGAGCGACCTGCGTGGCCGTGTTGCGATGGAGGATGTCGTCACCGAGGCGCTTCGCATCGCCAAGTTCTACAAGGGCGGCAAGAACCGCCAGATCGTAGCCGCCCTCGAACGCGACTTGCCCGCCTTCCAGGGGGTGCGCGACCAGTTCGTGCAGGTCGTGTTCAACCTCGTCCTGAACGCCATCGACGCGACCGACAAGGGCGGCCGCATCGAGGTCCGCGCCGGCCACGCCGACGGGACCCTGCGACTGACCGTGTGCGACGACGGCTCCGGCATCGCCCCGGAGAACCTGGCGCGGCTGTTCCGCCCGTACTTCACGACCAAGAGTCACGGCACGGGGCTGGGGCTGTTCGTCATCCGCCGCATTGCCGAGGCCCACGGCGGCACGGTCCGCGTCGAGAGTGCCGTCGGCCGCGGGACGACGTTTGTGGTGGCGTTGCCCGTTGCCGGGACGGTCGCCACGGCGGTTGAAAGTGAGGAGGCTCCCGCATGACGACCGACCCCGACCGGCCGGCGATCCTCGTCGTCGATGACGAGCCGGTCATCCGCGACACGCTCGCCGAGTACCTGCAACTCGAAGGCTTTGCCGTCGCCTCCGCCGCGACCGGCGAAGACGCCGTGGCCCAGGCCCAGGCCCGGCACTTCGACGTGGTGCTGTGCGACGTGAACTTGCCGGGGGTCGATGGCCTCGAAGTCCTTGAGCAACTCTCGAAGCGCTGCCCCGAGACGTTCGTGATCCTCATCACGGCCTACGCCACCGTCGAAACCGCCGTCGAGGCGTTCCAGCGCGGGGCGCACGACTACCTGATGAAGCCGGTGATCCTGAAGGACGTACTCGTCAAGATTCGCCGGCTGCTCAAGACGCGCGAACTGTTCCGCGAGAACCAGTGGTTGCGACGCGAGTTGGCCCGCGACACCGAGTGCGTGGAGGTCGTCGTCGGCCGCAGCCCGGCGATGCGGGCCGTGTACGAGTTGGCCCGCAAGGTCGCGCCGACGCCCTCGACGGTGCTGATCCTCGGCGAGAGCGGCACCGGCAAGGAGGTGCTGGCCCGCGCCATCCACCGCATCGCCCAGGAGGTGAAGCCGACCGACGGCCGCTTCCTGGCGATCAACTGCGCGGCGATCCCGCACGACTTACTGGAGAACCAGCTTTTCGGGCACCGCAAGGGCGCGTTCACGGGGGCCGACCAGAACTCGGCGGGGCTGTTCGTCCACGCCGGCGCGGGGACGGTGTTCCTCGACGAGATCGGCGAGTTGCCGCTGGGCACGCAAGCCAAGCTCCTACGCGCGATCGAGCAGAAGGAGGTCTTCCCCGTCGGGGCCAACGAGCCGGTCAATGTGCAGGCCCGCATCCTCGCCGCGACCAACAAGGACCTCCGCGCCGAGGTGACCGCCGGCCGCTTCCGCGAGGACCTTTTCTACCGCTTCAACGTCGTGAGCGTGTCGCTGCCGCCCCTGCGCGAGCGGCGCGAGGACATCCCCGACCTCGTCGATGACCTGCTCGCCCGGCACGCCCGCGCGATGGGCCGCAAGTTCACCGGCGTGTCGCACGAGGCACTGCAACTGTTGCTGGCCCACCCGTGGAAGGGCAACGTCCGCGAACTCGACAACGCCTTGCAGCGCGCCGTGATCCTCGGCGACGGCCCCTTGGTGCTGCCCGGCGACCTGCCGCCGGACATCCGGCCGCAGCCCGCGGACCCGTTCGCGGTGGACGACCTGAGTTGCGCCGTCCACCGCTTCGAGAAGCTGCACATCGAGCGCATCCTGCGCCTCACACCCGACAAGCGCGAGGCGGCCCGCCGGCTCGGCATCGGCCTGAGTTCGCTGTACCGCAAGATCGGCGAGGGCGAGTGACGCCGGGTACAGTCAGAGGCGTGTCACCTCGACAACGCCACCGGGAGCCAGGTCGATCCTCAGTCGATGCCACCTTAGCATCGCCATCCCGATCAGTGCGTCCCCGCCGATCCCGAACACGGACACCTTACGTCGGACCCCGCCCCAATCGATTTCGGCCTCGTAGACACGGTAGTCGATGTTGGAGCCGTCCGCCAAGAGTGCGTGCCCCTCCGACAAGACGACTAGTCCGAGCTTGGCGATCGTCTGGGGCGGCAAGGTCAGACTCGCCGTGAAACCGGTGTCGATAACCGCTGTAACGAAAGACTCGCCGAGCGGCCCGAACACGCGGAGTGGTAAGACCGCTTCGGACAGGATGTTGACGTGGCCGGTCACGATCGCCCCGCCCCGGACAGCGTCCGAATCTTGCAGGCCGCGGGCCACCCCGCCCGCTCCAACCAGACCCGCGCGCCGGCTCGGCGAGTATGAAGCCGCATAATGGCTTCGATGTCGCTGTCATCGACCTCGAACGCGCCGGTATCGACATCGATGGCGACGTACTTGTTGTCGTCCTCCGGCCGCAGTTGCGGCTTGACGACGCGGGCGTACAGGTCGCGGCCGAGGCGGCCCACGTCACTCCGTTCGGCATCGGGCATTGCAGTCCCCTGGTCGTGTTGGTGACATTCTACCGCTCACGCCTTGGCCACGCCGGTGCCGCGGAGCGCGGCGTTCGCCAGGTGCGCCGCCGCGGCGCTCGTAACGCCGGCCTTTAGCGGGGCGACCGGCTCCTTGCGGCTGCGCACGCAGTCGATCCAGTTGGTCAGGTGCAGCAACTCGCCGTCGGGCTTGTCGTAGAAGTCGGCACCCGGCGGGCCGCTGCCCAGAATTTCGCTCACGGCCTGGACCTTGCGGCCGCGCTCGGGGGTCAGCTCGAGGCGGCCGCGGTCGAGGTAGACGCTGGCGTCGGTGCCCAGGAACTCGATGCGGGCGGCGTTGCGGGCGTTGCTGAACGTCCCCTCGAAGTGCATCTGCAGCGCGTTCGGGTACGTCAAGAGCGTCTGCACGCTGTCCGGCGTCTCCCAGACGCCCTTGGCCGCAACGAACGAGCCGACGCTGACCGCCGACTCCGGCGAATCGACGCCGAGCACCCAGTGGGCCACGTCGATCCAGTGGACCATCAGGTCGGTGAAGATGCCGCCGCCGAAGTCCCAGAACCAGCGCCAGTTG
>JAYTUC010000182.1:0-6029 GCA_043744775.1 Fimbriiglobus sp. | reverse complement strand
CCAGCGCCCACTGCTCGTCGGTGATGTCACTGGGGTAGGGTTGGGTTCGCATGGGCCATTTTACGCACCCCATCACCCCTTATGGGACAGTCACTTAGCGGGAACTACGGATCGATGCCACACGGAGCGTCGAAGTGTTCGTGGCCCGTGGCCGCGGGCGGGGTCCCACGGCGGCAGTCACCGCGGGCATCCATGGCGATGAGTACGAGGGCGTTGCCGCCGTCGGCGAACTGGCGAACGCCCTCGACCCGTCCGCGCATCGGGGCACGCTGATCCTCGTCCCCGTGGCCAAACCGACGGCGTTCGCCGCCGGCACGCGCACCAACCCGGAGGACGGCGTGAACCTGGCGCGCTCGTTCCCCGGCAACCCCGACGGCACGCCGACCGAACGGCTCGCGGCCAAACTGTTCGCCCTCGTCGGGTCAGCGGACACGCTGATCGACCTGCACTCGGGCGGGGTCGAGTACCGCTTCGTCCCCCTCGCCGGCTACTACGGCGCGTCGAGTGACGGCAACCCGTCGTTTGCGGCGGCGCGGCACTTCGGGCTGGCCGCGCGCTGGCAACTCCCCCCGACGCCGGGCCTCCTGTCCTACGAGTTGCACCGCCGCGGGGCGTGTGCGATCGGCTGCGAGTACCTGGGCGCGGGGCAACTCTCCGTCGAGGGCCGCGCGGCGTACCGCGACGGGATTCTCTGCACCCTGCCCCACCGCGGCCACCTTCCCGCCGGACCTCCGACGGCCGCGTCCGGTTGGACCTACACCGGCGACTGGTTGTTAGCCGAGGCCGACGGGTTGTTTCACCCGCGCTTCGAGATCGGGGACGCCGTGACAGCCGGAACCGAGGTCGCCACGGTCACGACCCCGCGCGGCGTCGTCCAACGCCTAGTCGCACCGTTCGGGGGACCGTACTCGCGCTGCGCTCGAAGGTCGGCATCCGAAGTGGGAACTGGGGCGTACTGGTCGGCAACCCGCTGGAGGAGTTGGCGTGGCTGTGTCTCTCCACTGTCATGCCTGTGACACGTCCTACCCCTTCGCGGCGGAGTACCGCGGCTGTCCGGGTTGCCGGTGCAATGGTCGCCGCACGCCGCTCGAAGTCCGCCACCGCGACTTGCCGGGGGCACCGACGCCGGACGCGACTGAGCGCGGGGTGTGGCGCTGGCGGCACTGGCTCCCGCCGGTCGCGCCCCACGCTGCACGAAGGCGGGACGCCCCTACTCGCCGTCGCGCCCGGACTGCTCAAGGACGAGACGCGCAACCCGACGTGGTCGTGGAAGGACCGGCCCAACGCGGTCACGGCGGCGGTCAACGGGCTGGGCTGAACGGTCTTTTGCCACCCCGCGGCCCCGGCACTGCACACCGACCTGATGGCGCTTTACGGGGCGACCGTCGTCCGCGGCGGGGACCAGGAGTCGCTGCTGGAGGCCGCGCTTTCCGGCGGCGAGACCTTCCCCGGCACGACCCTGTTCCCGCGCCCCGGCTTTACCAATCCGTTCGGCGTCGAGGGCTTCAAGACCCTCGCCTTTGAAATCGTCGAGCAACTCGGCCGCGTCCCCGACCGGGTGTACGTGGCCACCGGCATCGGCGACGGCATTTACGGCATCTGGAAGGGCTTCCGCGAACTGCGCGAGTCGGGGGCCGCCGACCGGACGCCGCGGATAGTCGCCTGCCAGGCCGCCGGGGCCGACTCCCTGACGCGGGCGGTGCGCTCCGGCGAGCCGATCCGCCCCGCGGCCGAGGTCCGCACCGCGGCGCTGTCGGTCGCGGAGCCGGTCACCGGCCGGCAAGCCCTGCGGGCGGTCCGAGAGTCCGGCGGCGACGCGGCCACCGCCATCGACGCCGAAGCCGTCGCCGCGCGTCACCTCGCGCGGCGCGGCACTGGAACTCGCGTCGGCGGTCGCCGTCGCCGTCGCCCTGCGCGACTAACCCCCGCGACGGCTTGTCCGTCGTCGTCGGCAGCGGGGCGGCGGTCAAGTGGCCCGACGGCCTCGCGGAGTGTGCCGCGGGCGGCGCGGCGACCGGGTAACTTTTTCGGGAACGGCTCGAAGGCCGTGACGTGCGGACGGCGACCCGGCCCGAACTCGTCGGCGACGCGACTCCGGCGAGCACCGAGGCGCGGCCGGCGGGCTACCACGCTTCCGCGCCGGTCGTAGACGCCTCAAGCCGGTCGCCGCTTATTTGGCGGCAGCCGGGCGGATGAATTTTCTCACGAACCGTCGCATCGGCTCGCTCACGAGGTTGGGTATCAACAGCGTTTGCGTTTCGCACTCGCCGGATTGGTCGCAGACGCACGTCGATGCAAACTGCACCGTATCCCCGACGATGACGACGAGGTAACCGTAGACTCGCGTCTCGTCAATCGCGGTGTTTTCGCACTGTTCAGAGGTGGTTCAGCAGCGCGCCGAGCCCCCGGTCTCCAAGCCCGCTCCGACTCCCGAGGGTGTCCTCGGCGGGTTGCGTCCGCAACGGCATGCGGCTCCGCCTCGAACACGACGCCCGCCGCGCGGCGCGACTGCGGTTCCGTCGTGGGGTTACGGTAGCGGAATGTCTTTCAGCGTGAACTCGACGGTTTTGTGCTGGACGACCCACTCGACGAGGTGCAGCTTGGCGATCACTGGCGGCTTCTGGCCGGCCGTCCGGGTGAACGTCAGCGACAGGGTGACGGCGTGCTGGGTGTTGTTCATCTGGTTCACCGACCCGGTCTGCAGCGCCTTGCCTTCGGCGTCGAAAGCCTCGAAGCGCTGTTGCATCGTGTTCATCCAGGAGTAGTCCTCGGTGTCGGCGTGCTTGCGGCTCACCGTGACATCGACCGTCGCGGCGTTGCCCTGCACCCCCGCGGCCCCGACTTGGAGCAGGTGGGTTCGGCCGGTGTACTTGCGACCTTGGGCCTTCGCCACGTCCAGGACGACGATCTCCGGCCGCGTCTCGGCGAGGACGGCCACCGACACCTTGACGCGGCACTCCTTGACGAACTCCGCCTGCCGCGCGACGCGGTTCAGCGTTAGGGACGTGTTGCCGGTGTGGGAGCGGAAGTTCGGGACCGGCACCTCGGCGATCGAGTCGGCGTTCGGCGGCGCGTCGTCGCCGGCGGCCGACGCGCCGAGGACTAGCGAGTTCTTCAGTTCGTCGGTCGCCCGCACCGCCGCCGGCGTGCCGATCGCGCACAGGCAAGCCTTCGGCTCGCCGTGGACCATGAAGTTTAGGTTCACGTAGTCCGGCGGCCGGGCGAGCGGGTTGCGGCGCGAGAACCCGCCGACCTGCACGTTGCGGTTCGAGCTGACGTTCGTCACGACCAGCCGGAACGGCCCGGCGTAGGCGACGTGCGGGTTGACTTGGTCGCCGTCGAAGACGTTGACCTCGCCGCCGGGGTCCTGGACGACCGAGTTGACTTGCAGGGCATCGCACAGCTGATCGAGGGCTTGCAGGAACGGCGTGCCCCGCCAGTCGAACGTGACGAGGGCCTTATCGAGGGCGGAGTTGCCGTTGGAGTTGAAGGTGAACTTGTAGCCGGTCTGCCGGGCGAGTTCCGCGAAGACCTCCTTGGCGGCTTTGCGTTCGACCTTGAGCGTGACCCGGCGCGGCTCGCCGAGGCGGGCGGACTCGAGGCGCTCGACGAGGACGGCCAGCCGGCGCGTCGCCTCGGGTTCGGTGGCCTTGGCAAGCGCCGCCTTCAGGTCCGGGATGGCCGCCTCCCCGGACTGGAGTAACAGCGCCCCGGCCCGCTCGCGTACTCGGAAGTCGTCCGCCGCGAGTTGCGCCACGAGCGCGGCGGACTCCGCGGCTGGCAGCGCGGCGGGCGGTTGGGCAGCGGCCGCACCGGCGAGTACGCCGGCGAAGAGGAGCGTTGACAAACTGCGGAGTCGTAGCATGTCGCCTCCAGTGTTCCCGGAGAAGTCTGGCGTTTGGGGCGGTTCCGTTCCCGGCGAGCCGTCGGCGTGAGCCGGGGGTTCTCGGCGCTTGCGGTCCCGAGAAACCCCCGGCTCACGCCGACGGCTCGCCGGACGCCTTCAAGGCTGCTCCGGGCCGCGGGTGCGGTACGGCTTGCCGCCCTGGTACAGGCTCACGCGGCTGTCGTAGTCGGCGGCGTGTTCCGGAGCCGACAGGTCGCGGGCCTTCTGCTGCCACCGCACCGCCCCGTCGAAGTCGCCGACCTCGGCGCACGCCGCGGCGAGGGTGTCGAGGAAGCCCGGCTCTTGCCACTCGCTGAGTTCGCACGCCCGCGTCGCGCACTCCTTCGCCTGCCGGCCGTTGCGCACGTCGGGGTCGGGGGCCGTCGCCCAGATCCAGCCGAGTTGGTTGAACGTCGAAGCACTCCGCGGGTCGCGCTTCAGGGCGTCGAGGTGGTCCTGCACCGCGCGGGCGTACTCTGCCTGCTGGTAGTAGACCGCCGCCCGCAAGTTGTAAGTGCCCGGCGTGTCCGGGTTCTGGCGGATCGCCGCGGTGTAGTCGGCCAGCGCCCCCGGCAAGTCGCGCCCGCGGCGGCGGGCCATGCCGCGCAGGCTCAGCGCCCGTGCGTTCGTCGGCGCGAGTTCGAGCACGGCGTCGCAGTCGGCCACCGCCTCGGTCGTGCGGCCGCGGTCGTAGCGCACCGTCGCCCGCGCCAGGTGCGCGATCGCCGCCGTCGGGTTCAGCCGGATCGCGTCGCTCAGGTCGGCCTCGGCCGCGTCGGTGTCGCCAAGTTCGCGGTGCGCCAGGCCGCGCGCCTGGAACGCCCCCGCGTGCTCGGGGTTCAGTCGCAGCGCGGCGTTACAGTCCGACACGCTCGCGTTGTAATTCTCGCAGTCGAGCATCAGTTCGGCACGGCTCAGGAAGTAATCGGCCGCGTGGTCCGGGTCGCCCTCGATGGCTTTGGCGTAGTCGGCGACCGCCGCGTCCGTGTCGCCCTGCGCCGCGTGGCAGTTGCCGCGCAGGCCGTGGATCGCCTTCCAGCCGTCGTCGAGCTTGAGCACGCGGTCGCAGTCGGCGATGGCCGCCTCGTAGGCGCGCTGGCGGAACAGCAGCTCGGCACGCTCGGCGTACTGCGCCGGGTCGTCGCTCTTGAACTTGATCGCCCGGTCGAGGTCGTTGAGCGCGTCGGTGCGCTGTTCGAGGCCCAGGTAGGCCCGCGCGCGGGCGCGGTAGCCGGCCGCCACGTCGGGCCGCAGGGCGATGGCGCGCGTGAAGCACTCGACCGCCTCGCGGAAGTCGCGGGCGTTGAGCTTGTCTTGGCCGCGCTCGAAAATCGTCTGGGCGTCGGCCGTCGTCCGGGGTTGCGGCATGGGGATCGTCCAGGGGGTCGGGGGCGGGGGCGTCCGCCCACCGCGGCATTCTAGCACGCCCCGGCCGGAAGACGAACGCCCCGCGTCGTATAGTGACTCTTCTCCCCGGCCCCCCCACTGTGACACGGACGTGTGCAATGGCCCAGTTTCGCGTCGCCCTCTTCGGGCTGCTGCTCTCGACGACGTTCGCTTACGCCGACGGCCCGACCGACAACGCGGCTGAGAAAGTCCGACAGATTCCGCCCAAGGGGGCCGTGATCGCCGAGCAAGACCGCGCCGCCCTCACCGCCGGGTTGGACGAGTTGACGAAGGCCGTCGCCGTCGCCGCGGACGCCCAGAAGGCGAAGCCGGCGCTGCTCGACTTGCTGCCCGATGTCGAGGTCTACGCCAAGGCGGTGCGCTACGCCCTGACCTACGACGAGATGTACGTCGAGGCCAAGGGCCGCAACGATGTCGTGACCGCCAAGGCGATTCTCGCCAAGGGGATGGAGCGCGCCAAGGAACTCCGCGACGGCAAGCCCACTTGGCCCACGGCGACCGGGTTGGTCGTGCGCGGCTACAAGTCGAAGATCGACGGCAGTGTGCAGCCCTACGGCCTCGTCGTCCCCGAGGCGTTTGCCGTGAAGTCGGCGCACCAGTACCGCGCGGACTTCTGGTGGCACGGCCGCGGCGAGACGCTCACTGAACTCGACTTCATCCGCGGCCGGCAGTCGAGTCCCGGCGAGTTCACCCCGGCGAATGCTTTTGTCGTCCACCCCTACGGCCGCTACTGCAA
>JAYTUC010000181.1:0-6123 GCA_043744775.1 Fimbriiglobus sp. | reverse complement strand
TCAAACGGGCGAAAAAGTAAGACGAAGCCGGAGGCGATTGCAACGATCCCGGATCGCGAGAGTTCGCATTGACGCCCCCGCGGCCCCTTGGCATAGGGTTGCACATAGGGGAATGTAGGGGGGTCGAGCATGCGCTGGCAAATGCGGGCGAAGGGGATCATCGCGGCGGGAACGCTCGGCTTCGCCGGGTGTGCCACCACGCCGCCATTGGATAACCCCTATCTCGTCCAACCGGCCGATCTCTCCGGGGCCAATTCCGTGACGCTCGCTGCGGGCCAGCCGACGCCCGACGGCTACGCCGAAGTGTACGATCGTGTGCTCGATGCCCTCGACGATTACTTCATCATCAAACCGACATCCCGCTACTCCGGCGTCATCGAAACCTATCCGCGCGTGGCGCCCGGGTTCGAACAACCCTGGAAACCGAGCACGCCCGATACCCGCGAACGCCTGCTGGCCACGCTGCAGAGCACGCGGCAATACGCCATCGTGAGAATTTGGGCGGGCGAACAGGGCGGCTACAAAGTGTACGTCGAAGTGTACAAGGAATTGGAAGATACCGCCGGGCCCATCGGGTCGCGTTCCGGGCCGGTCTTCCGCGATTCGGCGACGGTGGATCGCCGGGGGGATTTGGCCGGCGTGACCGGCACACGCAACCTCGGCGAATCGTGGATCCCCGCCGGGCCTTCTCCGCACCGCGATTACGCATTCGAACAAGCGATCTTGAAGAAAATCCAACACTGGCAGGGGCTGAAGTAAAACCCTACTCCATCTCTTCCACCAATTTTTTCGGCAGCTTCAATGTGAACGTGCTCCCTTTGCCGACCACGCTCTCCACGCGGATGCGGCCTTGGTGCTGCTCGATGATCTGCCGGCAGACACTCAGCCCCAGGCCGGTGCCGCCGTGGCCGTTCTCGTCGGGCAGCTTGGTCGTGAAGAACGGCTCGAAGATCTGCCGCAGGTTCTCCGGCGCAATCCCGGCCCCCGTGTCGGCGACCTTGACCTCGACCGTCTCGCCGTCGTTGCTCTCGCGGACTTCCAGCCGCAGGCGGCCGCCGTGCAGCATCGACTGGCGGGCGTTGATGACGAGGTTGACGATGATCTGCTCGATCTGCCCCGGCACGACAACCGCCGACGGCCGGCCCTCGAAGCGCTTCTCGATCTGGATGCGGTGCTTGCCCAGGTCCTTCTCGGTCAGGATCAGGACCTCCTCGACGATCGCGACGAGGTCGGTCAGCTCGCGGTCGGTGGAGTTGTTGCGGGCGAAGCCGAGCATACTGTTGACGATCCCCGCGGCGCGTTGGCCGCCGCGCAGGATCTTCTCGAAGGCTTGCACTTGGGCGGCGGAGGTCTGGCCGCGGCTGCCCATCTTGGCGTAGTTGATGATCGTGGTCAGGATGTTGTTGAACTCGTGGGCGACGCTCGACGCGAGTTCGCCGACGCTACTGAGCCGCTGCGCTTGCAGCAGTTGCTGCCGCAGGGCGTCGGTCTCGCTCATCGGCATCGCGGGCGATTCCTGAGTCGTCATGAAGCCTCTCCCAGCAAGAACCGGACCGCCCCTCGACGCGTGCCGCCCGGCCCCGGTGTCAACCGGTCCCCCGCCGGGCGTGGCGTCAGGTCCGTCGGGCCTGCTAGCGAAAAGTATCGGTCGCGACGGTTGCGCCACTTCACGCGAACGGCCCGGATGCGGGGAGCTTGCGCCGCGAAAATGGGCTGGAGTTCGCCCCGCTTACCCACTCACACGGTGGGCCGCGCCGCGACCGCCCCGAGGCCCGTCGCCACGCCGCCGTTGAGCCGCAAGACCGGCTCCGGGACGGTCAGTAACGGCCCGGCTTCGTAGCCGCTGGGCACCACGCGCAAGCACGACACGGCGACGTTGGGCACGCGGCCGAGCTTCGCCCACGCCGTCGGGCCGTGGCCGGGCAGCAACTCGAGCAGTAGCACCTTGCAGACGATGCCGTGAGCGACGATCACCAGTCGCGCGCCGGCGTGGGCCGCGACGGTGCGGTGCCAGGCTTCGAGGAGCCGCGTGCGGAGGTCGTCGTAACTCTCCGCGCCGGGGGTCGTGTAGCCGGTATCGCCGGCCGCCCACCGCGCGACGGTGGCGTGCCAGGGCACCTCGACCTCGGCGAAGGCGCGGCCGCAGAAGTCGCCGACGCGGCGCTCGTGAAACCCCGCCTCGATCGTGTGCGGCACGCCGCACAGTCGCGCGACCGGCGTAGCGGTGGCGACCGCCCGGCGCATCGCCGACGACACGACCGCCGTCGGCCGCCGCTCGACGAACCACTCGCCGAGCGCTTCGGCCTGACGCTGCCCGAGTTCACCCAGCACCTCATCGGACTCCGCGCCGTGGAAGACGTGCGGCGTGGCCGTCTCGGCGTGCCGCAACAGCCAGACGCACTCAGGCTGACCCATCGTAATCGCTCCAGGGTTTGTGACATCGCTGAGTACTAACCCGGCGGGCGGATCGCCAGCCACGGCGTGCCGACGCGGCCGCGGCGGTGGACGCCGGCCGTCTGGCACAGCGGGCAGGTCAAGACCAGCGGCGTCAGCAAATGCGCCGCCGCCTCGGAAGTCCCGGCGTCGGGGCGCTCGGCCAGCGGCATCAGCACGGCGTCGCGGAAGCGCAGCCAGGCGCGGAGTTGGCCCGCGAGACGCTCGGGGAGTTTACGGCTCAGCGGCAGCCGGCTCGCGCCCAGTTGGAGTCGCCACAAGCCGTCGCCCGCCTGCACGACCTCGATCGCGGCGGCGGGGTCGGCGACGACGACGGGGCCGACGGCCAGACCGCGCGCCGTCAGCAGCACGCGGCCGACTTCGGCTTCGGTGGCGGCGTCGAGTTCCAGGACGAGCAGCGCGTCGGGGTGGGCGGCGAGCAGCTTGCGGCTCTCGGTCGGGGACGCCTCCGCGAACTCGAAGACCGTCGAGGCGTTGCCGACCTTGGCCCAGAGCTTGCCGCCGCGGTGCTCGTGGACGCCTTGCAGCAGCCGCAGGTGGTCCGGCAGCGCGCCCAACATGATGTCGCGGAAGTGCGGCAGGAAGCGGGCGACCGTCACCAGGTCGGAACCGCTCAGGCCCGCGTCGAAGGCGTCGGAGAGCACGAGGACCGCCAGCCGGGCCGACTCGCCGGGCTTCTCCTCGGGCCGGCCCAGGACCAGTTCCGCCGCCGCCTCGCCGTAGGCCGCCGGCAACTCGCCGCGTACGAACGGCCGGAACACGTCGGCCAACGCCGCGACCTTCTCCCGGCCCAGCGCCGCGCCGTCGGAGGCTTGGAGCACCCGCACCGCCGCGAGTAACTGCATCTGCGCCGGCCCGCGGTCGGCGAGGACCGCGGCGTGCTCGACGAGTTCGTAGACCGCGGGCGAACGGCCGGCCGGGTCGCCGAGGCGCAGGCTCACCCGGCACAGGCGCGTCAGGAAGCGGACCGCGGCCGGCGAGCGGCCGATGCCGGGCGTCAACTCCGACCAGGCCAGCGCGAGCGCCTGGGCGGTCGCGTCCGGCAGCGGCTTGCGGGCGTAGCGGCCGACGAGGTAGGCGAGCAGCGTCGCGGTCAGGGTAATCGCGGCGGGGACCAACGGCGAGACGAGGCGGCCGGGCAGAAACATCGTCGCCAGCGTGCCGACAAGCAGAGCCGGCAGCGCCGCGGTGACGCCGGCGCGGCGCGGCGACACGCGCGGGCCGACGCGGGGCAACACCTCGGCGGGGACGCGCGGCCGGCCGACTTCGACGACGCGGCCGCCGGGGCCGTCGCGGGCCTCGACGGAGTAGCCCTCGCCCGAGACGCGGCCGGCCCCACACGACGCCTCGGGCGGCAACTCCGGCAGCGGGTCGGCGATGGCGTTCAGGCAAACCGGGCAGAGGCCGGCGCGGTCGGCGTCCGCGGCGGCCAGCAGTTGCTCGACCTCCGCGGCGTCGGGCGGCCCCTGGCTGGCGAGCGCCTGGAACACCAGCCGCCGGTCCTCGCCGGGGTAGTACGCGGCGTGCGCGGCGTAACTCGCGTCGAGCAGCCGCGGGCCGCCGCCGGCCGCCGCCGCCGCGACCGCCACGCCCAACAGCACGCGCGGCTCGACGGCCAGGCCGTCGCGGAAGAGCAAGCCGTGTTGGTCCCACAAGTGCGGGACGAGTCGGAACCGTGTCAACCGCTCGGCGCAGCGCGGGCAGACCAACGCCGTGGCCGCCTCGGCCGCCTCGACCAGCACGTCGAGGGTGTCGCACCGCGCGACGTGGCGTTCGAGGTCGAGCAGACGGTCGAGTGCCGCCGCCTTCGACGCGCCGTGCGTCAACGCCGTCACGATCGGCGTGACCGCGTTCGGGTCGTCGGGCACGACGCCCAGCAGCCGGCCGGCGACGGCGGTGCGCAGGGCCAGCGCCACGTCGGCGTTGCGCAACGACGGCAGTGCCAGCGGGGCGACGTTGCCCGGCACCGGGTCGGGCAGCCAGGCGATGAGTTCGAGTGCCGGCGTCGCCCCAGTCGGGCCGGACTTCAAGAGGGCCGTGAACGCCTCCGCGACGCGGTTCGCGGCGTACGCGGCCGTCGCCAGCCGGCGGACGATCAAGCTGCGGGCGCGGCCGTCGGCGGCGATGGCATCGCGCGCCAGGGCCGGCCACTCGGCGTCGCGGGCGTCCGGGGTCATCGCGGCGGCGGCGGCGCGGGGAGTTTCAGCCACAAGTCGAGCGCGTCGGCCGTCAGCGGGGCGGAACTCGGGTGCTCGGCCAGGGCCACGGCGAAGCGGCGCAGCGACCGCTCGGCGACTTCGCGGTAACGGGCTTCGCCGGTCTTGGCGGTGAGCCGCACCAGGCTGCGCGTCGCCAGCGCGTTGGCCGACGGCTGCGCGCCGTCGTAGTGGTCCTTACCGCGGGCGAACAACTGCTCGCCGCCGTTCGGCGTGAGGAACATGCCGCCCGCCGCGGGGTCGTCGTGGTACTTGACCATTTCGTCGGCCAACCCCTTCGTCGCGGTCAGCCAGCGCTCGTTCTTCGTGGCGTCGTGCAGGTTCAAGAGTCCGTGCAGCAAGTACGAGTAGTCGTCGAGGAATGCCGGGCCACGCGCCTCGGGCTTCTCGCCAGGGCGGGCGGCGTAGACGCGCAGCAGTCGGCCGGACTTGTCGCGCATAGTCTTGAGCAGGAAGTCGGCGCACTTCTCAGCGGCCTGCGTGTAACTCGGCTCGTTGAGCGCCGCCCCCGCCGCGGCGTACCCCGCGATCATCTGGCCGTTCCAGCCGGTGAGGACCTTGGTGTCGAGGAACGGCCGCTCCCGCTTGGCCCGCGCATCGAAGAGTTGCTGACGCAGCCCGGCGAACTCGGCCGGCGGCGTCTTGGTCGCGCTCGCCAGGTTCACGCGCGGGATGAACGCCTCGCCCTCGAAGTTTGGCTTGCCGGCGAGTGAGAAGTAGTCGCGGAAGGCGGCTTGCTTCGCGGGCGGCCCCAGCACCGCGTCGAGTTGCGCCGGCGACCAGACGTAAAACGTGCCCTCCTTGCCCTCGCTGTCGGCGTCGAGCGCCGAGTAGAACGCCCCCTCGGGCGAAGTCAGCTCGCGGGCCACGAACGCCGCGGTCGCCCGCATCACCGGGTCGAACGCCGCGTCGCCGGTGAGCCGCCGGTGCAGCGCGTAGACTTCGAGCAGTTGGGCGTTGTCGTAGAGCATCTTCTCGAAGTGCGGCACAGTCCAGGTGCGCTCGGTCGAGTAGCGGTGGAAGCCGCCGCCGAGTTGGTCGAAAATCCCGCCCTGCGCCATCCGCTCCAGGGTCAGCCGCACCGACTTCGCTAACTCCTCGCGCTTCGGCTGCGCGGCCTGCTGCACGAGGAACAGCAGCGACGGGGCCTTGGGGAACTTCGTCCCGCGGAAGCCCCGCAGCTTCATGCCGACGCCGCCGTGGTCGGGGTCGAACTCGTAGGCGTCCGCCGCGGCCGTCACGAGGTCGGCTTCGAGCTTCGCGGACGGGGTCGCCTTGCTCGTCTTTTCGAGGATCTCGACCGTCAGTTTGGCAACCTGCTCGGCCTGTTTGACCAGCCCGGCGTGGTCGGCGGCGTCGAGTTCGAGCACCTTCTTCAAGACACTCTTGAAGCCGGGCGATGTCTCGCCGTCGAAAAGCTTGTCCTCCGGCGGCCAGTAGGTGCCGCCGAAGA
>JAYTUC010000180.1:0-1614 GCA_043744775.1 Fimbriiglobus sp. | reverse complement strand
AGTATGTGGGTACAGAACGCGGCGTGGAGCAGCCCGGTCAGCTCGCCAGGCTCATAACCTGGAGGTCATTGGTTCAAATCCAATCGCCGCAACTTCTCGAAGTCTCACGTGAGACTAATACATTACACCCGTTGACCCCGGCAAGATTGCAGGGGTCAACGGGTGTAGTCATTTAAAGTCTTGCCGCCACCCACTCCGATGCGGGCCACGCGGGTCGGCATTGGCTCCGACGCCTTGACCGGGCGGGCCGCCGATGAAAATCCTCTACCTTTCTTGCCACAGCGTTTTGGAAGCCGACGAACTCCGACTGTTCCACGCGCTGGGGCACACCGTCTTCTCGCCCAGCACGTACCTGCACCCCGACCGGCCCACCGACGACTTGCGGCCGGCGCTCCCGGCGTTGCGGTCGGACCCGGCCGACCGGGAGGCGTGGCTCGCGCTGGGGTGCCCCGACGGCCAAGACCGCCGCGACCGCCTGACCCCCGAGTTCGCCCGCCGCTTCGACGTGGTCATCGTGATGCACGTAGCCCGGTGGGTCGTCAACAACGCCGCGGCGCTAGGCGGCCGCGTGGTGGTCTGGCGCACGATCGGCCAGTCGTTCGCCCAGCGCGAGGACGAGTTGCGGCCCTACCGGGCGGCCGGGCTGCGGGTCGTGCGCTACTCGCCGCGGGAGCGGACGATCCCCGGCTACCTCGGCGAGGACGCGGTGATCCGCTTCGCCAAGGACCCCGACGAGTTCGGCGGCTGGACCGGCCACGTCCGGTCGTCGGTGACGGTGAACCAGGCGATCGCGACGCGGGGCGTGGCGTGCAACTACGAGTTCTACGCCGCGGTCGCCGCCCGCGTCCCGCACAAGCTCTTCGGGCCGAGTAACGCGGGCGTGCCGAACGCCCTCGGGCCGGTGCCGTACGACCGGCTCCGGCGAGAGCTGCGCGACAACCGCTGCTACTTCAGCGTCGGCTCGTACCCCGCGTCGTACACGCTCAACTTCGTCGAGGCGTGGATGACCGGGACCCCGGTCGTCGCGGTCGGCCCCCGCCGCGGCAACTCCCCCTACCTCGCCGGCCACGCCCTTTACGAAGTCGCCGACCTGATCGAGCAGGGGGTCAGCGGCTACTACTCCGACGACGAGGGCGAGGCGGTCGCGTTGCTTACGCGGCTGCTCGACGACGACCGCCACGCCGCGGAGGTCTCGCGCGCGGGCCGCGCCGCGGCGGTGCGGCACTTCGGCACGGCGACCGCCCTGGACGGCTGGCGTCACTTCTTCGCGCGACTGTAACCCCCCACGCCCGCAGTCACCCCGTGCCCGGCGTCGGCGGCCCCAGCGACGGACTTTCGAGCCATGATTTGGAGGTCATTAGTTCAGATCCCATCGCGCAACTTCTGGCCGATATCACTTCGATCACAACCCCGGCCTCGGACTCTGAGTGACTGTCCCGTAAGGGGTGGTTGGTTGCGTAAGAAGCAATTTTTCCTCGGACACGGTCCTAAGGACTGCATTTGAGCCTCCGCGGATCTCAGTGACTGTCCCATAAGGGGTGATGGGGTGCGTAAAATGGCCCATGAGAACCCAACCCTACCCCAGTGACATCACCGACGAGCAGTGGGCGCTGG
>JAYTUC010000179.1:0-1640 GCA_043744775.1 Fimbriiglobus sp. | reverse complement strand
CAGGGTGACGGCGATCTTGGTCGGCGGCGGCATCGCAACTCCTCGGGGGTCGGGGGAGTTGTAGCGATGGCACAGACTAGCCGCAACGGAGTACTAGTTTGCATTGACCCAGCGACGGGCAGCTCGGTGAAAAGGCTGCGAAAGATGGTCAGGCTTAAGCTCGGCTCCCAAAACAACGGGTCCAATTCGGCCGCGCCGTCGTCGCTAGCCCCCCGAACTTGCCCACGATACCAATGGATTCTAGGGTCGGCCTCTTGCAGGTCTTCCCTGGCGACACCAATTACGGCATCGTCGAGCGTGTAGTAAATTATGCTCAAAGCTGGGTGCGAAGTTAGAAGTTCGAGCTGGTAATGCGCGCAATGGAACATTGAGGGCATCTCATCTCGATCCTCGGCCCCGGTCCCGTAATCTCCAATGTCGTGCGCGAATGCTACGAACTCCCGCACCGACTCCGGCAGCGTCAGCCCCAGCCGCGCCTCCTCGCGGGCGATCACGTCGCGTTGGCCGCCCACGTCCGGCACGGGGATGCCGTGCCAGCGCTCGGTGAACTCGCGGATCAGCCGCCAGCGCTCGCGCACGCCGTCGGGGACGCCGTCGCGGAAGATGGGGTCGTAGTCGCTGCCGTCGTAGCCGGTCGCTTCGAGCCACTCGATCGGGAACCGCGTCCACAACTCGTTGCGGCGGGCTTTCAAGTCCCAGTAGGCGTCCGACCAGACGGGGACGGCGCGCATCGCCTCGCAGACGCGGACGAGTTCGTGCCGGGGGTCGCCGCGCTCCTCGAGCCAGTCGGCGTAGACGTGCCGGGTCAGTCGCGACGCCGGGGCCGCACGCATCGCCGCCAGGAACGCCGCCTCGTCGTCCATCGGTCCCCCCGCAGTCGATTCTACGATTCTGCACTCGGCACTGTACCTTCTGCACTCCGGTTTTGGGGCTGCCCGTTCCCCGGAGTGCGCGGGGTTGTTATGATCGTGGGTAGGCGTGAGGTCAGGCTTGCCGCGAGGTCTTCATGCGGATCGGGATCGTCAGCGACACCCACGACCGCCTCGAAGCGATTTCGGAGGCCGTGCGCCTGCTCCTGGAGCAGCGCGTCGAACTCATCCTGCACTGCGGCGACATCGAGTCCGTCGAGACCGTCGCCGCGTTCGCCGCCGTCCCGACGCACTTCGTGTTCGGCAACTGGGACAAGGACAAGCCGAAGCTCGCCGCCGCGATCCGGGCCGCGGGCGGGATTTCGCACGACAGCTTCGGGGCGATCGAACTCGGCGGCAAGCGGCTCGCCTGGGTCCACAGCCACGAGCGGCACCAGCTCTACCAGCTCGAACACGCCGACTACTTCGACTACGTCTTCTACGGCCACACGCACGTCCGCGAGCAGCACCGCACCGGCCGCACGCTCGTGGCCAATCCGGGGGCGCTGTTCCGCGCCAACCCCAAGACGTGCGTCGTCCTCGATGTCGTCACCGGCGAGTTGCGGCCGATCATCCTGCCGCCGACGAAGGTGGGCGACTCGACGCACTCGAGCAGCTCGATGAGCGGCCACCAGCCGAACTTCCCCGACGAGCCGCCGACGACGCGCTAACCCCCGGCCGGACCCGCGCCATGCCGCACGCCGTGACCCTCGACGACATTCACGCCGCCGC
>JAYTUC010000178.1:0-23932 GCA_043744775.1 Fimbriiglobus sp. | reverse complement strand
CGGCGAGCCGGAAAGCGTCAGCGCCCGGAGTTCTGCGCGCCAGCGACGGCGCGCAGAACTCCGGGCGCTGACGCTTTCCGGCTCGCCGGGGTGCATCGACACGCGCGTCACGCCAGCACCTCCGTCACGACGCGGCCGGCCACGTCGGTCAGCCGGAAGTCGCGGCCGGCGTACTTGTACGTCAGCTTCTCGTGGTCGAGGCCTAGCGCCGCCAGGATCGTCGCGTGCAGGTCGTGCATGTGAACCTTGTTCTCCACGCCGAAGTAGCCGAAGTCGTCGGTCTTGCCGTACACCGTGCCGGCCTTCGTGCCCCCGCCGGCGAACCACATCGTGAAGGCGTGCGGGTTGTGGTCCCGGCCGTCGCCGCCCTGCGCGGTCGGCGTGCGGCCGAACTCGCCGCCCCACCAGACTAGCGTGTCGTCGAGCAACCCGCGGCGCTTCAAGTCGGTGAGCAGCGCCGCGATCGGCTGATCGACCTCGCGGGCGTTCTTGCCGTGGTCCTTCTTCAAGTCGCCGTGCTGGTCCCACTTGTACGAGTGCGACACCTGGATGAAGCGTACCCCCGCCTCGGCGAAGCGGCGCGCGAGCAAACACTGCCGGCCGAAGTCGTCGGTGGGGTCTTTGCCGACGCCGTACAGGTCGAGCGTCTCCTTCGACTCGGTGGTCAGGTCCATGACCTTGGGGGCGTCGGACTGCATTCGGAAGGCCAACTCCATCGCGTCGATGCGGCCTTCGAGGGCGGCGTCGGCGGGGTTGGCGACGAGGTGCTCGCGGTTCATCGCCGCGATCAGGTCGAGCTGCCCACGCTGGGCGGGGCCGTGCCGCGCGGCGATGTCGGCGAACTTCACGCCCTTCACGGGGAGGCCCGCGTGTCCGAGTGGCGTGCCCTGGTACGCGGCGGGGAGGAACGAACTCGACCAGTTCGAGACGCCGCCGTGGCCCAAGTTCGGGCAGACGGTCACGAACCCCGGCAGGTTCTGGTTCTCGCTGCCCAAGCCGTAAGTCACCCACGACCCCATGCTCGGCCGCACCAGCGTGTCGGAGCCGGTGTGCAGTTGCAGCAGCGCCCCGCCGTGCGCGGAGTTGTCGGCGTGGACGCTGCGGATGATGCACAGGTCGTCGGCGTTCTTGCGGACCTCGGGGAACAGGTCGCTGACTTGAATCCCCGACTTGCCACCCGGCTGGAACTCCCACGGCGACTTGAGCAGGTTGCCCGTCGCGGCGAACTGCACGCGCGGCTTGGCACCGGGGAACGGCTGGCCGTGGAACTTCGTCAGCAGCGGCTTGGGGTCGAACGTGTCAACCTGGCTGGGGCCGCCGTGCATGAACAGGAAGATGACCCGCTTGGCCCGCGCCTTGAAGTGCGGCGGCTTCGGGGCGAGCGGCGAGGCCGGCTTGTCCGCGGCCGTCGCGCCCTGCCCCAGGAGTGAGCCGAGGGCGAGCAGGCCGAAGCCGTTGCCGGCGGTGCGCAGGGCGGCGCGCCGGGTGACGCCGGCGACCTCGTCGAAGCAGAAGCGGGGCATGGCGAACTCCGGGGTCGGTGGGGTCAGGGTGTTCGCCGCGGGGAAAACCATTCACCGCAGAGAGCACATGAGGGCACGAGAGAAAGGCCAAAACCCACGAGAGCTAAAACCGAGTCGATTTGCCGTGGCCACTTAGCGCCTTTGCGAGAGGTGGTTTTGGTTTCAACTCGGTTCGGTGCCTTTCTCATGTGCCCTCTCGTGCCCTCTGCGGTGAGTCGGTTTGTTTCGGCCCAACCCGCGGTTCAATTCAGGTACTGGAACTCGTTCGATGCCAGGATCGCGTGCGCCAGGCGCGGCCACGCCGCGGGGTGTTTCACGTAATCGAGGGCGCGTCGCAACTCCGCCGGGCGGGGTTCGCGGGCGTAGGCCAGGCGGTACGCCAGCGCCACGCGGGCCTCGTCGGTGGCCGCCTCGCGGTGCAGCCGCGCCGCGAACGCCGTCGCCTGGGTCGCAACGAAGGGGCTGTTCATCAGCCACAGCGACTGCGGCGCGACCACTGTACTCTCGCGCCGGCCGTTGACCGCGCCCGGCTCCGGGAAGTCGAACGTCTGGAAGAAGTCGAACAGGTTGCTGCGCAGCACCGGCAAGTAGACGCTGCGGCGGTTCGACGCGTACTTCGGGTTCTCTTCGCTGTAGCCCTGGCCCGACCCCTTGAGCATCGTGCCGCCGACGGCCGGGTCCAAGGTGCCGGCGACGGCTAACATCGCGTCGCGCAGCGGCTCCGCCTCCAGCCGGCGGCGCGGGTACTGCCACACGAGGCGGTCGTCCGGGTCGGCGGCGCGGCCGGCGGGGTCGGTCGCCTGGCCCATCGCGTAGGCGTCCGACAGCACGATCGCCCGGTGCAACGACTTAACACCCCAGCCCTCGCTCACGAACTTTCCGGCCAAGTGGTCGAGTAGTTCGGGGTGCGACGGCCGCTCGCCGAGGCGGCCGAAGTTATCGACGCTCCGCACCAGCCCCTCGCCGAAGTGGTGTTTCCAGACACGGTTGACGAAGACCCGCGCGGTCAGCGGGTGCCCCGGCGACGTGAGCCAGCGGGCGAGTTCGAGCCGGCCGCTGCTCGCCCTCACACTGCCGAAGCGCGTGGTGTTCGGCGTCAACTTGTCGGCGGGGTTGGGCGTGGTGCCGACGAACGCCAACGCGGCCTCGCCGGCGATCACGCGGGGGAACTGCGCCGGGGCTTCCTCCAGCGGAGCGGCGTAGTTGCCGCGGGCCTGAACGTAGAGGTTGCGCGGCTGCGTGCCGTAAGCCCCGCCCTCCTCGACGCCCAGCGCCGCGACCCTGGCCGGCAGCAGCTTCTCGCCCCAGCGCAAGGCGGCGCGGCGGCTCTGGGCCTTCGCGTCAACCGCCAACCGGCCGACCTTGTCGTCGGGCTTGAGCTTGCTGGAGTCGGCTTCGAGCTTCTTCAACTCGGCCTTCAACTTGGGCAGCCGCTCCCGCAAAGTTGCCTGCTCCGGCGTCTCCGGGGTCAGCGTCCGCTCGAAGACCTTCGCCACGGTGCCGAGGCCCTGCATCGTCCGCGTGCTGGTGAATACCGCGAGCAGGCTGTAGTAGTCGCGGGCCGGCAGGGGGTCGAACTTGTGGTCGTGGCAGCGGGCGCAACTCAGCGTCAAGCCCATGACGCCGCGGCTGACGGTGTCGAGTTGCTCGTCGGCGATGTCGAGCAGCATCTTCTGCTTGTCCGGCTCGGCGAGAAGCTTCGGCCCCACGGCCAAGTAGCCCAACGCCGTCAGGCGCTCGGCGGTGACAGCCGGGTCGGCGGACGGCGGCAGCAGGTCGCCGGCGAGTTGCTCGTGCAGGAAGGCGTCGAACGGCTTGTCGGCGTTGAAGCTCTTCACCACGTAGTCGCGGTAGCGCCAGGCGTGGTCGAAAGCGATGTTCTCGTCCATGCCGTTGCTGTCGGCGTAGCGGGCCACGTCGAGCCAGTGCCGGCCCCAGCGCTCGCCGTAGTGCGGACTCGCCAGCAGCCGCTCCACGACAGTCGCTCGCGCCGCCCGCGGGTCGGCGGCGAACGCACTCGTGAAGGCGTCGAGTTCCCCCGGCGTCGGCGGCAGGCCGTTGAGGTCGTAGCTGACGCGGCGGAGCCAGACCGCGGGCGCGGCCGGCGGCGCGGGCGTCAAGCCCTTCGCCGCGAGGGCCGTGCGCAGGAAGGCGTCGATGGGGTTGGTGACGCCCGGTACAACGGGCACGGCGACCGGCTTCACCGGCTGGAAGGCCCAGAACGCCTTCTGCTCGGCGGTGAACAGCGGCCCCGACTTCTTCGGCGGCGCGACCACGGCGGCCGCGGCGTCGGGCCACGCGGCCCCGGCTTGCACCCACGCGGTCAGCGTGGCGATGTCGGCGTCCTTGAGCTTGCCCTTGGGCGGCATCTTCATCTCGCCGTCGTACTTCACCACCGCGACGAGGAGGCTCTTGGCCGCGTCGCCCGGCACGACAACCGCCCCCGTGTCGCCGCCGGCGAGGAGGTGCGCGCGGGTCGTCAGGTCGAGGCCGCCCTTGACCTTCTTGCCGGCCGCGCCGTGGCAGCCGAGGCAGTGCTCGGCGAGCAGCGGCCGCACCGCCTTCTCGAAGTGGTCGGCCGGTGGGGCCTGCGCCCGCAGCGGGGCAGCGAAGGCTAGGGCGATTAGCAGCAGCGGCGGCGAAGTGCGGGCCATCGGGGCGGGCCTCCGGAGTTTGGAGGGGGGAGTTCGTCAGGCGGGATCGCCATTGTAGCACGGCGGCGGCGCTTTTCGCTTCCCGATTGGCCGGCGGCCGGTCAAACTGCTATGCCGACTTGCGGGTCCGCTTGTCCGCCAAAGGGTACTCCGCCATGCGTCTGTCGTCCCGGTTGCCGTTCGCGCTGTTGTTGGGGTTGTCGCTCGTGGGGTTCACCGCACACGCCAAGGCCCGCCCCCAGGCCGCGCCCGCCCAGGACACCAAGAAGAAGGGCCGACTCAAGGTCGCCGTCCCCGCCGACGACGCCGTCTTGCGCATCGAGGGCAAGGACACCAAGGCCGGCGGTAAGGAGCGCAGCTTCGACATCCCGCCGCTCGACCCCGCCAAGAAGTACGAGTACAAGTTGAGTGTCGAGTGGCGGCCTAACAACTACACGATCCTCACGCGCAACAAGACCGTGGTGTTCTCCGGCGGCGAGGAAGTCAGCGCCGACTTGACGATCGAAGACCCCGCCGACAAGGCCGTCATCCGCTTCGTGCCGACGCCCGACGACATCACCGCCAAGATGATCGCACTCGCCAAGATCACGCCGAACGACGTGGTGTTCGAGCCGGGCTGCGGCGACTCGCGCATCGTCATCGCGGCGGTCAAGGCGGGGGCCAAGAAGGGCGTCGGCATCGACCTCGAGGCCGAGCGGATTACGGAGTCCAAGGCGGCCATCAAGGCGGCGAAGCTCGACGACAAGATCGACGCCCGCCTCGGCGACGCGCTCGACATCAAGGACTTCGACCAGGCGACGGTGGTGTTCCTGTACATGGGCAACGAGTTCAACTTGCTGATCCGCCCGAACCTGTGGAAGCAGCTCAAGGTCGGCACGCGGGTCGTGTCGCACCGCTTCGTGATGGGCGACTGGAAGCCGGACGCGACCGAGAAAATCAAGGGCGAGGACGGCGAGGAGTACGAAATCCACCTGTGGACCATCACCGAGGACGTGAAGAAGAAGGCCGAGAAGAAGTAACATAGGGTGGGAGTCAAACATTTTGCCGCGGAGACGCAGAGACGCGGAGAGAACCGAAACCTGTGTTCAAACCTCGACCGTTTGAACAGTCGCCGAGAGCGCCAGGCGGGACCCAACTCAAATGGTTTTGTTTTCTCCGCGTCTCCGCGTCTCTGCGTCTCCGCGGCAAAAATTCTTTCCCCCCGCCCCGTTGACCCCGCACTCACCCAGGCGGTTCAGGCCCTATGATTGGTATCCCTGGGGAGTCCTGGCTGTGATGTCCGACGACGCGGCTTACCTGGCGAACTTCAATGGGGTCACCCGGCTCTTCCCGCTGCCGGGGCTGGTCTTCTTCCCCACCGTCGTGCAAGGCTTGCACATCTTCGAGCAACGCTACCGGCAGATGTTCGAGGACGCCATCGCCGACGACCAACTCGTCACCCTCGTGCTGCTCAAGGAGGGCACCGACCAGCCGTACCTCGACGACCCCGAGATCGAGACGACTGCCTGCCTCGGCCGCATCACCCACTACGAACGCCTCGACGACGGCAAGCTGAACCTCCGGCTCAAGGGCATCTCGCGCGTCCGGCTCACCGAAGAGGTGCCGACCGACAAGCTCTACCGGCTCGCCCGAGCCGAGCCGCTGCCCGACGTGGTCCCCGCCGACTTCCAGTTGCTGCTGGGCCTGCGGACGCGGCTGGCCGAGGCGGTCCTGCCGCGCTTCGAGCCGACCGGCCCGGCCTTCCACCACCTCACCGAACTCTTCGCCGGCGACACGCCCCTGGGGTCGCTCTCGGACATGCTGACCTTCGCGCTGCCGCTCGAAACCGACCTGAAGCAGCTCTTGTTGTCCGAGCCGCACGTTCACGCCCGCGCCGAGTTGCTGACGCAGGCATTGCTCCTGACGACGCCGGCGAGCGTCGGCACCAACGGCAAGCGGAAGTTCCCGCCCGACTTCAGCGCGAATTAGCCCGACTTCGGCGCGAACTCGTAAGCTGACCGCGTCCCCCACTCCCTGTCAGTGAGACGCGCGATGAGCAAGCGAGACGGTGCCGTGACGTTCAAGGGCAACCCCGTGACCCTGGTCGGCCCCGAGTTGAAGCCCGGCGACGCCGCCCCCGACTTCAAGACCCTCAGCAGCGGCCTGGCCCCCGTCACGCTCGCCGACACCGGCAGCAAGGCCCGGCTGTTCAGCGTGGTGCCGTCGCTCGACACGGGCGTGTGCAGCGCGCAAACCAAGAAGTTCGACGAGGAGTTGGCGGCGCTCGGCGACACGGTCGCGGCCTACACGGTCAGCCTCGACTTGCCGTTCGCCCAGGCGCGGTTCTGTGGCGCGGAGAACGTCCAGAACATGAAGACGCTTTCGGACGTGCACAACCACAGCTTCGGCAGCGCCTACGGCGTGCTGATCGAGGGCCTGCCGTTGCCGCTGTTGGCCCGCAGCGTCTTCGTCGTCGGCCGGGACGGCAAGGTCGCCTACGCCGAGTACGTCAGTGAAGTGACGAGCAGCCCCGACTTCGCCGCGGCAATGGCCGCGCTCAAGGCGGCGGTGTGACGCCGCGCCTGCGGCGGAAATTCCCGCGGCGGGTTGCGTGGGCCGGACTGGCGTCGTAAGCTGGCGGTATCCGGTCACGCCGGGGACTTGCTTCCGCGCGCCCCCGGTGCTAACCTTTCGTAACACGGCCCCGCCGACCCGACTTCTCTCGAAGAGTCTCCCATGCCGCTCGCGCTCAACATCGGTAAGTGCAGCCTCCTCGGCAACTACCGCGAGAACAACGAAGACTCCATTGAGGTCAAGCAGTTCCCCGACCTCATCGTGAGTATCGTCGCCGACGGCATGGGTGGCCAGGCGGCCGGCGAGATCGCCTCGAAGCGCGCCATCGAGATCATCCCCCGCGAGCTGCGCAAGAACCTCACCGCCCAACTCAGCCAGGAGGCCGTCAAGACGGTCATCAAGCGCGCCATCGTCCAGGCCAACGAAGAGATCATGGCGATGGGGGCGCTCGACAAGGACATGAAGAACATGGGCACCACGGTCGTCATGGCGATCTGGCGCAGCAAGGGTTCGGAGATGTACATCGCGGGCGTGGGCGACTCACGCTGCTACCTGGTGCGCGACGAGAAGATTTCGCAACTCACGACCGACCACTCGCTGGCGCAAGCGCTGGTCGAGGCTAAGACCATCTCCGCGGCCGAGGCCAAGGAGCACCGTTTCAAGAACGTGCTGTGGAAGTACCTGGGCAGCAAGGAAGTTGGCGACGGCCCCGAGGTGACCGTGCTGTCGATCAAGGCCCACGACCGTGTGCTTCTGTGTAGCGACGGCCTGACCGGGGTCGTTCAGGATGAGGGCATGCAAGCATTCATCGACGCCCAGAAAGACATGCAGGCATGTGCCGAGGGCCTGGGCCAACTCGCGCTCGACAGCGGCAGCCGCGACAACGTGTCGTGCATCATGATCGAAGTCTTCGACGCGGCGTGACTCGAGTGACCGGCGAGCCGAGGGCGTCAGCGACTGGAGGTTCTTGACACCTCCAGTCGCTGACGCCCTCGGCTCGCTAACGTCGTTGACTACTTCGTGCCGTGCTCGTCGGCGTGGTGCGTCGCGGCGTCTTCGGAGTGCTTGGTCGCGTGGGTTTGGTGGCCCTTGGCGGTGTGGGCGTGGTGCGCGGCCTTTTCGTGGTCGCCGGCCTCGTGGTGCTTGGCGGCCTGGGTGTGGTGGTCGCCAGCCTTCTTGTGCGAATCGGCGGCCTTCTTGTGCGATTCCGCAGCTTTCTTCGACATGAGAGAGTCCTTTTCGGGGAGTAGCGACGGGGTCCACCGGGACAGTCCCGCTGAACCGCCACCGCGTCCGAAAATCCTGCAACTCGTGCGCCACGCAGCGCCATTGCGGATGCCGTCACTCCTTTAAGTCGTCTTCGTTGAACAGCGTGAAGCCGCGGTTCTGGAGCAACAGTGCTGCGGCCTCGGCGTCGGGGACGTGGATCGCGAGCGCGGTGTTGCCCATCGGGCCGACGCCGATCAGCAGCGGGTAGCAGTAGTTCAGGTTCACCTCGCCGCTCAAGAGCGCTTTCGTGATCGTCAGCAGCGGCTGGGCGTTGTCGGGAAGCTTCACCAGCAGCAGGTCGCTCTCGGTGAAGGGTAACTTCGCACTTTGAAGCACCTCGTAGCCGCGCTCGTAGTCGCTGGGCACCAGGCGGATGATGGCGCAGTCGGCCGTCTCGTTGACGGTCAGCGACACGACCGTGACTTCGGCCGTCTCGAAGCGGCGCACCAGGTCGAGCATCGCGCCGAGGCGGTTGGCCAGGAAGATGTTGAACTGCCGCACGCTGGGGTAGTCGCGGCCCCGCGCGGTCTTGAAGTCGATCGCGGCTTCGTCACCAATACTCATGTCCCGCCTCCGAACCGATCCCCTGGGAAGCCCCGAGTTTACCCCATCGCCGAGGGCGGGGCAACGCTATTCGTCGCGCCGCCACACGTCGGCGAGGTTCGAGAAGTCGTCGCGCCAGGTCGGGCCGGGCGTCGCCGGTAGCCGGCTAAAGCGCGGGTCGCGGTCGAGTGGGCCGAGGTCTCCCGGCCGGCGCGACAGGACCGCCCACGTCGAGGGGAACTTGCCGTCGGCGCGGTCGCCGTCGCTCGGCGTGTCGTCGTCGAGCTTGGCGGCGAACGGCGGGTCTTGCGCGGCCCCGAGTCGGGCGACGAGCGGCGGCAAGTCGAGGTAGCGGTTCGACAGGTGGACCAGCAGCACCCCCGTGGGTGTGAGCTTGCGGGCGTACAGCGCGAAGGCTTCGACGGTCAGCAAATGCACGGGGATCGCGTCGGAGCTGAAGGCATCCAGGACGATGAGGTCGAACGTCGCGTCCGGCTCCGCGGCGAGCTTGCGGCGGGCGTCGCCTAGGACGATGTCCACGTCGCCGCGCGGGGCTTGCAAGTAGTGGAAGTGCCCGGAGTCGCGGGCGATGCGCACGACCGCCGGGTCGATCTCGTAGAAGCTCCAGTGCGACCCCGGCGTCGAGTAGGCCGCCAGCGCCCCGACGCCCAACCCCACGGCCGCGACCCGGCGCGGGGCCGGCAGCTTCGCCAGCGCCCGGCCGGCGGGGCCGCTCGCGTGGTAGTACATCAGCGGCCGCGGCGGCAGGGGTTCGCCGAGGCGTTCCTGGCCGTGCTGCGTGGTGCCGTGGACCAGGCGGACGAAGCGGCCGTCGCGGCTCTGCGTCACGCGCAACGTGCCGAAGAAGTTGCGGGTGCGCAGCAGGGTTTCGCCGTGCGGCCCGGCGTCGGCGGCCCCGGCGGCGAGCAGCAGCGCCAAGCAGGCGGCGAAGCGCGCCGGCCGCGCCACCAGGGCAAACGCCAACGCCCCCGGCAGGCCGAAGAGCAGCCCGCCGCGGGTGACGCGGGCGATGAGCGCGTCGGCGGGGTTGGCGTCCTCGGCGGCGGCCGGCACGAACGTTGCCACGACGAGGTTCAACGCCACCAGAACGGCCGCGAAGCCGAGGCACCACGCCGCGTCGCGCTTCGAGAAGGTCAGCGACCCGCCGGGCCGCACGAGCGCGACCAGCACGACGACCAGCGGGTACTCCACGAGGCCGAGGCGCGTGAACAGCAGCGGCGCGAGTAGGGCGTTGAACAGCCCGCCCAGAACGCCGCCGGCCGAGAGCGTCAGGTAGAAACTCGTCAGTCGGGACGCCGCCGGCCGGGTCGCCGCGAGTTCGCCGTGGCAGAGCAGGGCGGCCGCGAAGAAGCAGGCGAGGTGCAGCGCCGCCACGAGCGCCATCGGCTCGGTGCCGCCGGTCGCTAGGGCCACCGCCAGGAACACCAGCGCCATCGGCGTCAGGCGGCCCAGCAGCCGGCGGGCGCGACTTGGCCAGGCGGCGAAGACGACGACGAAGCTGAGCAGGTACAGCGCCAGCGGGCCGACCCAGAGCAGCGGCACCGGGGCGATGTCGGTCGTCAGGTGCGTCGTCACGCCCATCAGCCAACTCGACGGCAACGCCGCTAACAGTAGCCAGCGCAGGCGCGTCGCCCACGGCACCGGCTCGGCGGGGGTTCCGGCCGTCGGCAACGCCACGGCGGTCGTGCGCCAGGCGGCCAAGGCGATCAGTGGCAGGAGCGCGACGAGGCCCCAGCGTAAGGCCGTCAGTTGCCCGGCGAGGGTCAGCCGCGGCTCGACGAGGAAGGGGTACGCCAACAGCCCCAGCAAGCTGCCGACGTTGCCGGCGGCGTACAGCCAGTACGGGTTCGTTGACGTGTGGCGGTACCACGACTGCAACAGCGGCGACGTGGGGGCCAGCGCGAAGAACGGCAGGCCGAGGTAAACGAGCAGGAACGCCAGCAGCCCGCCGACGGGCCAGTCCGAGTCGGCGGGGATCAGCTCGGGGTCGGCGCGGCCCGACAGCTCGAACGCCGCGGTCGCCCCCAGCGCCAACACGCCCAGGTGGACGGCGGCTTGCCGGCGCAGCGGCAGGCGGGCCAGGCGGTCGGCGTAGGCGTAGCCGGCGAGTAGGAGCGCCTGGAAGAAGACGAGGCAGGTGCTCCAGACGGCCGGGGTGCCGCCGGCCGCGGGCAGCAGCGTCTTGCCGGCCAGCGGCTGCACGAGCATCACCAGCGCCGCGGAGACGAACACCGTGACGCCGAACGCCAGTGCGGTCACGCCGACCCCGCGGCGGCTTCGGCCTCGCGGGCGCGGTCCTCGACGACATCGAGCAACAGCGGGTGCAGCCCCAGGTGCGGGGCGAGTCGGAAGGTCACCTCGGGGAAGCGCTCGGCGAGTTCCGCCTGCGCTTCGAGCATGTCTTCGCGGACGTGGATGCCGGCCGACAGGAAGTACGGCAGCATCGTGACCGCCGTCGCCCCGGCCGCGACGCACAGCTCCCCGCCCTGCGCGATGGTCGGCTCGGCGAGTTCGAGGTACGAGGTCTGCACGACGGCGTAGGCGGCGCGCTGGCGCATCGCCGCGGCGACGTGGTCGAGGTCGGCGTTCGCCTCGGCGCGGCGGCTGCCGTGGGCGATCAACAGGAGGGCGGTCATCGGCGTTCTCCGGGGCGATCCGGGCGGGTCGGGTTGAGTCCGGGGGCGTGGCATTGGCGCGGCGGGGTCGGGTCGGTAGGTTGGCTCCGCCCACGGCACAAGTCTATCAACAGGGGACAGGCATGACCGGGCAACGGCTGGGCGACTGGGTTCTCGGCGGCGAACTGGGCCGCGGACCCGTCGCGACCGTCTACAAGGCCCAGGCCGCCGACGAGCCGACGCGGTTGGCCGCGGTCAAAGTCTTCACGCACCCGGAGTTGCTGCGGCCCGAGTTCACCGGCCGCTTCGCCGCCGAGATGCTACCGCTCCACCGCCTCAACCACCCGCTGATCGTCAAGACTTACGAGGCGGGCGTGCACGTCGGGCAAGCGTGGTTCGCGATGGAACTCGTCGAGGGGGCCGACGCCGGCACGCGGCTCAAGGCGCACGCCAAGAAGCCGGGCGAGCCGGGGCTGCCGTGGGCCGACGAGCTGCTGGGGCTGCTCGTCCAGGTCGCCCGCGGCCTGAAGCACGGCCACCACCGCAGCGTCTTGCACCGCAACTTGAAGCCGTCGAACGTGCTGGTCACGCCCGGCGGCTTGGTGAAGCTCGCCGACTTCGGCCTGGCGAAGCTGCTGCCGGTCGCCCCGACGAGTTTGCCGCCGGACGCGCTCGGCACGCTGGGCCACCTGCCGCCGGAGTTCTTCACCGGCAAGCCGCTGACGCGCCGCAGTGACTTGTACTCGCTGGGCTGCCTGGCGTACACGCTGCTCGCCGGGCGGCCGCCGTTCGTGGCCGGCACCGTCGCGGAGTACACGCACAAGCACTGCTACACGCTGCCCGACCGCCCCGCGCTGGTCGTGCCCGACCTGCCGGGCGACTTCGACGACTGGATTTGCGAGTTGCTCGCGAAGGACCCGAACCGCCGCCCGGCGACGGCCGCCGCCGCGGCGGAGTCGCTGGGCCAGGTCAAGGCGCGGGCCGAGCGCAAGGGCCGCAAGATCCCGTGGCCGGCCGAGCTACCCGCCTCCGCGGCCGACTCGACGCTCGACGAGGCGCAGGTCGGCCGCGGCGCGGACGACTTCGAGGCGGGTCGGCCGCGTCGGCCGCTGATGGCCCGCCCCGCCGTCGTGCTGCCGCTGTTCCTGCTGGTCGTGGGCGCGACCCTGGCGTGGCTGTTCTGGCCGACGCCGAGTGCCGCGGAGTTGTACGCCGGGGCCGAGCCGCTGATGCGGTCGGCGGAGCCGGCCGACTGGGACGCGGCGTGGGACCGCTACCTCGAACCCTTGAGCGTGAAGTACCCCGGCGAGTACGCCGCCGAGGTGGGGGCCGCCCGCGCCAAGATCGACGACCGCCGCGAGTTGCGGGCGGCGCTGCTGTCCGGCGGCCGGGTCAAGCCGCCGTCGGAGGCGGAGCGCTGGTACCGCCGGGGCGTGAAGCTCGCGCAGGCGGGCGACTTCGCGGCGGCGCAAGCGACGTGGCGGCAACTGCGGGCCGGCTACGCGGGGCAGCCGGGCGAGGCCCCGTGGCTCGACGCCGCCGACGCCGCGCTGGCCGCGCTGGCCGCCCGCCCGAGGCCCTGGCCGCTCGACGGCGCGGGCGTGACGGACGCCGCGTTGCAGCACGCCCGCGACCGCCGCGCCGCGGGCGACACCGCCGGGGCCGACGCCGCGCGGGCGGCCCTCGAATCGCTGTACCGCGACGACCCGGCGAGCCTCGAACGCATCCGCCGCGGTCCGTGAGTTGTCGCGTGTGCCGGAAGCGTCAGCGCCCGGAGCGTGCGCGCGGACGAGTCCGTAGCGTCGGGAACTCCGGGCGCTGACGCTCCCGGCACCAGTTCGCTCCGAGCACTCGAAACACCACCCAGGACGTGTCACCGATGGCCAGCCCCGCGACGACCGTGACCGACTACTGCGGCCTGATCGCGCGCAGCCGGCTGCTGCCGGAGGCCGAGGTCGCGGCGCTCAAGGCCCGCTGGCTAGCCGACAGCCCCGACGCCGACGCCGACGGCTTCCGCCGCAGCGTCGTCGCCTCGAAAGCCCTCACGGCGTACCAGGCGACGCTCATCCAGCGCGGCCACACCGAGGGCTTCTTCGTCGGCGGCTACACGGTGCTCGACCGCATCGGCAAGGGCCAGTCGGCCGGCGTCTACAAGGCGCGGCACCCGTCGGGCCAGTTGGTTGCGGTCAAGGTGCTGCCGTCGTCGAAGGTCAAGGACGCCAACACGCTCAACCGCTTCCTGCGCGAGGGCCGGCTGCTGACGCTCCTCGAACACCCCAACGTCGTCCGCGCCTTTCAGGTCGGCCGCGAAGGCTCCGTGGCGTTCATCGCGATGGAGTACCTCGACGGCGAAACCCTCGACGAACTCGTCGAGCGCCGCAAGAGGCTCCCCGCGCCGGAGGCGGTGCGCGTCGTGTCCCAGGCGCTCGCCGGCTTGCAGCACCTGCACGAGAAGCGGCTGGTCCACCGCGACCTGAAGCCGGCCAACATCATGATGACGCCCGCCGGCCAGCCGACGACGCTGACCGCCACGGTGAAGATCCTCGACATCGGCATCGGCCGCGAGTCGCCGCCGGAGTCCGAGGGCGACCCGACGACGAAGGACGCGCTGCTGACCGGCGTCGGCACCATCCTGGGTACCCCGGACTACCTGGCCCCCGAGCAGGCCCGCGACCCCAGTGGCGTCGATATCCGGGCCGACATTTACAGCATGGGGTGTGTCTTGTTCCACCTGATCGCCGGCCGGCCGCCGTACCAGGAGCGCACCGTCATGGCGACGATCGTGCAGCACGCCACGCAGACGCCGGCCGCGCTCTCCACGCTGGGCACCGACATCCCGCCGGGGCTGCAACAGGTCTTCGACAGGCTGACCGCGAAGAGTCCCGGCGACCGCTACGCCACGCCGGCGGAGGCCGAGTTCGCCCTGACGCCGTTCTTACCGTCGGACGGGACCGACGCCCCGACTTCGGACATGCTGCCGTCGTACAAGGCGTGGCTGGAAACGGAAACCAGCGTCGAACCCCCGGCCGAGTCGAAGCGGCCGGCGCAACCGGCGACCGACCCGCTGCTCGACCTGCCCCGCCCGGCGGCGCGCCCGAAGTCCGGCACGGCCCCCGCGCCGGCGGCGCGGGAGGTGGACGTGGAGCTGTACGAGCCGCCCGCGCCGCCGGGGCCGCGCCGGCTGACCGACCTCGACCGCCGCGACTTCGCGATGCTGGGGTTCGGCGCGGCCGGCGTGCTGATGGCGGGCGCGGCCGGCTACGCCCTGGCGCGGCTCCTCGGCCGCGGCCCGGCGGAGTGACGCCGGCCGGGCGCTTACGCCCCGAACATCCCGGCGATCCGCTTCACTTGCTCGACCCCGAGCGACTCGACCAGCCCCTTGATGGCTTGGACCGCGTCCGCCACCTCGGGCGTCCCGACTCTGGAGGTGACTGCGGGGGATGCGACGGGCGCGATTGGGGCGGGTGCGGCCGGGGCGGCCGGCGTCGGCTTGGGGGTGGTCGCCGCCTTCGGGGCCTTCTGGCGGGCGTCGATCGACGCCTTCTGCTTGGCCAGGCTCCGGTGCGTGCTGAACTGCTTCGCGCTCACCTCCAGCCCGAAGTGCTCCTTGACGTAGGCGACCGCGTCCGACGGCGACCCGGCCCCGGCGGCGATCGCCGCGTCCATCGCCTGAGACTTCATCATCGGTCGGGCGGGCGCGACCTCCTCGGCCGGGTCGGGTCGGGCGTCGTCGGCGGGCGTCGTCGGTTGGTCCGAGGGAACTTTCTTGCGGGTCATGGCGTGGCTCGATGGGTTGGGATACCGTGTCAAGGTACACCCGGCGGCCGCGCCGACAAGCGAGCTGACCGTGGGACGGACGCGGCCGACCCGCCCCACGGTGCCGCCGGGGCGGGCCGCGGCGGGCCGGCGAGTGGCCGCGTTGTCACGGGATGTCCGCCACCACCTCGCCGCCGGCTCTGGTGATGAGGCTGCGCAGGGTGGCGTCGGGGACGGTCCGCTTGATGTAGCGCACCGAGCCGTCGGCGAACGACACCAGGAAGCCGTCGGCCTGCGGGCTGCCCAGCGGCGGCAGCGCCACGTTCGGGCCGAACGGCAACTCCTGCGGGCTGGCCCACGGCACCGTCTGCGTCGCCGCGACGTACAGGATCGTGTTCGAGCTGCCGTCGGTGATGTCCTGGAACTTCGGCATCTTCGCGGTGCCGTCGAACAGGGCACCGGGGCCGACGAACATGCGGTACGGCGTCGCGGTGCCGACCGACGCGGGGTTGGTGAGGTCGAGGTACGTCGGCACGGCGGTGCCCGTGGCCGGGGCGTTCCTGGGGCTGTTCCACGGCTGGGTCAGGTCGATCTGCCGGAAGAGGCTGTCCTGTTCGATGTACGGCAGCAGCCCGACGCGGAAGCTGTGGCCCCCGCCCGTCGCGCCCGCCGCGAACGGCCCCTGGAGTGACCCACTCATGTCGTTCTGGGCGTGGAACCCGATGGAAATTTGCTTCATGTTGTTCTGGCTCTTCGACCGGTCAGCCGCCGCCTTGACCTTGCCGTTGACCGACGACATCACGCCCCCGAAGAGGGCCGCGCAGGCGAGCGCCCCCAACCCGAGGACGCCGACAACCGCGAACACCACCACCATCGCGATGACGAGCGCGTTCGACCCGCCGGCCTTCTTCGGGCGCGGCTCGTCGTCGTCGTCGTCGCGGGGCCGCCGGCGGCGGGGGCGGTCGTCGTCGTCACGGTCGTCACGGTCGTCGCGGGGCATGGCGAATCTCCGAAAGGGGGTTCGAGGCGAGCGGGAGACGACAGGCCCCCGAGGACAGCCCGGAGTGACGGCCCGGAGTGGGGGTGGTCTGCATGCCGGGGGACTCGGGGGACTGTCGTCCCCTGCCCGCCGGGTCACTCGAGACCCGCGCCGCGGCCGTCGGCCTTCTCGATCAGGCTGCGCAAGTCGGCCTCGGCGATCGAGGAGCGCAGGAAGCGCACAGAGCCGTCGGCGAACACGGTGACGAAGCCGCCCGCGCGGGGGTACGCGCCCAGCGGCGGCAGCGGGATGCCGGGGCCGTACGGCAACTCCTGCGGGCTGGCCCACGGTACCGTTTGCGTCGCCGAGACCGCCAGGATCGTGTTCGACGTGCCGTCGGTGATGTCCTGGAACTTCGGCATCTTCGCGGTGCCGTCGAACAGGGCACCGGGGCCGACGAACAGGCGGTACGGCGTCGCGGTGCCGAGCGACGCGGGGTTACTGGGGTCGAGGTACGTCTTGACCGACGCGCCCGTGGCCGCGGCGTTCTTGACGCTGTTCCACGGCTGCGTCAGGTCGATCTGCTGGTACAGGTTGCCCTGCTCGATGTAGGGCAGCAGGCCGACGCGGAAGCTGTGGCCGGTCGCGGGTCCGGCGAGGCCCGCGGCGAACGGCCCCTGGAGCACGCCGGTCGCGTCGCTGTTCGCGTGCATGCCGAGGGCGATCTGCTTCATGTTGTTCGTGGAGGCCATGCGGGCCGCCGACTCGCGGACCTTCTGCACGGCCGGGAGTAGCACCGCGATCATGACCGGCCCCGCGCAGACGCACATCACCAAGGCCAGGACGCCGCCGACGATCGCCACGATCGCGCCGGTGCCCAGGCCGCCGGACTTGGCGCGCGGCCGGTCGTCGTCGTCGTCGTCGTCGCGGTCGCGCCGGCGGCGGGCGGGGGGCGGCTCGTCGTCGGCGGGCGGTAACTCTTCGGCCATCGCGAGTCTCCAGGTCAGGTGGGGCCAAGGCTCCGCCGCTCGCCGCGCGTGCGGCGGAATTCACTCGGTCACGACGCGGCCGTCGGCCTTCTCGATCAGGCTGCGCAAGTCGGCCTCGGGGATCGTGTGCCGCAGGAAGCGCACCGAGACGTCGGCGAACGCGGCGTTGAAGCCGCCCCTGCCTATCCCCGGCGAGCCGAGTGGCGGCAGGGGCGTCGTGGGAGTGTACGCGAATTCCTGCGGCTTGGCCCACGGCACTGCCTCGGTCGCGTGGACGAACAGGATCGTGTTCGACAGGCCGTCGGGGATGTCGCGGAGCTTCACCGGCGCGCCGTCGGCCTCGAAGAGCGCCCCACCGCCGTAGAAGACGCGGTACGGCGTGTCCGGCTTCGACCGGTCCGGCGTGTCGGGGCTTTGGTAGTATTTGAGCGGGGTCGAAGTTGCGGGGGCGTTCTTGGCGCTGTCCCACGGCTGACTTCGGTCGATTCGCCCGTAGACGGTGTCGCACTCCATGAACGGCAACAGGCCGACGCGGAAGCTCAGTTCCGTGTTCATCACGCCGGGCGAAACCTGGGTATAGGGTCCGATGAATGCGTCGTCGGACGCGTCGGCGCGGTTGTGGATGCCGATCCCGAGTTGCTTCATGTTGCTCACGTCACTCAACCGCCTTGCGTCTCGAAGCATGTAGGTAATCTTGAAGCCCATCGGCACCACCACGAAGAGGCCGAGCGCCAACGCCGCAACGACCATCGCGATTTTGAGCGCGACCTTGAGGGGGCTGACCGGCCTTTCGGCCTCGATCTCGTCGCCGGTCATCGCACGGCCCTCGCGTCGGTACACTGACACTAGCCGTCAGTATCCACGATCGGGACGACTTTGTGAACGCCGCCGCCCCGGAATACCGCACCTGCCCGCTGACCGGGCGGCAAGTGATCGTCGCGCCGGAGCGGGCGGCGCGGCCGATGACCCTCGACCACGCCGCGCCGCACTCCCGGAACAGCCGCGACATCGACGGCCGGCCGCAGTGCCCGTTCTGCGAGGGGATGGAGCACGACACCCCCAACGAGGTCTACGCCGTCCGCCCCGCCGGCAGCGTGGCCGACGGGCCGGGTTGGAGCTTGCGCGTCGTGCCGAACAAGTTCCCCGCCGTGCGGCCGACGCTCGAACCCGGCGGCGGTTTGCGGTCGCCCGGCTTTGGCGTCCACGAGTTGGTGCTCGAAACCGGCCGGCACACCGCCAACCCCACGGAGCAGACGCCCGAGGAGTTCACGCGGGTGCTGCTGGCGTACCGCGACCGCCTGAACGCCCTGCACGCCACGCCGGGGGTCGAAAGCGTCACGGTGTTCAAGAACGTCGGGGCCGAGGCCGGGGCGTCGCTGGCCCACTCGCACTCGCAGGTCGTCGGGCTGCCGTTCGTCGCCGGGGAACTCTCGACGGAACTGTTCTTCGCCGCCGACTACCACGCCCGCACCGGCCACGCCCTGCTACTCGACCGCCTGGCGATCGACCGCGACGAGGGCCGGCTGGTCGCCGAGACGGCGCACTTCGCCGCGGTCACCGCGTTCGCGCCGCGCTTCGCCGGGGAGTTCGTGGTGCTGCCGAAGTCGCCGCACGCCTACTTCCCCGAGGCGACCCGCTTCGACGAACTCGGCGGGCTGATGCAGCGCGTGCTCGCGGCGCTCGACAGCGTGCTGAACAAGCCGGCGTACAACTGGTTCCTGCACACGGCCCCGGCCAACAGCCCCGCCCCCGGCTTCGTCTGGCACTTCGAGGTGCTGCCGCGCACGTCCCGCTTCGCCGGCTTCGAGTGGAGTACCGGCTGCTTCATCGTGACCCGCACGCCCGAGGACTCCGCCGCCGACCTGCGCGGGGCACTGCCGCCGTGATGCACGTCGCCCTGTGGGAGCCGGAAATCCCGCCGAACACCGGCAACATCGCCCGCCTCTGCACCGCCGTCGGGGCGCGACTGCACCTGATCGGCCGGCTTGGCTTCCACTTGGACGCGAAGTCGTTGCGCCGCGCCGGCTGCGACTACTGGCCGACGGTCGATCTGGCCGTCCACGTCACCTTCGACGACTTCCTGCGAGTCGTGCCGGCGGCCTCGATCTGGGTCGTCGATAACCCCGCGCCGCGGACCTACACGAAGGTCGCCTACGCCGACGGCGACTGCCTGCTCTTCGGCAACGAGAGTTCGGGGCTGCCGCCGTCGATCCGCGACCGCTTCGCCGACCGACTGGTGGGCATCCCGATGCCGACGGGCAACGTCCGCAGCTTGAACCTGGCCACGGCGGCCGGCATCGTGCTGTACGAAGCCCTGCGCCAGCGGCACGACTGGTAGGACCGACGCCCGCCGGCCCGCCAACTACCCTCGCCCGCCCGACGCCCCGCGCGGCCGCGACGCCACAACGCCGATGGTGTCGGCATGACGCCAAGCCGCGAAGCCGTCGTCGCGCTGCCGACGCTCGAAGACCTGGCGAGTTACGTCCACCGCGAGCTGTGCAAGTTCGACGCGCTCGACCCCGCCCACACGCCCTTGCACCGCGGCAACGTGAAGCGGGGCGGCAAGCCGGCGGCGGTGCTGTTCCACATCGAAGGCCCGCGGCTGTTGCGCACGTCGGCGGTCTGGTCGATCGACGAGAGCCGCATCCTCTTCTACGACTCGACCGGCGGCCGCGCCCGCGCCGTGCGGCTGAGCGAGTCGCCCGAGTTCAAAGCGGCCTAAACAAAGCCGACTTCACCGCGGAGGAGCAGAGTAGCGGAGAAATCCAACACAATGTTTGGTCTTCTCCGCTACTCTGCTCCTCCGCGGTTAGCACTCTAACTACCCGCCCGCCGGCGGCGCGCTCGCCACGATCACGCTCGCGGGGCGGATCACCCGGTCGTGCAGTACGAACCCCGGCTGCATCACGCTCACGATGCAGCCCGGCTTGAAGTCGCTCGTCGGCTGCTCCATCACCGCCTGGTGCAGGTTCGGGTCGAAGATCGAGCCGGCCCCGAGGTCCATGCGCTGCACGCCGTGGCGCTTCAGGATGTCGAGCAGCTGCGCCGTGGTCGCCGTCACGCCCTGCGTCAGCGAACCAGTCTCGCCGGTCGCCTTGGCGGCCTTCACGGCGTACTCGAGGTTGTCGAACGCCAAGAGCAGGTCCTTCACCAGCGGCTCGATCGAGTATTTGCGCTGCCGCTCGGCGTCGACGGCCAGCCGGCGGCGCGAGTTCTCAAAGTCGGCGATGAGCAACTTGTAGTCGCCGATCTGCTTGGTGAGCTGGCCCACTTGCAGGCGTAACGACTCGCTGTCGGACTCGCCGCCGGCGGGGATGCTGAAGTCGGGGTACGACTCGCCGGTCGGCTCCGGGGGGGTAGTGGCGTCGGCCATCGGTCGCGGCTCCGGTTACTTGGTGTCGTCTTTGGTCAGCCAGTCGGTGAGCTTGCTGAAAATGCTCTTCTTCGCCGGCGGCGTGTCGCGCTGCGCGTGCTCGATCTCCGCGAGCCGCCGGTAAAGCTGCTCCTGCTCCGCGTTGAGCGTCTGCGGGGTGTCGATCACGACCTGAATCAAGAGGTCGCCCTTGCGGCCGCCGCGGCGCGACGGCAGCCCGTGGCCCGGCAGCCTAATCACCTCGTGCGTCTGGACGCCGCGCGGCAAGTCGTGCCCCACCTTGTCGCCGACGAGCGTGGTAATGACGATGTTGGCCCCGAGCGCCGCCTGGCTGAAGGTTACCGGCCACTGGCAGATGAGGTTCTGGCCGTCGCGCTGGAAGAAGCGGTGCTCGCGCACCCGGATGGCGAATTCGAGGTCGCCCCGTGAGGCGCCGGGGTCGCCGGCGTCGCCCATGCCGGTGAAGCGGATGCGGTCGCCGGTATCGACGCCGGCGGGGACCTCGACCTCCACGGTGCGCGTGCCGACCGTGCGGCCCGCTCCCTTGCAAGTGCCGCACGGGTCGGCGATGATCTGGCCGGTGCCGTTGCAGCCGCGGCACGGCGACTGGACCTGGAAGAAGCCCTGCTTCTGGATGACGACCCCCTGGCCGCCGCAGCGCTTGCAGCTCGCCGGCTTGCTGCCCGGCTTGGCCCCGGTGCCGCCGCACGGCTCGCAGGAGTCCTCGCGCTTGATGGTGACCTGCTTCTTGACGCCCTTGGCCGCCTCGAGCAGTTCGATGTCGAGCACCGCCTGCAAGTCCTGGCCGCGCTGGGGGCCGGAGCGCCGACGCCCCCCGCCGCCGGAGCCGCCGCCGAAGAACGAGCCGAGCAGGTCGCCGAAGAGGTCGCCGAGATCGACGCCCGCCCCCCCGCCGCCCTGGCCGTTGGCGAACGCGGCGTGGCCGTGGCGGTCGTACAGCGGCCGCTTCTGCTCGTCGGCGAGAATCTCGTAGGCTTCCGTGGCTTCCTTGAACTTGTCGGCCGCCTCGGAGTCGCCGGGGTTGCGGTCGGGGTGGAACTGCATGGCGACCTTACGGTACGCCTTCTTGATCTCGTCCCCGGAGGCCGTGCGGGTCACCGACAGGACCTCGTAGTAGTCGCGCTTAGTCATGCCGTGTCCGTAAGGGGGTCCGCCGTCGTCGCCGGGTGACGCACGGCGATTATATCCCACAACCGCCGCGCCCGCCGCGAACCGCTGCGAGCCAGAAGCGTCAGCGCCTGGAGCCCCCGCACGCCGCCGCGCGAAGTCTCCAGGCGCTGACGCTTCTGGCTCGCCAAAAGTTTTACCCGATCGCGCCGGCGACCTTGCCCTTCTTCTCGTCGTCATCGACCTTGGTGATCATTACCTCGGTCGTGAGCATCAGCCCGGCGATGCTCGCGGCGTTCTGCAACGCTGACCGCGTCACCACGGTCGGGTCGATGATGCCGGCCTTGAACATATCGACGTAGTTGCCGCTGTTCGCGTCGTAACCCATGGCCGGGTTCTTCTCGCCGCGCAGGCGAACCTCGTCGGCGATAACGGCCCCGTCCTCGCCGCAGTTCTCGGCGATAATCCGCAGCGGCTTCAGGATCGCGCGGGCCACGATGTGCGCCCCAATCTGCTCGTCGCCCTTCAGCGTGTCGGCCAGGGTCTTGACGACCGCGACGCAGCGCAACAGCGCCGTGCCGCCGCCGGGGACGACGCCCTCGGCGACCGCGGCGCGGGTGGCGTGCAGCGCGTCCTCGACGCGGCCCTTGGTCTGCTTCATCTCGGCCTCGGTCGCCGCGCCCACGCGGACGATCGCCACGCCGCCGACGAGTTTGGCCAGCCGCTCGGAGAACTTCTCCTTGTCGTAGCTCGACTCGGTCTGCTCCATCTGCGTGCGGATCTGAGCAACCCGGCCTTGAACCGCGGCCTGGCGGTCTTTGTCGAGCTTCTCGCAGATGATCGTCGTCTTCTCCTTCTCGACGGTCACCTTGTCGGCCGTGCCGAGGTGCTCGAGTTCGACCGACTCCAGCTTGATGCCGAGGTCCTCGCTGACGAACGTCCCGCCGGTCAGCGTCGCGATGTCGCCGAGCATCGCCTTGCGGCGGTCGCCGAAGCCGGGCGACTTGACCGCGCACACGTCGATCATGCCGCGCAGCTTGTTCACGACCAACATCGCAAGGGCTTCACTCTCCACGTCTTCAGCGATGATCAAGAGCGGCTTGCGCGTGGCGACAATCTTCTCCAAGAGCGGCAACACCTCGCGGACGTTGGCCAGCTTCTTCTCGAAGATCAGCACGTACGGCGACTCGGCGTTCCACGTCAGGTCGGCCGACCCGGCGGCGAAGTAGGGGCTGATGTAGCCCTTGTCGAACTGCATCCCATCGACGAATTCCAGCGTCGTCTCGCCGGTCTTCGACTCCTCGACGGTGATGACGCCGTCCTTACCGACCTTCTCGAAGGCGTCGGCCATCATCGCGCCGATCTTCGGGTCGTTGTTGGCGGAGATGCTGGCGACGTTGGCCATCTCCTCCTTCTTGGTGATCGAGCGCTTCAGGGTGCCCTCGATGTAGGCGACCGCGGCGCTGACCGCCTTGTCGATGCCCTTCTTGACGCCCATCGGGTTGGCCCCCGCGGTGATGTTGCGCAGGCCCTCCGCGTAGATGGCGAGCGCCAGCACGGTCGCGGTCGTGGTGCCGTCGCCGGCGGTGTCGGAGGTCTTCTGGGCGACGGCGTTGACGAGCTTCGCGCCCATGTTCTCGAAGGGGTCGCTCAGCTCGATTTCCTTGGCGACGGTCACGCCGTCCTTGGTGACGGTCGGCCCGCCGAAGGACTTGTCGATGATGACGTTGCGCCCGGTCGGCCCGAGCGTGATGCCGACGGCCTTGGCGAGCTTCTCGGCCCCGGTGAGGAGTTTCTTGCGCGCGGCGTCGGTGTACAGCAGTTGCTTGGCCATGTTCAGAATCCTGGGTAGTGTGTGGTAAGTTTGAGGCGAGCCGCCTGCGTCAGCGGGCGGGTTCCAGCCTGCATGTGTCAAAATGAAACAGTTACCGCGGAGGAGCAGAGTAGCGGAGAAATCCAAAACTTGAATTTGGTATTCTCCGCTACTCTGCTCCTCCGCGGTGAAGGTTTTCTAGTTTAGACCAGTTTGCCGAGCAGTTCGCTCTCGCGCAGGATCTTGTACTCGACGGTGCTGACTTCCACGTCCGAGCCGGAGTACTTGCCGAACAGGACCAGGTCGCCGACGGCGACGGCGAGCGGCAGGCGCGTGCCGGTCTCGCTGAGCTTGCCCGGCCCGACGGCGACGACTTTGCCCTGTTGCGGCTTCTGCTGGGCCGTTTGCGGCAGCAGGATCCCGCCGGAGGTCTTCTCCTCGGCGTCGGTCGGCTGCACGACGATGCGGTCGTCGAGCGGGTGCAGAGTCAGCTTCGGCGGCAGCGCCGGGATCGCCGTGTCGGTTTTCTTGGCCATGATCGGTCTCGGGAGGTTGTTGTGTCAAAAAAGCGGGAAGAAAAATATTGTTGGTGTTGCTGTTGTGTCGATCGGGTTTCAGATGTTTTGTCTTCTGTAGCTGGCCTCTGTGAGGCCGGACCCGCCCCCTGCTTCTTGTTCCCTTCAATTTTCGTTGGCCGACCGTCGCTGGATTCGACC
>JAYTUC010000177.1:0-24024 GCA_043744775.1 Fimbriiglobus sp. | reverse complement strand
GTTTCCAGGCGCGCGCAGGTCGAGAAACCCCCCGCTCACGCGGACGGCTCGCCAACGAGTTTCGTCTACACCTCCGGCACGTCGCGGAAGCCCTCCGGCTTGCCGAACTGCGTCGGGTCGAACTGCCCGCGCAACTCCGACTCGACCATCCGCAGCCGCGTCTCTAACTCGCGCACCTTCGCGGACAGCCCCTCGATGATGACATCCACGTCGTCGCGTTTCTTCACCCGCGGGACCTCGGGGTAGCTCAACTGCCGCTGCAACGCGGCGAACAGGAACAGCGGGTCGCGGCCGCGGCTCGCCTTGGCGATGCGGCCCTCGCGCTCGCCGAAGATCGGCGGCACCGCCGGCTCGTAGTTCGGGAACCGCCGCCGCTCGTCGAGGACGTGCTGCGTCGAGCGCAGGTAGACCAGGTCGCAGAAGTCGATGACGCCGGCGGAGCGCCGCACGAGTTCGACGTAGGCCGCCCAGTCGGGGCCGTAGATGGGGTCGAGCTTGACGCTGGTCAGCCCCGCGTCGTAGCCGAGGCGGTTGCGGGCGATCGTCTCGAACTGGTAGACGAACAGCCCCGCCCGCGTCGTCTCCTTGCCCGCGCTCTGCGACTTGTACGTCGCCTCGCGCTCCAGGATCAGCAGCGCCACCGGCATCGTCAATCGCTGCTTGTCGTCTTCGGCTTGCTGCACGACGAAGGTCTGGAAGGGCGTGAAGTAGTGGCCCAGCCGCGCGAAGCCGGGCGACATGCGGCCGGTGACCTTCATGTCCGACGCCAGGAACTCGATCGCTATCGGCAGCCGCGTCGAGGGCAACACGTCCTCGTGGATCGTGCCCAAGATGTCCTGCGACGGCAGGTTCTCGGCCAGCCGCTCGCGGAAGGTGCGGAAGAAGTACGCCTGCTCGACGCACTCCTCGTATTCGGGCGGCAGTCCGTCGGCGGGGGTCGGCGTCATCCCGGCATTGTAAGCGAAAACTCCCGGTCGTGCGGGTCGCGCCGGTCTCGGGGTCTGAGACGGTTCGGCGAGCGGGGGCGTCGGCTATTCGGCCGCAACGCGGGGTCGGCGTTTGTCTGCGGGCGAACGTCGGGCAAACTGGGGGACACGAACTGCCGCACCGGGCGACCCATCGGGACTTGTGATGAACCTCGTAACGCGCCTCGCCGCCGCCGCCTCGCTGGCCTCGGCGTTCGCCCTCACGGCCGGCCCTGCCCGCGCGGGCCACTGCGGCCTGTGCGGCTACCCGGCCCCCTTCGTCGCCGCGGAGCAGTGCGCCCCGCCGGTCATCACGAGCCGCGTGGCGTACCAGCCGGTCACCGAAGTGGTCAACGAGGTGCAGTACCGCAACGTCAGCCGCACGGTGATGCAGCCGCAAAGCGTCACCTCGTACCGCACCGTCTACGACCAGCAAACCGAGGCGGTGCCGTACACGACGAGCCGCCCCGTGGTCGAGTACTTCGACACGGTCCACAAGTACGTCGTCAACAAAACCGTGGTCGATACCCACCTGCAAGAGCAGCGTTACACGGTCAACCGCCCGGTGGCCCGCGAGGTGCCGGTGCAGGTGCCGTTCTCGACGTACCAGACCGTGACCGAGCAGCACGTCCGCCAGGTCGCCCGCACGTTCAACCGGTCGGAGTACACCGACTACACGGTCGCGATCCCGTACTCGACGTACCGCAACGAGTACCAGCAACACGTCCGCGAGCAGTCGTACACGGTGAACCGGCCGGTCGTCCAGGATTACGTCGAGCCGGTGTCGTACACGGTCAACCGCCCGGTCTATGAGCAGCAGGTTCGTCTGGAGAACTACGTCACGTACCGCCAGGTCGTCGAGCCGTACCAGGTCCCGGTGACCTACACGACGTACCGCCCGGTCTACGAGCAGCACGTCCGCGAGCAGCGTTACACCACCTACCGCAACGAGGTGCAGACGTACCAGGTGCCGGTCTGTTACTCGACGTACCGGACGGTAACCGACACGGTGACCAACTACGTCCCGGTGACCCGCTACAGCACCGTCACCGACATGGTGGAGCAGACGCGGACGAGCTACGTCTGCGAGCCGGTGACGACTTCCCGCGTCGTCGCGGTGGACGCCGGGTCGAACCAGACCGTCTCGGAGTACGTCCCCGGCCCGGTCGTCACGCGCTACACCCGCACGCCGGGCACCTGCTCGTTCGACCCCTGCACCTGCACGACACACTACTGCCCCGGCGAACTCGTGGCGACGCAAGAGCAGTGCCCCGGCCACACGGTCTGCCGGACGGTCTACGTGCCGAAAGTCGAGTGCCGCACGGTCTGCGAGACGCACTACGTGCGCAAGCCGGTCTGCACGACCGTCCAGATACCGGTTTGTCGCACGGTGGCGACGTGCGAGATGGTTCCGGTCTGCCGCACGGTTTGCCGCACGGTCAAGGACGACCACACGGCGATGGTGACGAAGCAGCACTGCTACCGCGTCGCCCAGGAGAACGTGCAGCAAATCCCGTACACGACCTGCCGCATGGAGCGCCAGGACCACACGGCGATGGTGACCAAGACGCGGTGCTACACGGTCGCGGAGCAGCAGACGCGCAGCGTGCCGTACACGACCTGCCGCATGGTGTCCGAGACGCTCACCCGCATGGTGGCTCGCCGCCACTGCTACAACGTCCCCGAGACGCGGACGGTCCAGATCCCGTACACCACCTGTCGCGTCGTGAAGGAGGACCACGTGCGCTACGAGGCCCGCCGGGCGTGCCGCATGGTGCCCGAAACTGTGATCCAGAATATCCCGTACACGACGTGCCGCACGGTCAAGCAAGACCACGTCCGCACCGAGATTCGCCGCTACTGCGAGTACGTCCCGGAGGTCTGCGTGCGGCAGGTCCCGGTGCAGACGTGTCGGGTCGTCCCGGAGGAGCACTGCCGCACGGTCCGCCAGTGCAGCGTCCGCAACGTCTGCGAGCAGCACGTCCGCTACGTAACGAAGTGCGTCCCGCGCTGCGAGGCGGTGCAGTCGTGCCAGCTCGTGCCGGTGCAAGTTTGTAGCGTCGAGCCGTACACGGTGAGCCGCTGCGTCACACGCTACGTCCCGGTGTGTGTGATTAGTTGCGAGTAAGGGTGATGAGTCGCCGAGTGACCCGCCCAAAGGCGGGTCGCTTCGTTGGCGTTTCGCCTGACTCGGCCCTGGGATTATTTCGACAGACCTTCATGGAGCTTGATCAACGGTATCGCGATCGACATCACCACGGCCCCCGCGAGCGCGAACGCCATCACGAAGCCCACACGGCCGACGACCAACGATGCACGGGGCCAGTTTACCGCGATGTTCAACGCCAGCAGGCTCCACAAGCTGGATGCGTGCAGTAACAGAACCCACTGCGCTTCGAATAGCAACTTCGTCAGGGACGGGAGTTGCAACCCGTACTCGTCGAAATATCGCTTGGCGACTGGTAGTAACAGGATCATCACGCCGACGACGCCCAGGATTCCACTGGTCGCTACGAAGGTCAGCCAACCGCGTTGACGCTGGTCGCGGACGGCATCGCGTATCATGGCGTTCCTCCATCGACGACCGGAACCCGGCGAGCGGGGGACGACAGTCCTCCGAGTCCCCGCCACTGTGGGAATCATCCGCCATAGGGGAAGTCTCGGGGGACTATCGTCCCCCGCTCGCCCTCGTCACTTCGGCAGCCGCGGCGTCATCCCGCTGCGGCGGCTCTTGATGAGCAGGTTGCGGCGGCGAGTCGGGTCGTCGTGCTCGTCCTCGATGTCGCCGACGATCTCTTCGAGCACGTCTTCGAGCGTCAGGATGCCGAGCACCGTGCGGGTGTTGTCGCGGACGATCACCATCGGCCGGCGGGTCTTGCGGAACATCCGCAGGGCGTGCGACACCGGCATCTCGGGATCGACGAAGGTCGCGTCGTAGCGGGCGTCTTCGAGGTTCACTAGCCCCTTCAGGCTGAACAAAAAGAACAAGTCCTTGGTGTTGACGATGCCGACGATGTTGTTCGGCTCGCCCTCGTAGACCGGCATGCGCGTGTGCGAGCCGTCGCGCACCGCTTCGAGCACCTTGTCCGGGGCCATACTCAGTTCGAGCGTCATGACCTTGGCCCACGGCACCATCACGTCGCGCAACTTCTTGTTCGACAGCTCGAACACGTTCAGGACGTAGTCGGCCGCCTCGGGGTCGAGCAGGCCCGCCTCCTCGGTGTCTTCGATGAGCAGCCGCAACTCGTCCACGGTGTGGACCTCCGCGTCCTGACCCGACGCGCGGAAGCCGAGCCGGCGCAGGCAGAACTCGCTCGACCCGTTCATCAGCCGGATGACCGGGTGCGTGAGCCGGGCGAAGGTGTTGGTCGGGCCGGCGACGTAGAGGCCGATGCGCTCCGCCGACTGCAGCGCGGCCATCTTGGGCAACTGTTCGCCGAACACGACGTGCATGTAGGTCACGAGGCTGAGTGTTAACGCCACCGACAGGAACCGCGACAGGGGTGCCTGCCAGGCGTCCGGCACGCCGCCGACGAGGGGCGTGAGGAGTGGCGTGATCAGGGCGTGCAGCGACGGCTCGCTCAGCAGGCCCAAAGCCAGGCTCGCCACGGTGATGCCGAGTTGCGCCGCGGCGACGCTGCGGTCGAGCTGGTCGATCGCCTCCAGGAGGCTTTTCGAGCGCGGCACGTTGGTGTTGACCATCTCTTCGACGCGGGTGCGTCGCAGGGCGACCAAGGCGAACTCGGAGGCGACGAAGAAGCCGTTGACGACGATGAGGACGGGGATCGTCGCCAGGCCGGCGGCCGTCCAGTACCAGTTGTGGGGCGACACGAACTCGGCCTCGGCGAATAGGGCGACGATCGGTCGGACTCCTGCGTTCGGGGCGGCGGCAAGGCGTGGGCGGAGGTCATTGTAGCGGGTCGCCGCGCGGGAATGCGAATCGCCGCGCCGAGCCGGGGCCACTGAAGGACCCGACCCGGCGCGGCGACGATGCGGGCACTCGTTGACCCGCGTGGCTTCGGCGTTTAGTGCATCAGCAGCCGCGCCCCGACGAACACCAGCGACATGAGCATGAGTGCGGCCGCGGCGATGCCGATGGTGCCGATGCCGCCGCCGCGGTCCTGCGAGCGGTCGGTCTCCTCGGCGGCGTCGGTCAGCCAGCCGGCGGAGGCCCGCAACGCGGCGGGGTCGCTGTACGGCGACGGGCCGTCGTCGGTCGCCTGGACAAGAGTCACCTCCTCAACCGGCGGCCGGTAGGTCGGCAGCGTGAAGCTGTCGCGCCCCGGCATCCGGGCGGGGGCCGGGGCGGCGGCGCGGGCCGCGGGCGGCGTGGCGAGGCGCTGGGCCGGGGCCGGGGCCGGGGTCGTGGGGGCCAGGCCGCGGCTCGGCCGGGCCGGGGTCGCCAGCGGCCGGGCCGTCGGCGGGGTGGCGGTGCCGCGCAGCGCGACCGGGGCCGGGTGGCCGCGGCCGTTCGAGCCGCCGTGGGACGCCGGGGCGTCGTAGTGCCGCTGCGGGCCGGCCGGGGTGCGGCCGACGGGCGGCGGCGTCGCGGCGACGGCCGCCGCGCCGATGTACGGCTCCAACGCCTCGACCACCTCGTCGGTGCCCGCGTAGCGGCCCTCGGGGGCCTTCGCCATCAGCTTCGACACCACCGCCGCGAGGCCCTCCGGGCACTCGGGGGCGAAGTCGCGCACCGGCACGGGTTCTTTCATCTGGTGGGCCATCATCTTCTCGACCGCGGAGCCTTCGGGGAACGGCACGCGGCCCGTCAAGCAGTAGTACAGGACGCAGCCGAGGCTGTACTGGTCGCCGGCCGGCGTGCGGTTGGCCGGCTCCATGATGCTCTCGGGCGACGTGCAGTCCAGCCCGCTGGTGAGCGTGTTGGCCGTGGACATGGTATCGACGAGGCTCTCGCCCTCGTTCTCGACCAAGAGCGAGCCGATGCCGAAGTCGAGGATGCGCGTCTGGCCGTCGGTGCCGATCATCAGGTTCGACGGCTTGATGAGGCCGTGGAAGATGCTGTTCTGGTGGCAGACCGCGAGGCCCTGCGCGGTCTGCAGGCCGATCATCGCCGTCTCGAGGGCCGTCAGCCGGCCGTTCTGCTGGACCTTGTTCTCCAGCGTGACGCCCTCGGCGAGCGGCCAGACGAGGTAGTGCAACCCCCCGGCGGTGCCGACATCGACGAACGGCACGACGGCCGCCTGCGTGAACTGGCCGAACGAGCGCACCTGGCGGCGGGCCAGCCGGACGTTCCACATGCTCCGCCGCGGCAACACCTTGACGGCGTACTGGGCGTTGTCGTTCTTGGAGGTCGCCTTGTAGACCTGCCCCATGCTGCCCTGGCCGATCGAGTCGAGCAGCACGTATGGCCCCAGCACCAGCCCGGCGGTCTTGCCGTTGAGCACGCGGTCGGCCTGAAAAGCCGTGAGCGTCGCGTGCTGGACGAGGTAGTCGGCGAGTGCGGGGGCCTCGGCGCGGGGGTTGCGCTTCAGGAACTCGTTGACGATCTGGTCGAGCTGGCCGCGGTCAATCAGGCCGCTGCGGCGCAAGTCCCAGACGAACCACTCGCACGCGCCGAGATCGTTGGTCACCATCGGTGAATAGTCCTGAAGGGGGTCGGTCCGCGGGCGGGGCCACCGGACGGGTGCTCGACGGGTGTAGGGGAACCGGACGCCCAACCGTAGGACGGCCTTTCGGGCTGTCAAACCTTGAGGCCCTGTTTTCAGGGCGCGACCGAAACCGTATCCTGAAGGAATCCCCTCGCCGGGCTTGCCTCCCACCCCTCGACCGAGTCCGCCTCATGGCCCTGAACGCCTACGACCCGTGCCCCTGCGGCAGCGGCAAGAAATTCAAGTGGTGCTGCACCCCCTACTTCCACCACGTCGAGAAGGCGTTCGAGCTGCAGAGCCGCGAGCAGACCGACGGCGCGATCCGCGAGATGAACACGCTGATCGCCGAGCACGCCGACAAGCCCCAGGCCTTCGGCTTCTACGCCAACCTCCTCTTGAGCCTCGACAAGCCCGACGAGGCCGACGCGCTCTTGGAGAAGGCGTTCGCGCTCGACCCCAACTTCCCGATGGGCTTCCTGTTGCGCGGCATCATGCGCCAGCAGGAGGGCGAGCTGATCGGCTCGCTGCTGCTGTTCCGCAAGGCGGCCGAGGCGTACACGACCGACGCCGCGCCGCAGCTCGCGCAGGTCCACGAGATGATCGCCCGCAACGAGGTGCTGCTGAACCGGCCCATTGCGTCGAAAGCGGCGATGGAGCGGGCGGTGTTCTTCAGCCCCGGCGACACGGAGATGCGCGACCAGTACGAGAGCATGTTCGGCGCGGAGACCCGGCTGCCGGCGTGCGCGGCGAAGTCGTACCGCTTCCGCAAGACGGCCAAGCCGATCCCCGAGGAGGCGATCACCGGCCGGCTTTCGGACGCCAAGAAGGCGTTCCAGCAGGTGACGACGCTGGTCCCCGAGGACCCCGCCGGCTGGTACAACCTGGGCCTGGTGCGCGCCTGGCTCGGCGAGCAGCCGGCCGCCGTGGACGCCCTGAACAAGTCGATCGAGTTGGAGTGGGACGACGCGAACGCCGAGGAGTCGGCCGCGCTCGTCGAGGTGTTACGCTGCGGCACCGGCATGGAGAACGACTCGGACTACCGCGAGACGCGCGTGTTCATGCCGGTGCGCGACCCGCAAGTCGTCTTCGGCATGCTGCAAGAGATGGCCCAGTCCGGCCGCATCCTCGCCCCGCAGATGGACCCCAACGGCCAGATGTTCAGTTGCCTGGTGGTCGAGAACCTGCCCAACCTCCTCGACACCGGCACGACGATGGCGAAGGCCGTCGCCAACCTGACCATCGCCGGCGGCGTGCTGCGGCTGTGGTTCACCGACGCCGAGAGCGTGCAGCAAGTCGCCCGCCGCATCCGCGAGACGGTGGCGCTGGCCGTCGGCGAGCCGACGACGAGCGAGGGCACCTCGCAGTACGGCGACATCCTGCAGGAGGCGATCGCGTACCCCGTCCGCACCGGCGACGTGGGCGCGGCCGAGACGAAGCTGCGCGAGCGGGCCGAGAACTACTTCGAGGCGGTCTGGGCGCACAAGCCGCTGCGCTCACTCGGCGGCGCGGCCCCCATCGACGCCGCCGGCAGCAAGCTGCTGCGCAAGCGGTTGCTGGGCGTCATTGCGTTCTTGCGCGACTGCCTGAACGGCGCGGCCCCGCGCAAGCAGGTCGGCAACCGCACCGAGGCGCTGGAGATTTACGACTTCGACCGGCTGCGCCACAAGCTCGGCGTCGAGAAGCAGGCCGCCGGCGACGCCCCCGCGATGAACGTCCCCGAGGGCCAAATCGAGGTCGGCGCGCCGAAGCCGGCCGCGCCGGTCAAGCTCGACTTCGCCGCGATGAGCGCCGCCGACCTGGCCGGCGTCAACCTCGAACCGCTGACGATTGCCGAGATCGAGGAGGGGATGCGGGCAGCACTCAAGCTCGACGCCAAGGAGCTGGCGGTGAAGTACGCCCGCGCCGGCACGACCAAGCCGTTCGACCCGACGCGCCCCGACCGCTACCCGATCTACGCGGTGGCCGTGACCGGGGCCGTCGCCGAGGGGGACTTCGAGGCGGCGATCAAGACGGTGACCGACGGCATGACCGACGACGGCTACCGCAACCAGGGCAAGCGCATGGGCGAGTACGCCGTGCAGAAGGCCCGCCTGTTGGCGCGCAGCGGCAAGCCCGAACTCGCCGCGACCGAGTTCGACGCGCTGCTCGCGAAGCACCCCGACGAGCCGAAGTTCTACATCACCGCGACCGAGACGATGCTGAGCGCGAAGCAGCCGCAACTGGCGCTCGGGTTCGCCGCGAAGGGCCTGGCCGCGGCGAAGGCGCTGAACAACCGCGACCTCGACGGCGCGTGCCGCGAGCTGACCGAGGCCGCGGAGCGGATGGCGAGGTGACGGGACGCCGTAGGCGCGGCGAGCGGCGGACTTGAGTCCGCTGTTTTCCCCCGGCGGGGGAAGACTGCGACGCAGGCAGTTCTGAGCGCTCGCACGGGCCGATCACTCCCACGCCGGGAGGGAACAGCGGACTCACGTCCGCCGCTCGCCGCGCCTACGGCGTCCCGTCACCTCGCAGTTTTAGAGTGGCACGCCGGACGGCAGGCTCGTGAACTCGCTCAAAATGACACCCGCTTCCATTGCTTCGAGCGCGGCGATCTCGGCGTCGTAGGGGGCGTTGCTACCGATTGCCCAGCGGTGCTGCCGATCCGCTTTGACGGTGCGAATCCGCGCGGCCCGAACTTCTTCCGCGGCAACAATCAGCACCTCCAGACCAGCGCCGACAGCAACGAGCCGCCGCAAGTCGTTCTCCAACCTCCGCTGCCGATCACGCTTCTTCTGAGTGCGCGAGAGGTAGTTCGACATTCGCGACACCCCGTGCTGGTCTGTGCCACCCTACCCCGGAAGTCTCGGGGGACTTTCGTCCCCCGCTCGCCGTCAGCTCGCCGCCTTCAGCACCTGCGTGACGTACTGCCGCACCTCGCCGACGGCGGCATCGATGCCGACTTGGGCGTTCGGCCGGCCGGCGGGGGTCACGCGGTCATCGACCACCATCATGCCGCGCGTGAACTTGCCGTGCGTCTCGACCTCCACAACGTGGGGGACCGCCCGCACCGCGCCGGGGAGTGCCAGGGCCGCGATGCCGAGCACGTCCTTGAGGTGGAAGCCCTCGACGCCGTAGATTTGCGACGACGCGCGGATGCCGTAGGGCACGACCTGCCGCAGGAACTTGCCGGTACACGAGTCGGCGTTCGGCAGGCCCAATAGTTCGGTCGGCGAGTAGAGCAGCTTACGCGTCAGGTCGAGCGGCACGATGGTCGGGTGGACGCCGACGTGCAGCATCTTGCGGGCGGCGTCGGGGTCGAGCGCGAAGTGGAACTCGGCGACCGGCCCGGCGTTGCCCGGCTCGCGCCACGCCCCGCCGACGAGCACCAGGCGGTCGAGCAGCCCCGGCAACTCGGGGTCCACGGCGAAGGCGCGGGCGAGGGTCGTCGCCGGCCCCAGGACGATGACGCTGACCTCGTGCGGGTTGGCGCGGACGACCTCGGCAATCAGCTTCTCGGCCGCCGGCGGGGAGTGGCGCTCGAGCACCGGGAACTCGACGCCGCCGAGGCCGTTGGGGCCGTGCAGGCTCGTGCCGTCGCGGTCGTACTCGACGGGGACCGCCGCCGAGGTGCGCGGCCGCCGCGGCGGGTCGATCTGGTCGAGGATGACGTGGACGTTGACGGTTGCCTGCGCGGCCGACACGTTGCCGGCGCAGGGGATGAGTGCCACGACTTCGAGGTTGGGGTCGTTGAGCGCGATGGCGATCGCGAAGGCGGTGTCGATGCCGGGGTCGGCGATGAGGATGACTTTGCGCGGCATGGCGTCACGCCCTGGTTGCGAGGAGTTGTTCGAGGACCCGCCGGGCCTTGCCGCTCTCGACGCTCTCGGTGGCCAGCGCGACCCCCTCGGCGAGGGTGGTCACGGTGCCGACGGTGTAAAGCCCGGCCGCGGCGTTGGCCAGCGTGATCCGCCGCGCCGGGCCGTCGGTACCGGCGAGCACGCTGCGGATCGTTGCGGCGCTCTCGGCCGCCCCCGCTGCCAAGATGTCGTCGGCGCGGACGGCTTCGAGGCCGAAGTCGGTGGGCTGCCACTCGGCGGCGCTGAACTGGTGGCCTTCGACGACGCGGACCAGCGTCGGGGCCGCCAGGCTGACCTCGTCCAAGCCGTCGCGGCCGCACACGAGAATCGCCCGGCGGATGCCCAGCAGCGCGACCGCCTCGGTCATCACGTCCAGCAGCGCGGGGTTGCCGACGCCGAGGAGCTGGTAGTCGGCCCCGGCGGGGTTGGCGAGCGGGCCGAGGAGGTTGAAGACCGTCCGCACGCCCAGCTTGCGGCGCAGCCGCGCGACGTGGCTCATGCCGGCGTGGAAGTGCGGGGCGTAGCAGAACGCGAAGCCGACGCGGTCGAGGCAGCGCTGCGACCAGGCCGGGCCGAGTTCGATGTTCACGCCGAGTTCGCGCAGCACGTCGGCGGAGCCGGACTTACTCGACACGGCGCGGTTGCCGTGCTTGACGACCGGAACGCCGGCCCCGGCGATCACGAAGGCGGCGGCGGTGCTGATGTTAAACGTGCCGGAGTCGTCGCCGCCGGTGCCGCAGGTGTCCACGACCGGGCCGTTGACTGCGACGAGCCGCACCATCTGCTCGCGCAAGGCCAAGGCGGCGGCGGCGACCTCGGCGGGGCTCTCGGGCTTCATGCGCAGCGCGGTGAGGAAGGCGGCGGCGAGCGGCTCCTCGACGCGGCCGGCGAGCAGGTCGCGAAACGCCTCGGTGGCGCGGCCACCCTCCAGGTCGCGGCCGGCGAGCAGCTCCGCGTACAGGTCCGAGAACCAGGCTGGTCGCGGCAATTCCACGGGGGCAGACCTCACGGCGGCGGCGGTTCCGGGGAAGGAAAGTCCCCGTCACCATAGCAGGTCCGCCGAGAAAGTGGCAGACTCCTCTTGCCGAACTGTACGTCCGTCAGATAGAATCATTTCCAGAACTGGACAAACTTGACCCAGTGAACGTATAGTACGCGATCGACGCCAACTCCCGGAGGCCTCCCCGTGGGCGACAGCATTCCCCTGACCGGCAAGCAGCAAGAAATCCTCGCCTTCATCCGCGGCTACATCGAGGAGCACGGCTACCCGCCGGCGATCCGCGACATCGGCCGGGCGTTCGACATCAAGTCGCCCAACGGCGTCATGTGCCACCTGCGGGCGCTGCAGAAGAAGGGTTACATCCACCGCCAGGAGAAGAACGAGTTCCAGGGCGGCATCGCGCGCTCGATCACGATCCCCGGCATGAGTAGCGGCGGCTTCAGCCTGCCGATGCTGGGCCTCGTCGCTGCGGGCCCGGTCCTCGAAGCGGCGGAGCAGAACGAGCGCGTCGATATGAAGGACCTGTTCGGCGGCGACAACGTGTATCTGCTCAAGGTCCGCGGCGAGTCGATGATCGAGAGTCAAATTGCCGACGGCGACTACGTCGTCATCCGCCGGCAGGAGCAGGCCGACAACGGCGAGAAGGTCGTCGCCATGGTCGATCGGTCGATGACGCTGAAGAAGTTCTTCAAGAAGAAGGACCAGATCCGCCTCGAGCCGTGCAATAGCGCGATGGAGCCGATCCTGGTGGACCCGGCCCGCGAGAACGTGCAAATCCTCGGCGTGCTCGTCGGCGTCATCCGCAAGTGCCACTGAGCCGCGACTGGGTTTTCTTCTTGGGCTTCGGCGGGCGGCGGTCCTCGAAAATCGTCTTCACCGGCAGCGTGAAGCCGGGCAGGACTTTGCCGCCGGAGAGCGTGTCCGCCGTGGTCAGCGTCTTCTTCGACTTCAGCCGCGCGTTAACGTACACATCCACTTCCTGACGCCGGGGATTCACGTACCACGCGAGCTTGACCCCCGCGGTGGCGTAGTCCTCCAGCTTCCTCGCCATCGCCTTGGCGGTGTTGCTCGGACTCAGCACTTCGACCACCAGCGCCGGGGGGGCGTCTTGAAACGCATTCTCTTGATCCTCGTCAACGATCGCGCCCCACGGCGTGAAGCAAAAGTCGGGGAGCCGGACCAGCCCTGGCCGTAGGCGCAGTAGCGCTTGCGCCCCGCCCATGACGCCCAAGTTGTGTTTCAAGACGAACACGTTGATGTACGTCCCGAAGTTGAAGGCGATCCGGTCGTCCCTGTTGCCCATTGGTTCCTTTATGAGAATACCATTGACCAATTCGCACGTCATGTCCAGGCCGTCGAGTCTGACAACGTCCTCCTCCGTCGCGGTCCCCGGCATCGGGTCGTAGACGATCCACTCGGGCGGAACGTCGCCAGCCGCCGCGATCACGTCGGCGAGCGTCTCGAAGGGCGTGCGTTTCGGCGGCACGGCTGCGGCCTTCGCAGACTTGGTGCGGGGCGTGCGAACGGTTGCGGTGGTCATGGCGTCTCCGGGGGGGTGGCGGTGAGTTCGTCGGCGAGGGTTTGGGCGTCGTAGACCTTCGTCAGTGCTTCGAGTACCGCGCGGCTGTGGACGGCGATGTGGCGGGCCTGGGCGTCGGTGTATACGAAGTTGCGCACCAGGCCGTGGCGGTTGCGGTCGAAGTTGACGCCGACGACTTCGCCCGCGCGGTTCAGCACCGGCGAGCCGCTGTTGCCGCCGATCGTGTCGGCCGTGCTCACGAAGTCGAACGGCGTCTCCGGGTCGAGCTTGGCGCGGCGCTCGACCCAGCGCGGCGGCAGCGTGAACGGCTCGCGCTTCTCCAGGAGTTCCCAGCGACGGAAGGCGTCCCCGAAGGTCGTGCGGAACGGCAGCGTCTCGCCGCCCACGGCGTAGCCCTTCACGGTGCCGAAGGCGAGCCGCAGGGTGAAGGTCGCGTCGGGGGCGATCGACTTGCCGAACGCCTTGAAGCGGACCTCGGCGATCGCCGCGTAGGCTTGGCGCTCGACCTCCTCGACCTCCTCCTCGTACTTCTTGCGCAGGCCCCGCGCCTCGCCGTCGATCAGCTTGGCGAGCAGAATCAGAGGGTCGGTGGACGCCCCGACGGCGGCGCGGCCGCCCTCGACGATCCGCTTGCGCTCGGCCACGTCGGCGAGCTTGGTCCCCGCGGCGAGTGCGGCGGCGCGGGCGGCGGGGCTTTTGCCGGCGAGGACCTTGGCGACCGCCGGGTGCTCGCCGCCGAGTTGCTCCGCGAGGAAGGTCAGCGCCGCGGTCAGCCGGGCGAGTTCGAGGCTGCGCGAGACCGGCGCGGGGCTGAACAGCGTCAGCTTGAGCGAGTCGAGGTTCGAGTCGCGGTACTCGCGCAGCCGCTCGGGGTTCGGCTTGGCGACCTCGTCGGCGAGCCGTAGGCAGTGCCGCGCCACGGGGAACAGGTCGCTGAAGAAGGCGTCGCCGCGCTCCAGCAAGGCGTAGTCGCGTTCGATGCCGGTGAGGTTGCGCTGGGCCGCGGCGACCCTGGCCCACGCCGTGCCGGGGTAGCGGTCGGTGAGTGCGCCGTCGGGCCGCGCGGGGCTTTGCGAGGCAATCACGGGGGCCATCAGCTCCGCCTCTTGGGCCTCCTTCTGCGCGAGCACGGCGGGGTCGAGTAGCCCTTGCAGTTGCCCGGCGAACGCCTTGCGGCGGTTGGCGACGCCGTGCAGGACGTTAGCCGCCTCGCGCCGCCGGTCGGGGGACTGCTCGCTGAACTGCGTCAGCGCCGCCTCGTAGGCCCGCAAGCGGGACAAGTCATAGGGCAAAGTCACGTCGCGGCGGTGCTTCAACTTCGCCAGCGTTTCGAGGCGGTTGGTCGTGCCGGGGTGCCCCGTGACGAGCACCATGTCGTTCTCGGCGGGGCCGGCCGGCGACCACCGGAAGTAGTGGGTCACCTTGGCGGGCTTGCCGTTCTCGTAGGCACGGAAGAAGGCCACGTCGAGGCTGGTCCGCGGGTACTCGAAGTTGTCCACGTCGCCGCCGAACGCCGCAATCGCGGACTCCGGGGCGAACACCAGCCGCACGTCGGTGTACTTCTTCGAGCGGTACAGGTGGTACAGGCCGCCCTGATAAAGTGTCACGACTTCGCTGCGCAGCCCGGTCTTGGTGAACGAGTCCTTCTCGATCTCGCTGGTGACCGCCCGCCGCGCCGCCGCCGCGGCCGCGGGGTTCATGGCCGGGGTCACGGCGGCGGCCACGCGCGCGGTCACGTCCTCGACCGACTGCAGCACGTTGAGCTCGACATCGGGGCAGGGCAGCTCGTCGGCGCGGGCGCGGGCGTAGAAGCCGTCGCGCATCAGGTCGCGGGCCGGCGTCGAGAGCTTCTGGATGGCGTCGCCGCCGACGTGGTGGTTCGTCACGACGAGGCCCTCGGGCGAGACGAAGCCGCCGGACGCGCCGGGGAACCGCACCGACGCCAGCATGAGTTTGGTGCGGAACGCCTCGGTCAGCGTGAAGCCGTACTTCGCCTTCAGCGCCTCCGCCGGCAGATCTGTCGGCAGCCACATCCCCTCGTCCGCGACGCCCACCCGCATCGGCCAGCCTCCCAGAATCGACCCGACGACCAGCAGCGTGAGTGGACGGGGCATGATACGGCCTCGGGGTTTCGTGAAGAGCGATTACAGCAGCCGCGCCCGGCGGCGTAGCAGCCACTCCGCGCCCAGCAGCGACAGCAACAGCGCGAACGTCGCGGCGTGGTTCCACAGCGGCACCGGCGGCACCGGCTGGTTCAGCGGCACGCGCACCGCCTCGGGCAGGTCGTCGGGCAACTTGTCGGCGTCGGCCAGCGTGTAGAACTTGCCGCGGCTCTCGGCGGCCGCGCGGCTCAGCGCCTGGCGGTCCATGTCGATGCGGTCGCGCTCGCCCGGCGGCGGCAGGACTTTGGCCTCCGCCCGCGGCCGGCTGCCGGTCACCGCGGGGTCGGTCAACTCGAAGCGGTACTGCCCCTCGGGGGTGCGCGTCAAGAGCGTCTGGTACTCGGCGCGCGTCCCCTCGACGCGGGCGAGTTGCACGACTTGTGACTCGCCCGCGCCGCCGGGCTTCAGCGGCACTCGCTCGACCTTGACCCGGACCGGGGCGTCGTCGGGCGGCGGCGGGGCGTCGTCGGGGAAGCGGACTGTTAAGCGGATCGGCTCGTCGCGGCGGTAGTTGGTCTGCTTGTCGGTGCGGACCTCCGGGCGCGTGACGCGGTTGCGCGACAGCGTCCGCACCGCTTGCAGCCAGAACTGGTTGTAGCGCTCCTCGCCGGCGCGGAAGCGCCAGCGCCACGTCTCGTCGAAGCCGAAGAACATGACCCGGCCGGCCCCGACGAACTGCTGCAAGATCAGCGGGTGCTTCTCGCCGGGGAAGCCGTCGGCGGGCCGGTCGGGGTGGACGGCCAAGACCTCGGCAGCCAACTTGCGGCGGTAGCCGGACGACGCCCAGTAGAGCGGCTTGAAGCCGGCCCACAGCTTGGCGTTCTCGGCGTCGTCGCCGAGCAGCCGCAAGAGCGCGTGCGAGCGGCCGAAGGCGGTGAACTTGGGCCGGTAGCCTTCGGCGATCGGCGTCGCCGGGTCGTCGGCCGCGCCGACCTCCGCCGGGGCGACCGGCAGCAGTTCGCCGAGTGGGGTGCCGAAGAGCTTCGACGGCGTCGATTGCGCCCCGGCCAGGAAGAGCAGCCCGCCGCCGCGGACCTTGACGAACTCCGCCAGGTCGGTCAGGAACGCGTTCGCCCGCGGCAAGTTCGCCGGATCGACGTCGCCCCACAGCACCACGTCGTAGGCGAGCAACTCGGTGCGCGTCGGCAGGTCGCGTAACGCACTCTTGTCTTGCTCGGCGTAGCCGGGGGCGGCGTCGAGCAGCATCGAACTGAGTTCGACGGTTTTGTTACCGACGACGGCGTCACTCTCGCGCTCCAGCAGCACCTTGAGGAAGCGGAATTCGTAGCGCGGCGAGCCTTCAATGTACAGCACCTTGAGCCGGCGGTTCTCGGTGACGAGGACCACCCGTTCGAGGCGGTTGTTGGCCGTCTCGGTCTCGCCGGCTTGCGGCGGGACTTCGAGGACGAAGGTCTTCTCGCCGGCCTCCTGGGCCACCGCCGTGAGCCGCACCGGCAGCGGCTTGCCCGACGGGTCGAGGGTGACCGTCACCCGGCCGCGCTCGACGAGCTTGTCCCCCTGACGCTCGGACAGGACCACCGGGACGGTCACGGCGGTCTTGCCGTCGCCGATGCCGCGCGAGGTCAGGCGGGCCTCGAACACCAGCGTGTCGCCCTTCAAGACGACCTCCTCGGTCTTCGAGTCGGAGAGCGCCACGTCGGCCGGCTCGCGGCTCTCGCCGAGGCCGACGAGGTAGAGCGGCACGCCCGCCCGCGCCGCCTCGCGGCCGGCCTTGGCGAAGTCGTCGCCGCCGGTCACGACGCCGTCGGTGTACGCGATCACCGCTTCGAGTGAGCCGCCGCGGAAGGTCTTGAGCACCGCCTGCACGGCGTCGCCGAGGCGCGACTGCTCGCCGTCGGCGGCGACGGCGTTGACGGCGTCCAGCCCCGCCTTGAGGTCGCCCGGCTCGACGCATTCGCTGACGAGTTTCGCCTGCTCCGCGATCGCGTAGACGTGGACCTTGACCTGCTTCTCGGTGAGGAGCCGTTCGAGCAGGCCGTCGCCGGGGCGGGCGACGAGCAGCTTCGCAAGTCGCAGGCGGTCGAGCGCCGTGAGGCCGTCGAGGCCGCCCAATTCGGCCGCCTTGGCGCGGACCTCCGGCTCCTGGAAGTCATCGACGGTCGCCATGCTCAGGCTCGCGTCGAGCAGCACCGCCACGTCCGGCCAGCCCTCGCGGTCGAACGTCAGGCGCGACTGCGGCAGCACGAAGAACAGCAGCACCCACAGCGCGGCGAGTCGCAGCAGCAGCGGCAGCAGCACCGCGGACCAGCGGCCGGCGGCGCGGCGCTCGAGCCGGTAGAGCGCCCCCACCAGCACGAGCATGGCGACGCCGACGCCGGCGACGATGCGGCCGTCGAGCCGACTGCCCTTACCGAAGACGGCGCTCTGTTCGAGCCGCCAGCGGGTGCCCTCGCCGGGCGCGGCGGTCGGGACGCCGAGGGCGCGTTCGAGCGACGCGCGCACGCCGTCGGGGGCGAAGTCGAGCAGCCGGCCGGTCGCGGCGTGGTGCGCGAGCGTCGCCAGCAGGGCGAGCGCAATCACCATCGGGACGAGCGTCGCCAGCGGGCCGAGCGTCCGGAGCAGCGTCCGCGCTTCCGGCGGGGCGGTGCCGTGGCCGCCGGAGCGGCCGGGGCCGTAATACCACGCCACGCCGAGTTCGACGAGCATCGCCAGGAGTGCCGCGAACAGCAGCCAGCGCGCGACGACCGGGCCTTGCGGCTTCGGCGTCAGGGTCACCTCGCCGTCACTGCCGACGAGGAGCTTGGCGTCGGTCGGGTCCGCCGTCACCGTCACGCCGTTCAAGCCCTTGAAGTCGCCGGCGTCGAGCTTGCGCAGGTCCGACTCGCCGTCGGGCACGTTCACGGCGAAGAGCCGGTCGCGCCGGCTGCCCAGGCCGACGCGGTACAGCCCCGACAAGTGCGCGTCGCCGAAGCGGACCAGGCCCACGTCGTCGCCGGCGACGACCGGCACATTGACGCTCAAGTTTTCGGGGCCGGTCACCGTCGCGGTGAGGCCGACCGACGTGGCCGGCAGGAACTCTTCGAGCGTGTCGCCGACGCGTACCGTGCGGCGGTCGCCGGTCGCAACGGCGAAGCGCAGCAGTTCGTGCATGAACGGCAGGTAGGTCGGCAGGATCGGCCAGTCGGTCCACTCGGCGTTCAGCGTCGTGGTCAGCACGACAACCCGGCCGCGGTGCCGGGGCCACTCGACCAAGGCGGCGTCGAGGCGCTCGACCGGCTTCGGCGCGGCGTCGGCGGCCGGCAGTTCGGGCTTCGCGGCGGCCAGGCCGGCGGGGGCGAACGACAGGATGCGTCGGGCGCGGCCGTCGGCCGGGGCGTCGAGGGTGAGGTACTTCTTGAACGGCACCGTCGTGAGTGCCGCCCGCACGTTGTCGTCCCGGAACGCGGCCAGCGGCGGACGGCGGTACGAGTCCTCGGCCGCGACCAGGCGGAAGCCGGCGTCCTCCGCGTCGGCCGACCCCTTCACGACGCCGAGCTTGCCGGGCAGCAGCCCCTCGCCGTCGGCGAACAGGACGCGGTTGTACCACTCCGCGTTCGCGGCGGCGTTCGGCCCCAGGGCAATCACGACCCCGCCGCCACGCTTCAAGTGCGCCGTCAGCCGCGAGACTTCGGCGGGGGTGAGCGTCGGCACGTCGCAGAGGTAGACGCAATCGACGCTGGTCAAGTCGCCGAGCGTCGGGTCGGCGAACTCGCTAAGGCTGAGGGTCTTCGGCCGCACGGGGTTGCCGGGGGCGCGGCGGCCGGCCGGCTCGAGGGCCTCGTGCAGGTACTCGCTGGCGCGCTGCAACGGCTCGGCCGACGGCTTGCCGTTGACCAGGGCCACCGGCAGCGCGTCGCGCACCTCGACCGCCAGCGTCCGCGTGTCGTCGGCCGGCAGGTCGTCGGCCTCGATGAGCTTGAGTTGCACGAGGTGCAGCCCCGGCTCGCGGAAACGGGTCGGCCCCGCGAGGGCGAACGTCACCGTCGTCCGTTGGCCGGCGGGGATCGACTCAATCACGCGCGTCTCGACCGGCAGCATCACCGCGTCCGGCCCACTCGCCGACGGCCGGCCCAGCGACAGTTCGAGCCGCACTGCCCTCTTCTCGGAGCGGCCGAAGTTCTGCACCGTCGCCGTCACCGCCGCCGGGGCCTCCGCCAGCGCGACCGCGTCGTTGAGCGACAGTTCGACGACGGCGACGTTCTCCGCCTCGCCAACCGACGCATCGACGACCGCGACTTCGGCGCGCGGCAAGACCCCGCGCCAGACCTCCGGCACCGTGCCGTCGGGCTTCGGCAGTAGCCCGACCCACGCCGACTTTTGCAGGTCGGTGAAGAGCATGACCTGCCGACGCGGGAAGCTGCGCGGCGACCGGCTGAGCGTGTCGGCGACGAGTGCCAGACCCGCGGCCAGGTCGGCGGTGCCGTGCGTGACCTTCAGCGTCCGCAACTCCGCCAGCACCTTCTCGGCGTCGGCCGAGGGGCCGGGGACGATCGCCTGCGCGCCGTTGGCCAGGACGATCAGCGTGAAGCCGTCGCCGGGGCTGGCGGCCTCGATCGTCTGCTCGATCTGCCGCACGGCGTGGTCGAAGCGCGTCGCGTCTTCGTGCCGGGTCGTCATGCTCAGCGAGGCGTCGAGCACGAGGACGCGGTGGGTGCGCGGCGCGTTCATCGCCACCTCGACCGCGCCGGGCCGGATGGCTTGCCAGGCCCGCTCCGCCCACGGGGTCGCCGCGCACATCCCTGCCAGCGGCAGCAGCAGTGCGAGCACGCGGGCCGTGAGTAACAGCCAGCGATCGACGCGGCGGCGGTGCCGCTTCTGGGCCGTGACGAGGAAGCGCGTCGCCGCCCACTCGACGACCTGGAAGCGTTGCCGGCTGAGCAGGTGGATGAGCACGGGGACCGCGGCGGCAACTGCGGCCGCCCCGACGGCGACGAGCGGCAGGGCGAACGAGGCGAACAGAATCATGGGCCACTCCGCGGTGCGCTGACCTGTTCAGTATTGCGAGCCGGCGGCGAATTTCCGTAGGAAATCCCCACCCGCGGGAACAACATGGGTGATGAGACCCGACCGCCCCCTGATGTTTTGGCGACAACTCGCGGCGATGCGGGCCGCGCCGTTCGCCGCCGTGCCCGACGCCGAGTTGCTGGCGCGCTTCACGGCCGGCAGCGACGAGGCGGCGTTCGAGGAACTCGCGCGGCGGCACGGCGGCATGGTCTGGGCCGTCTGCCGTCAACTGCTCAGTGACCCGGCCGACGCCGAGGACGCGTTTCAAGCCGTGTTCCTGGCGTTCGTCCAGTCGAGCGGCCGCGTGCGCGGCGGCAACGTCGGCGCGTGGCTGCACGGCACGGCCGTGCGTGGGGCGATGAAACTCCGCCGCGGGGCGGTGCGGGCGCGGCAACGCGACCGGGCGACCGCGAAGCCGGAGGCGGCGACCCCGCCGGGCGACTGGAACGAACTCCTCGCGGCCGTCCACGACGAGGTCGGCCGGCTACCGGAGGCGTTGCGCACGGCGTTCGTCGTCTGCGACCTCGAAGGCGTGCCGCAGCCGGACGCCGCGACCCGGCTCGGCTGGAAGGCCGGCACGCTGACCGGGCGACTCTCGAAGGCGCGCAAGCGATTGCTTGATGCGCTCACGAAACGCGGCCTGGCCCCGGCGGCGACGCTGGGGCTACTCGGCCTGAGCGCGGCGACCACCTCGGCCGACGTGCCGCTGAAATTACTCGTGACCGTGTTGAACTTCCCGTCGGCGGCCCAGGGCACGGTCCCGGTCGCGCTGGCAGCCCTCTCCCTGGAGATCGTCCCCATGGCCCTCTCGAAAGTGAAACTCCTCGCGCTCGCCGCGATGCTGACGTGCGGCCTCGCCGCCGGCACCGGCACGGTGCTGGTGCGAGTCGCGGACGCCCAAGCGCCGGGGGCCGGGCGGCCGGGCGGAGCGCCGTCGGCGGAGACGCCAAAACCCAGCCCAGTCCCGAAGCCCGTACCGGAGGACGCGCCCACCGCCAAACAACTCCTTGAGCGGATGTCGAAGACTTACGCCGACTGCAAAACGTACCGGGATTCAGGGGTCGTTACCACTCTGTTCGTTCAGGACACGGGCAACCGCACGGTCGAGAAGCCGTTCAAAACCGCCTTCGTGCGTCCCGACCAGTTTCGATTTGAATACAAGGACGATGCGAGTCGGTACATCATCTGGTCGAAAGGCAAAGCACTCCAGACCTGGTGGGACGTGGAACCAGGAATCGAGAAGCCTGCGTCAATGCAGTTGGCCGTGGCGGGAGCCACGGGGGTCTCCGCGGGATCGGCCTCTCGAATCCCCGGCCTGCTCATGCCGGATCAACTCGGAGGCTGGGGTGGCATCCACGTCAGTGGTGCCAAGCGGATTGACGACGGCAAGCTCGAAAAGGTTGAGTGCTTCCGCGTCGAAGGCAAGTACGTTAAAAAACCGATCACTCTTTGGATAGACAAGAAGTCTTACCTTGTCCGCCGGGTCGATGGACAGACGAAGTTCGACAACTTTCGCACCGAGGAGACGACGACTTACGATCCCGTGGTTGACGGCGAGATCACGGACAAGATGCTGGAGTTCGATCCGCCCAAGCAAAAGTAACGCCGAGCCGTAAGCGTTCACGCCCTGGCTGGGTGTAGGGGTGGCGAGCCGCCTGCGTAAGCTGGCAGGTTCCGGGCGTTCACAGGTCGGCAGACTTCCCATTGGCACGTTAGGCACCGACACGGGCAGGCTAGAACCCGCCAGCTTACGCAGGCGGCTCGCCTAGGCGTGCCGCAAAGCGCGTCGCCCGCAACCCGGAAGCCCCAGTGGCTCACGCTCTTGGCTCGCCCACTTCGTCTACCAGTGCCTTCAGCCCCTCCCACACGCCCGGCTTCCAGAAGCGGCGCGCCCGGCCCGAGGTCGAGCAGCAGACGTAGACGCGCGTCGCGCCGATCGACTCCGGTTGCAGGCCGTAGTCGGCGGCGCGACCGAGGGCGACCCGCGCGGACGTCTTGCTCGTGAACGCCACGACCGCCGGCTGGTACAGATTCACCTTCACGGCCAGGCCGGCGGGGTCGAGGCCGTCGGCCGGCAACTCGTCGTCGTTGCCGAAGTGGTGCTTGCACAGGTCCGTCAAGCCGATGCCCAACTTCAACAGGTCGGCGTAGTCGGCGGGCCGCACCAGGGTCGGCGTCAGGCCGACCTCGTGGAGGGTGCGCCAGAAGCGGTTGCCGGGGTTGGCGTAGTAGGCCCGCGCCGCCGCCGACGCCCGGCTCGGCGCGGTGCCGCACAGCACCAGCTTCAAACCTGACGCCAGCAAATCGGGGACGACGGCATCAACCATGCTAGAGGGTTCCGACTGCGGGGGCGGGGGAGTCCGGTGTCGTGCCGGAATCCCCGACTATGATACGGTTCGTGTCACGCCCCCACGAACCGGAATGACCCCGATGAATTGGTTGACGAGGCACTCCAAACTGACCGGCTACGCCGCGGCAGTGCTGGCGACGGCGGCCGTGACCCTCGCGCGGCTCGGTCTGACCGACTGGCTCACTGACACCGTGCCCTTCTTGCCGTTCATCGGTGCCGTGGCCGTCGCCGCCTGGCTCGGCGGGCTGGGACCGGGGCTGCTGGCCACGTCCCTGGGCAGCGTCGTCGGCGTCTGGTTCCTCGACCGGCCCGGCGGCCAAGTGCTGACCCACCTCGGCCGCGACGCCTTGTACGTCGGCACGTTCGTCCTCGTCGGCGTGGCCGTGAGCGTCTTGTGCGAGGCGCTGCACCGCTCCTACCGCCGCGAAGTCGAGGGCACCAGCCGGCTCGCGGCGGCGCTCGACGGCATGGGCGACGCCTTCTTCCAACTCGACGCCGACTGGCGGCTCGTCGCTCTCAACCGGCAGTACGAGGACGGCTGGGGCCGCCCGGCGTCCGCCTCCCTGGGCAACGTCTTCTGGAGCGAGTGGCCCGGCGAGGTCGGCACGCGGCTCGAAGCCGAGATGCGTCGCGCCGCGATCGAGGGGTCGTCCGCCGAGTTCGAGTACCACCACGACGCCCGCGGCCGCTGGTCGCGTGTGCGCGTGCAGCCGGCCCCCGGCGGCGGCGTCGCGGTCTTCGCCCAGGACGTGACGGAGCACGTCCGCCAGCAGGCCGCGTCGAAGGCCAGCCACGAGCGCTTCGCCCACCTGGCCGACGCCGTGCCGCAGATCGTCAGCGTGCGCGGGCCGGACGGCGACCTCGAATTCGTCAACCGCCGCTGGGCCGAGTACACCGGCCGCCCCGACGCCGAGGCCGACGACTTCGTCGGCGTCGTCCACCCCGACGACGCGGCCGGCCTGACCGCCCGCTGGCGGATCGCCAAGTCGGCGCGGGCGCTGCTCGAAGTCGAGTCGCGGCTGCGCCGCCACGACGGCGTCTACCGCTGGTTCCTCACCCGCGCGGTGCCGGTGCCCGAGGTCGATGACCCGGCCGACTTCCGCTGGTTCGGCACCTCGACCGACATCCACGACCAGCGCGAGGCGGCGGAGAAACTGCGCGAGGCCGACCGCCGCAAGGACGAGTTCCTGGCGACCCTGGCGCACGAGCTGCGCAACCCGCTCGCGCCGATCCGCAACGGCCTCAAGGTGATGCAACTCGGGGCGAACGGCGGCGACGCCGTGGAGCGGACGCGGGCCATGATGGAGCGGCAACTCGAGCACCTCGTCGTCCTCGTGGACGACCTCCTCGACGTGTCGCGGATCACGCAGGGCAAGTTCGCCCTGCGCCGCCAGCCGGCCGACCTGTCGCGGGCGGTCGCCGACGCCGTGGACGCGGTGCGGCCGCTGCTGGAGCAGTACGGCCACCGCCTCGCGGTCGTCGCCCCGCCGACGCCGGTGCGCGTGGACGGCGACCCGACCCGGCTCGCGCAAGTCGTCGGCAACCTGCTGACCAACAG